>NZ_JBFBEE010000008.1:0-338879 GCF_040683555.1 Streptomyces sp. NPDC093510
GGTGGCCTGTGTCTGGTGTTGCGTCGGGTGGTCTTGCGCGCTGTCGGGGGGGCGCTGCCCGCGCGGTGGCCGGGCGGCGGTGAACGCGGTGGTGGACCGGCTGAGGGGGCGGCGGCGGGCCCGCTGGGGGGGGCGGCCGTGGCGGGCCGGCGGAGGAGCGGGCGGGGGTGGGGCCGTGGTGGGCGTGGCGGTGCGGCGGCTTGGCTGGGGTGGTCGGGAGGCGGCTTGGCTGGGGTGGTCGGGACGGGGCCTGGCTGTTGGTCGGGAGGGGCCTGGCTGGGGTGGTTGGGAGGGGGGCGTGGGGTCTGGCTGGGTCGGGGGGAGAGGGCGTGGTGGGGAGGTGGGGTGTGGGCGTGGCAATGCCCGCGCAGCTCCCCAGCTGCGCGGGCATTTTGCCGTCCGCCGCACCCCCGTCCCCACGGGGTTTCAAGGCCGGATGTCCCCGCCCGGACCGCTCTTCCGGGCCTGGGGCGCCGCTCAGCGCCCCAGCATCACGCCTACGGACGACGCTTGTGTGACCACTGCCTCCCAGCCGCCGAAGACGACCACGAGCAGGGCTGCCAGGGGGAGGACCATGGCCGTCGCCACCAAGGGATGGCGCGTACCGGACGGGCGGACGCCGAACGCGGAGAACCTGCGCCCTTGCGTGCGGATCATGGTCCGCGGTGCCGTGTCCGCCATGATTCCTCTCCTGACCGCTTCGTTGTGAATTTGGAGCGGCGAGTGTCTGACCTCGGGGGACGAGTGCTACACCCGCCGCTTGACCTCAAATCTAGGGGCACGGGAAGTCCCAGGCGTCATGCCCTCGTACCGATTGCCGGGCCTCCCCGAGGATGAGCGGTCGATGCGCACGTACTCCCGTGGGTGGAGACGGGGTCCTAGGACCCCGTCTCAGGAGTCAGGGTCTTCCCTGAGGGGGCGGCCGTCGCCTCGGATGCGTCCTCCCTGGGGACGGGCTGTTCCACCAGAGCCAGGACGCGGGTCGCCATGAAGCGCGCCGTCCGCACCACGGAGCCACTACGGGTGACTTCGCTCACTTCCACCACTCCCCTGCGGACCGCCGTCTCCACCCGCCGACCGGCCCTGCTCGCCACCACTTCGTACGTCCGAGTCGTGTCACCGGCGTCCACGACTATCTCCACACGATCACCCTTCACGGGATCAATCCCCCTTCAGTGATGGTTGGTTGGGGAGCAGGGTGACGGCAACCACCGCCCGCCCCCCGTCCCCTGACCACTTTTCAAGTTTCCCACCCGGCACTGACAATCGATCGCCCCGCGAGGGCGCGGCCTCTGCACGTGCCCGGCCGCGGAAACGTAAGCTGTGGCTCGTCAGACGGACCGGGTAGCGGGGATGGACATGGCGATGATGCGGCTCCGGCGCGAGGACCCGCGTGTCGTCGGCTCGTTCAGGCTGCACAGGCGCCTGGGCGCCGGCGGCATGGGGGTCGTCTATCTGGGGTCGGACCGGCGGGGGCAGCGCGTCGCCCTGAAGGTGATCCGGCCCGACCTGGCGGAGGATCAGGAGTTCCGGTCACGGTTCGCGCGGGAGGTCTCGGCGGCCCGGCGCATCCGTGGCGGCTGCACCGCGCGGCTCGTCGCCGCCGACCTGGACGCGGACCGGCCGTGGTTCGCCACGCAGTACGTGCCGGGACCCTCGCTGCACGACAAGGTCGCCGCCGAAGGGCCGCTCTCCGCGGCGGACGTGGCAGTGGTCGGCTCGGCGCTGGCCGAGGGGCTCGTGGCCGTGCACGAGGCCGGTGTCGTGCATCGCGACCTCAAGCCGTCGAACATTCTGCTGTCCCCGAAGGGGCCGCGGATCATTGATTTCGGTATCGCCTGGGCCACGGGGGCCTCGACGCTGACCCATGTCGGCACCGCCGTCGGCTCGCCCGGCTTCCTCGCTCCCGAACAGGTGCGCGGCGCCGCCGTGACGCCCGCCACCGACGTCTTCGCGCTCGGCGCCACGCTCGCGTACGCGGGCATGGCGGACTCGCCCTTCGGGCACGGCAGTTCCGAGGTCATGCTCTACCGGGTCGTGCACGAGGAGGCGCAGCTGCACGGCGTGCCCGACGCCCTCGCGCCGCTCATCAGGGCCTGTCTCGCCAAGGACCCGGAGGAGCGGCCCAGCACGCTCCAACTCTCGCTGAGGCTGAAGGAGATCGCCGCCCGCGAGGCGCAGGGCATCAGCGACACCCGGCCGCCCGCGCCCCGCCAGGACCACGACCGGCCCACGGGCAGGCTCGCCGAGAGCTACCTGGACGAGCGCACCCAGCGGCGGCCCGCTCCCGGCGCCACTCCCCCGCCGCGGTCCGGACCGGCGCGGACCGGCTCCTCCCGACCCGCCGCGTCCCGAACCGCCGCGCCACGGTCCGGCTCCCGGCCCTCCGCGCCCCGCAACACCACCCGCTCCGGCGGCAGGTCCGCCCCGCGCAGCGGCACCGGGCGCCAGGGACCGCGCACCACGGGAACGGGCCGTCGGGTGCCCGCCAATCCGCGGCTGCTGCGCCAGCGGCTCACCGTGTTCGTCGTCGTGACGCTGCTGGTCGCGCTCGGCATCGCGGCGGCCCAGGGGTGCCAGGGGCCGGCGCGGAGCCTCGGCCCCACCGGCGTACACCAGCAGCAGTCACCATCGCACGGCCCGCAGGCCGAGCAGGCCGATCCGGGGCCCGGCATCCGGGGCTGAGGGCCTGTTCTGCCCGGACAGAGCTGCCCGGGCAGAGCTACGGGGTCACAGCTGCGGAGTCAGAGCTGCGGGCGGCCCGTCGCGACCGCGTAGAACGCGACCGCCGCCGCCGCGCCCACGTTGAGCGAGTCCACGCCGTGGGCCATCGGGATGCGCACCCATTCGTCGGCGGCGACCAGGGCCTGGGTGGAGAGTCCTTCGCCCTCCGCGCCGAGCATCAGCGCGACGCGGTCCATGCGGTGCGGCGCCACCTCGTCCAGCGACTTGGCCTTCTCGTCGGGGGTGAGCGCGAGGAGGTTGAAGCCCGCCTCGCGGACGCCCTCAAGGCCCTTGGGCCAGGACTCCAGGCGGGCGTACGGGACCGAGAAGACGGCGCCCATGGAGACCTTCACCGAACGGCGGTAGAGCGGGTCCGCGCAGTCCGGGGAGAGCAGGACCGCGTCCATGCCGAGCGCCGCCGCCGAGCGGAAGATGGCGCCGATGTTGGTGTGGTCGTTGACCGCCTCCATGACGACGACGCGGCGGGTGGCCGAGAGGAGTTCGTCGGCGGTGGGCAGCGGTTTGCGCTGCATGGAGGCGAGGGCGCCGCGATGCACGTGGTAGCCGGTGACCCGTTCGGCGAGTTCGGGGCTGACCGCGTACACCGGCGCCGGGAGTTCGTCGATGACGTCGCGCATGACGTCGACCCACTTGGCCGAGAGCAGCATGGAGCGCATCTCGTAACCGGCGTCCTTGGCCCGTCTGATGACCTTCTCGCCCTCCGCGATGAACAGGCCCTCGGCCGGTTCGCGCCTGCGGCGCAGCTCGACGTCGGTCAGGCCCGTGTAGTCGCGCAGGCGGGGGTCGTCGGGGTCGTCGACGGTGATGAGATCAGCCACAGGGTGATACTGCCTTGTCCTGGGTGTGGTGCCAACGGCTGCGGACGGGTTCCGTTACCGCTGGTTACGTGGGGGTGTGCGGGGCGGGTTACGCGAGGGGCTCGGGGCCGACCTTCACCACGTCGCCGATGACGATGACGGCCGGGGGCTTCACCTCGTGGGTTCGGACCGCCTCGGCGACCGTGCCGAGCGTCGCGTCGACGCGGCGCTGGGCGGCCGTCGTGCCCTCCTGGATCAGGGCGAGCGGGGTGTCGGCCTTCTTCCCGTGGGCGATGAGGGCCTCCGCGATCTTGCCGATCTTGTCGACTCCCATGAGGATCACCAGGGTGCCGCGCAGCTTGGCGAGGGACTGCCAGTCGACCAGGGAGCGCTCGTCGTCCGGCGCCACGTGGCCGCTGACCACGGTGAACTCGTGGGCGACGCCGCGGTGGGTGACCGGGATGCCGGCGGCCGAGGGGACCGAGATCGAGCTGGAGATGCCGGGTACGACGGTGCAGGCGATGCCCGCCTCGGCGAGCGCCTGGAGCTCCTCCATGCCGCGGCCGTAGACGTAGGGGTCGCCGCCCTTGAGACGGACGACGGCCTTGCCCTGCTTGGCGTGCTCGATCAGCGCGTTGTTGATCGCCTCCTGCGCCATGAAGCGGCCGTAGGGGATCTTCGCGGCGTCGATGACCTCGACGTGCGGCGGCAGCTCGTCGAGGAGGTCGCGGGGGCCGAGGCGGTCGGCGATGACGACGTCCGCGGCGGCGAGCAGGCGCCGGCCGCGGACCGTGATCAGGTCGGGGTCGCCGGGACCGCCGCCGACCAGGGCGACGCCGGGGGTCCTGGCGCGCAGGTGGGGGGCGACGAGGCTGCCGTCGCGCAGGCCCTCGACGACCGCGTCGCGGATGGCGGCGGTGCGGCGGGGGTCGCGGTCGTGGACGTCGCTGGACAGGACCGCGACGGTGACGCCCTCGGAGCGGCCGGTCGCGGGGGTCCAGGCGGTGGCCGCCTCCGCGTCGTCGGAGCGCACGCACCAGACGCGGTGCCGCTCGGCCTCGGCGGAGGCCCGGGTGTTCGCCTCGTCGTCGCTGGTGGCGATGAGGGCGTACCAGGCGTCCTGAAGGTCGCCGTCCTCGTAGCGGCGCCTCGTCCAGGTGATCTCGCCCGCGTCCGCCATGGCCTCGACGGACGGCGTCGCCGAGGGAGAGACAAGGAGGATGTCGGCGCCGGCCTTGATCAGCGCCGGGAGGCGGCGCTGGGCGACCTGGCCGCCGCCGAGGACGACGACGCGGCGTCCCGCGAGGCGGAGACCTACGGGGTAGGCGGGGTTTTCGGCCATGGCTCTGGGGCTCCTCGTGCGGGCGGAGTCTTCGTGGTGCGCTACCGCTGCTGCGCTGGAGCGGCTGCTTGACGTGCGGGTTCAGTATGGCTGGGGCGAGGCCGGAGGTCTCCCCCAGCCCCGCCCCGGTACCGAAAACGGCGGCTTCGCCCCTGGGGCCTGTCCGGCGGATCATGTCCGGACAGGCCCTGGGCGGCTACTTCTCGGTGACGCCGGCCGAGTCGAACGTGGCCACCTCGTGCATCGCGCGGGCGGCGCTCTGGACGATCGGCAGGGCCAGGAGCGCGCCAGTGCCCTCGCCGAGGCGCAGGTCCAGGTCGACCAGGGGGCGCAGGCCCAGCTTGTTCAGGGCCGCCACGTGGCCCGGCTCCGCGCTGCGGTGGCCCGCGATGCAGGCCGCGAGGACCTCCGGGGCGATGGCGCGGGCGACCAGGGCCGCGGCGCCGGCGCTGACGCCGTCCAGGATCACGGGGGTGCGCAGGGACGCGCCGCCGAGGAGGAGGCCGACCATGGCCGCGTGCTCCAGGCCGCCGATCGCCGCGAGGACGCCGATCGGGTCCGCCGGGTCGGGCTTGTGGAGGTCCAGGGCGCGGCGGACCACCTCGACCTTGCGGGTGTGCATCTCGTCGTTGATGCCCGTGCCGCGGCCGGTGACCTCGGCGGGGTCCACCTCGGTGTAGACGGAGATCAGGGCCGCGGACGCGGTCGTGTTCGCGATGCCCATCTCGCCGGTGAGGAGCGCCTTGTTGCCGGCGGCCACCAGGTCGCGGGCCGTCTCGATGCCGACCTCGATCGCCGCCTTGACCTCTTCGCGGGTCAGGGCGGGTCCCGTCGTCATGTCGGCCGTGCCGGGCCGGACCTTGCGGGGCAGCAGGCCGGGGGTGGCGGGCAGTTCGCTCGCCACGCCCACGTCGATGACGCAGACCTCGGCGCCCACCTGGTTGGCGAAGGCGTTGCAGACCGCGCCGCCGCCGAGGAAGTTGGCGACCATCTGCGCGGTCACCTCCTGGGGCCAGGCGGTGACGCCCTGGGCGTGCACGCCGTGGTCGCCCGCGAAGATCGCGACGGCCGCGGGCTCCGGGATGGGCGGCGGGCACATCCGGGAGAGTCCGGAGAGCTGGGCGGAGATGATCTCCAGCATGCCGAGCGCGCCCGGCGGCTTCGTCATCCGCTTCTGGCGTTCCCAGGCCTCGCCGAGCGCCTTGGCGTCCAGCGGGCGGATGTTGGCCACGGTCTCGGCGAGCAGGTCGTGCGGGTCCTCGCCGGGCAGGGCGCGGCGGCCGTACGTCTCCTCGTGGACGACCCAGGAGAGCGGGCGGCGCTTGGACCAGCCGGCCTGCATCAGCTCGGGCTCGTCCGGGAACTCGTCGACGTATCCGACGCAGAGGTAGGCCACGACCTCCAGGTGCTCCGGGAGGCCCAGCGCGCGGACCATCTCGCGCTCGTCGAAGAAGCTGACCCAGCCGACGCCGAGGCCTTCGGCGCGGGCGGCGAGCCAGAGGTTCTCAACCGCGAGGGCGGAGGAGTACGGGGCCATCTGCGGCTGGGTGTGCCGGCCGAGGGTGTGGCGGCCGCCGCGGGTGGGGTCGGCGGTGACCACGATGTTCACCGGGGTGTCGAGGATGGCCTCGATCTTCAGTTCCTTGAACTGCTTCGCGCGGCCCTTGGGGAGGGACTTGGCGTACGCGTCGCGCTGGCGCGCGGCCAGTTCGTGCATCGTGCGCCGGGTCTCCGCGGACTTGATGACGACGAAGTCCCACGGCTGGGAGTGGCCCACGGAGGGCGCCGTGTGGGCCGCCTCCAGGACGCGCAGCAGCACCTCGTGCGGGATCGGGTCCGAACGGAAGCCGTTGCGGATGTCGCGGCGCTCGCGCATGACGCGCAGGACGGCCTCGCGCTCGGCGTCGGCGTAGCCGGGAGCGGCGGTGCCGGGCGACATGACGGGCTCGGCCGGGTCCGCGCCCGCCTCGGCCACGGGCTCTGTCACGACGTCGGCCACGGCCACGGCCACGGCTTCGGTCACGGCCTCTGCCGCGGCCAAGGGCTCCGGGGCTTCGGCGACGTGCGCTTCGGGCGCCTCGGGGGCTTCCTGCGCGGCGAGGGGCGCGGGGGCTTCGGGGAATTCGGGGGCCTCGGCAGCCTCGGCCGTCCCGGGCACGAAGCCCGGCGTCAGGACGTGTGCGGGGGCGGGGGCTTCAGGCGCTTCGGCCATCTCAGGTGCTTCGGCCACTTCGGTCACTTCGTTCGCTTCGATCGGTTCGAACGAGATGACTTCGTCGGCCTCGTCCAACTCGTCGGCCGGGTCGGCCTCGGGGGCGGCCGGGAACTCGGTCGGAGCCGCCGCAGAGGAGACAATACGGGGCACAGCGGAGACGTCCGGTCCCTGGGGGGTCCCGGGGGCCTCCGTGACCTCGGCAGGCGCCTCGGTCAGTGCCTCGGCAGGCGTCTCGACCGACGCCTCGGCCCGTGCCTCGTCCGCCGCGCTCTCGCCGTCCTGCTGAACCTCCGCTTCCGGCGCGAGGGCCGGCTCGGCGGCGAGCGCCGTCGCGGGCTCGCTGCCGTCGCGCGGGCCGGGCAGCGTCACAGCGGGCTGCTGCGGGGCTTCGGGTCTCCCCTCGGCGGCTGCCGGGGCTTCGGGAACGACGGGCTCGGCGGGCTCGGCGGTCCCTGTGGTCCCTGCGGGCACGGCGGGCACGGCCTCCGGAGCGGCAGGCACCGACTCGGGAGCGGCGGGCACAGCCTCGGGAGCGGCAGTCACGGCCTCGGGAGCCGCGACCTCTGTCACCTGTGCCGGCCCGGCTGCCTCCGCCGTCTCCGCCGTCTCCATGGCCGGTACGACGACGGGGGCGTCCGGAGCGGGGGCCTCCTCGTCGACGGCGCTCTCGGCGGCCGGGTCCTGCTGGGGGACGACGAAGGGGTGCGGCGGTGTCGGGGCCAGGTGCGGCGTGGTCGGGACCGAGCCGTCGACCGGCACGAACTGCCCCACGGGAGCGGGTTCCTGGGCACCGCCGAAGTCGCCGGGGTACGGGGCGCTCACGGGCGCCGCGGAGTCCTGCGGAGTCTGCGGGGCGGGGGTGTGCGGTTCGGGGGTGTGCGGGCCCGGCGCGGCGTGCCTCGCCTCGGGCGCGAAGCCGGGCTGAGCGGCCTCGTCGGCGTGCGGGACCTGCGCGCCGTCCCAGGGCTGGGCGGAGGCGACGGCGAACGCGCCGTGACCGACGGCGGCGGGCCCGGCGTGGGCGAACGCGGGCGCGGGCTGCTCCTCCGCCGGGAACTGCTGCTCACCGGCCTGCTCACCCGTCGGGAACTGCTGCGCCTCCATCGGGAACTGCTGCTCCTCGACGGGGAACTGCTGCTGCGCGACGGGGAACTGCTGCGCTTCCGCCGGGACCTGGCCGAGCTCGTCGGCCTGCTGCGCCATAGGGGCGGCCTGATCCGGTCCGGCCTCCGCGGCATCCGCCGCGTGCGGGAACGCGGGGGCCTCGGGCGCCTCCGGCGCGGCGTACTGCACCGGTACGTCCGGTGCGTCCGGTACGTCCGACTGTGTCTGCGCCTCGGCGGGCAGCCCGAAGGGAACGGCTTCCGGGGACTGCGGTGCCGGTGTTACGGCTGAGGCGTCTGCGGCCTCTGCGGCGTCTGGGACGACCGTTTCTGCTGGTACGGAATCCGCTGGTACGGAACGGGCCGCCTGGTCGTCCTGCGGCGCCCACGCCTCGGCTCCCTGCGGCTGGATCCGGCCGAGCTGCGGGCCCGGCAGCTCCGCGTCGTCGCGCGGGATGTCCAGGTACTCGGGGCCGGTCGTCGGCGGACCCGCGTGGCGCGCCGGCGCGGCGGGCTGCTGCTGCTGCGCGGGGGGCGCGCCGGCGGGCCCCCGGTCGGCGAGCGAACGCACCGGGCTGCCCGTGCCGTCGGGCACGGCCGGGCCGGACGGGCCGTGGTGGAGCGGGCGGCGGGCCGGGCCGGGGTGGGACGCGGCGGGCATGCCGCCGGGCATACGGACACCGGTCAGGTCGACCGAGCCGCTGTCCCGGCCGGACGTCTCGTGCGGTCCCGGCTGATGGACGGCGTGGACGGCACCGGCGTGACCGATATGGCCGACATGGCCCGTCTGCTGCTGCGCCTCGTTCCACGCGCCCTGGGCGCTCGGCATCAGCAGCAGGTCGTCGTCGTCAGCGGGGTTCTCGGAGGGGTCGGCCGGGTCCACGAAGGTATGCGCACCCGGAGCGGGAACGCCCGGCTGCTGTGCCCCCATGCCCTGCGCGGGCCCGGAAGGTACACCGTTGCCTGCGCCCTCCGGCAGTCCCTCTCCCGGGACCTGGCCGGTGTCGGTCATGCGTAACCCCTCGCCCATCGGTTAGTGCTTCTTCGACCGCCCCTCAGCCTTCGGCCGGGGAGGCCCCATCGCCCGGAGCGGCGCACCGACCGCCCGTCATCCTCAACGAGCGTGTGCGCCCCGCGGCACGAACCGCGCGCCGGACCACAGGCATTCTCCCTGTCGGTCCGCCGCCGTGGCAGCTTGATCGGCCACGGCCCGCTGTGGACTGCGCCACGTTGCGCGTCCTCCGGTCACGCCGTACCACACACCCCCCGAAAACGGGCGAGCTTTCCGCACATCGGCCAGCGAACCGCTGGGCGCCCGGGTGCAGTACAACAATCGGCCAGCCTACCCCGCGCTCTGTGCCCGCAGGGTCACGGGGAGCGGTCGGGCAGTCGGCCCGAGAGGAGGAAGACCACCGTCCGCTTCTCCTCGCGCCAGGCTCGTGTGTCGAGCTCCACGGACTGCAGGAGAGCGCATTCGACGGCGTACCCGTGTTCGCTCAGGTCCCTGCCGATGAGTTCGGCCGCGTCGCGTGTCGCGGCGTGCGTGACGATGCGCTCCGGGCGCCGGTCGGCGACCGCCGACACCACCGCGGCTCCCCCGCCCCCGACGCGTACGACATCGGGTTCCGGCAGGTCTTCGAGGATGTGCGGGGCGACGCCGTGCACGGTCTGCGCCTGGACACCGAAGCGGCGGACCGCCGCCGTGGTGCGGCCGAGGGCGTCGGGGTCGCGGTCGACGGCGATGACGGCCGCGCCGAAGCGCGCCGCCTCCGCGGTGAAGGCGCCGCTGCCGCAGCCGATGTCCCAGACGAGGTCCCCCACGCGCGGGCCGAGACGCGCGAGTTGCGCGGCCCGCAGCCGGTCGCTCTCCCCCTCGCCGAGCCAGATGTCGCCGCCGTACTCCGCGGCGGGCAGCGCCCAGCCGCGCGGGCCGGGCTCGCGCCCCATGATCCAGCCGGTGTCGGCGGACGCGGCGGCGCCGCCGATGACGATGACGACGTTCGGGTCGCGCCAGCTGTGGTCGGCGGCGTTGTCGGAGGTGACGACGGAGACCTGCTCGCGCTCGGTGCCGAGCTCCTCGCAGATCACGAAGGTGCGGTGGACGCCCTGGAGCAGCAGGCCGAGTTCGGCGGGTCCCGCGCCGGGCGAGGTGAGGACGGCGACCTTGGTGTGGGCGCGGCAGACGTTCACGGCGCGGCGCAAGGTGCGGCGGTGGGCGACCACCACCTCGGCGTCGTCCCAGGGCATGCCGGCGCGGGCGAAGGCCTGGGCGACGGAGGAGACGGCGGGCACCACTTCGACCTCGAGGCCGAATTCGGGGGCGCGCAGGGTGCGTACGACCCCGAAGAAGCCGGGGTCGCCGTCGGCGAGGACGACGGCGGTGCCGCGGTGGGCGGCGATGCGGCGGGCGGCGAGGCCCACGCTGCCGAGGCGGATGCGTTCGGCGCGTGCGGGGAGCTCGTCCAGCGCCAGGTGGTGGGCGGCGCCCGCCACGAGCGTCGCCGCGCCGAGCGCGGAGCGTGCCGCGGCGGTCAGCGGCGTACCGTCCCAGCCGATCACCGTGACCCGGTCGGCCATCGTCGTCTGTCTCCTGGGTTCTCGCGGGTCGTCAGTGCGGGGCAGCGGCTGCGCGGGGGCAGCCGGGCACGCGGCCAGGAACGAGCGTACCTGCTGGGATCGGGCTCAGTTCCAGTCGGAGAAGGCGGAGAAGCCGCTGTCGGCGAGGCTCTCGGAGACGCCTTCGAGGTCTTCGGGGAGGAGGCTCCAGACGATCAGGTCGGTGCGGACCTGGAGCCAGCCGCCGAAGGGGTCGCCGCCGTTCCTGGTGCGTGCTATCCAGGCGCCGCGCAGGACGCCCTCGCTGATGCAGCCGATCTTCTGCGCGACCTGCTGGGCGGCGGTGTTGTCGGCGGCGGTGCGCAGCTCGATGCGCTCGAACTTCTGGTCGTGGAAGAGCCATTGGGCGGTGGCGAGGGCCGCCTCGGACGCGTAGCCCTCGCCGCGAGCCCAGGGGGCGACGACGTAGTTCAGTTCGGTGGAACGCACCCGCCAGTCGGTGCCCCGGAGTTGGATGATGCCGACCAGGCGCTGGGTGAGGAACTCGGTGACGGCGAGGACGATGCCGCGTCCTTCGGAGCGCTCGGCGGGGGCGAGGCGGGTGATCCAGTCGCCGGCGTCGGCCTCTGTGAAGGGCTGG
Organism: Streptomyces sp. NPDC093510; assembly: GCF_040683555.1. NCBI lineage: Bacteria > Bacillati > Actinomycetota > Actinomycetes > Kitasatosporales > Streptomycetaceae > Streptomyces > Streptomyces sp. NPDC093510. The sequence continues at coordinate 11,399 of NZ_JBFBEE010000008.1, forward strand.
GGCACGGAGGTCCAGGCGGTGACCTGCTCGTCGTTCATCATCTCCGCGTACGCGGGGACGTCCGCCTCTTCGAGGGGGCGCAGCACCAACCGCTCGGTACTGATCGAGATGTCGGGGAACTCCGACAAACCCGCTGCACCCGCTGCGCCCGATGCGCCCGCCGAGCCCGAGGAGGCTGTAGTCATGCGCCGCTCCATAACTTCATAGACCTGAAGGACCTTCACCTTTCGGTCTTCTGAGGTGCCAGCATGCAGCATGCGCGGGCGCAGACGCACCACGGGGTCCTCTCCCGGTGTGGAGGAGGACCCCGTGGGTGTCACGCGCGCGGGAGGCCGTTCAGCCCGCCTCGACGGGCAGGACGGAACCCTTGTACTTGTCCTCGATGAACTTCTTGACCTCGGGTGACGTCAGCAGTTTCGCCAGCTTCTTGACCCGCGGATCGTTCTCGTCGCCCTTCTTGACGGCGAGGACGTTGTTGTAGGGGTTGCTCTTCGGCGACTCCAGGAGGATGGCGTCCTTCTTGGGGCTGAGCTTCGCGTCGAGCGCGTAGTTGTTGTTGATGACCGCCGCGTCGAGGTCGTCGAGCGAGCGCGGCAGCTGGGCCGGTTCGAGCGGCTTGATGTCGAGCTTCTTCGGGTTGGACGTGATGTCCTCGGGCGTCGCGGTGCCGCCGACGCCCTTCTTGAGCCCGATGACGCCCTGGGAGGCGAGCAGTTGGAGCGCCCGTCCCTCGTTGGTCGTGTCGTTCGGAACGCCCACGGTCGCACCCTGGGGGAGGTCGGTGACGTCAGTGATGCCCTTGGCCTTCTTCGCGTACACGCCCATCGGAGGCAGGTACACCTCGGTGACCGGTACCAGGTCCGCCTTCTTCGACTTGTTGAAGTCTTCGAGGTAGGGGGTGTGCTGGTACAGGTTGGCGTCGAGGGAGCCCTCCTGGAGTGCGGTGTTCGGCGTGACGTAGTCCGTGAACTCCGTGATCCGGAGGTCGAGGCCCTCCTTCTTCGCGAGGTTCTGCTCGATGTACGCGAGGACTTCGCCGGCCGGTGTGGGGGTGGCGCCGACCACGAGCTCGCCGTCGTTCCCGGTGTCCGCGCCGCACGCGGTGAGGCCCAGAGCGAGGGTCAGGGTCCCCGCCGCGGCGGCGATGGCGGACGTACGCACGGTCAGAACGCCGCGACGACGGCGCCGTCGTACTTGTCGTCGATGAACTTCTTGACCTCGGGCGAGGTGAGGAGCTTGGCGAGCTTCTTCACGCGCGGGTCGTTCTCGTCGCCCTTCTTCACGGCGAGGAAGTTGCCGTAGGGGTTGCCCTTGGCGGGCTCGGCGACGATGGCGTCCTTGGCGGGGCTGAGCGCGGGCTTGGCCTCCAGGGCGTAGTTGCCGTTGATCACCGCGGCGTCGACGTCGTCCAGGGTGCGGGGCACCGTGGGGGCCTCGAGCTCCTTGAACTTGATGTTCTTGGGGTTCTTGGCGACGTCCTTGGGGGTGGCCTCGTAGCCCACGCCCTTCTTGAGCTCGATGATGCCGTTGTCCGCGAGGAGCTTGAGCGCGCGGGCCTCGTTGGTGGTGTCGTTCGGAATGGCGACGGTGGCGCCGTTCTTCAGCTCACCGAGCTTCTTGACCTTCTTCGAGTAGACGCCGAGCGGCTCCAGGTGAACCGTGGCTCCCGGGACGGGCACGATGTCGGTGCCGCGCTTCTTGTTGAAGTCGTCCAGGTACGGCTTGTGCTGGAAGTAGTTCGCGAAGACCTCGCCCTGTTCCACGGCGGTGTTCGGCGTGATGTAGTCGGTGAATTCCTTCACCTCGAGGTCGAGTCCTGCCTTCTTGGCGAGGTTCTTCTGGACGTAGTCCAGGATCTCGCCCTGCGGCGTCGGGGTCGCGGCGACGACGAGCGGGCCGTCCTTGTCGGAGCCCTTGTCGGCGCCACATCCGGAGAGCCCGAGGGTGAGGGCTCCGGCGGCGAGGACAGCGGTGGTGATCTTGGCGGTGTTACGCACGAAAAGTGCCTTTCTCCATGGGTGGTGCAGCCCCGCGGTGGTGGTGCGCGGGGAAGTCTGCGGTGGCGCGGGGCGGGCCGGTCAGCCGGTCAGCCGGTCTTCGTCGTCGACTCAGCGGCGACGGCGGAGGGCTGCGCGCCCCGCAGCGGCCGGAAGAGCAGCAGCCGGCCGGAGCCGCCGCCGCGCTTGTGCAGCCTGCGGGCCGCGTAGTCGCCGACGAACTGGATGATCGAGATGACCACGGCGAGGACCGCCACGGTGATCCACATCAGCTCGGTCTCGAAGCGCTGGTAGCCGTAGCGCAGGGCGAGGTCGCCGAGGCCGCCGCCGCCGACGGTGCCCGCCATGGCGGAGTAGCCGATGAGCGCGACGATCGTGGTGGTGGCGCCCGAGATCAGCGAGGGCAGCGACTCGGGGACGAGGACCTTGCGCACGACGGTCCAGGTGGAGCCGCCCATCGACTGCACGGCCTCGACGAGCCCGCCGTCGACCTCACGGATGGAGGTCTCCACCAGGCGCGCGAAGAACGGGATGGCGCCGATGGCCAGCGGCACGAGGGCGGCCTCGCGGCCGATCGTGGTGCCGGTGATCCAGCGCGTGAAGCCCATCAGGGCGACCATCAGGATGATGAAGGGCATCGAGCGGGCGATGTTCACGATCTGCCCGATCACCTTGTTGAGGATGGCGTTCTGCAACAGGCCACCACGCTCGGTGAGGACGAGCAGGACGCCGAGCGGCAGTCCGGCGACGACGGCTATCAGCGTCGACCAGCCCACCATGTAGAGGGTGTCCCAACAGGCCTGCTCCAGCAGGGGCTGCATCTCCGACCAGGTCACTTGGCACCTTCCTTGACCAGCAGCGTCTCGCTCTTCGGCGTCGGCTCGGCGTCTTCGCCCGCGATGTCGACCTGGAGGCCCTGCTCGCGCAGGAAGCCGATCGGGACGACGTTCTCCTCGAAGCGGCCGGGCAGCTCGATCCGCATGCGTCCGACCTGCCTGCCCGCGACGGTGTCCATCGCGGCGCCGAGGATCGAGATGTCGATGTTGTACGTGCGTGACAGCTGGGAGATGACCGGCTGGGTGGCGGCCTCGCCGTGGAAGGTCACGTCGACGACGGTGCGGTTCTCGCCCGTGGCCTCGCCGCTGACCGGGAAGAGCGCGGCGGCGAGCTCGGAGCCGGGGGTGGCGAGCAGTTCGCTGACGGTGCCTGATTCGATGATCTGCCCGCGCTCCATGAGGGCGGCGGAGTCGCAGACGCTCTTGACGACGTCCATCTCGTGCGTGATGAGCAGCACGGTCAGGCCGAGTTGCCGGTTGAGGTCGCGCAGCAACTGGAGGATGGAGCGGGTGGTCTCGGGGTCGAGGGCGCTGGTCGCCTCGTCGGAGAGCAGCACCTTCGGGTCGCCTGCCAGGGCGCGGGCGATGCCGACGCGCTGCTTCTGACCGCCGGAGAGCTGGGCCGGGTAGGACCTGGCCTTGTCGGCGAGGCCGACCAGGTCGAGGAGTTCGAGGGCCTTGCGGGAGCGCTCCTGGCCGGAGAGGCCGAGGATCTCCAGGGGCAGCTCGACGTTGTCCTGCACGGTGCGCGAGGACAGCAGGTTGAAGTGCTGGAAGACCATGCCGATGCGGCTGCGGGCCTGGCGCAGTTCCTTGCCCGCGCGCGGGCCGCGTCCCGCCAGGGCGGTGAGGTCCTGGCCGGCGACGGTCACGGTGCCGGAGGTGGGGCGCTCCAGGAGGTTGACGCAGCGGATCAGGGAGGACTTGCCGGCGCCGGACTGGCCGATGACGCCGTACACCTCGCCCTCGCGGACGTGCAGGTCGACTCCGTCGAGGGCGGTTACTTCACGACCGCGTGAGCGGTAGACCTTGGTGAGGCCGGAAGTGGTGATCACAGGGGTTTCCGTCACTGTCGAGTGCGCGGCGCGGGATCGCCGGGCACGGGGCATTCGTTCGGAACGCGGCACGGTTCTCGCGGTGGTGGTGCGGGGGAACCGGAGGACGTGTGCGCGGGGCCGGCTCGCCTCATGCATCGACTTGTCGACTCCATGGAGTTCATCGAGATGCGGTTCACGGAGTACGTCGATCAGGAGTGCGGCACAGCGGCTTCGCTTCGGGGCGCGAGGCTCAGAGGTGGTGCGGGGGCCCTCAGAAGGCGCACATTCGACACATACAACGAGCACCGGGCGTCGTGATCGCCTCGGTCGCAAGGGTGCGGCTGCTCGTCGTGGTCATGGGGCCAAGTAAAACACGCGTGAGGTCGGTGTCCACCACCGCTGTCCGGTATACGGACAGCGGTGGGACGGCCGCGGACGCCGGTGACGGGCGGTTCAGTCGGCGAGGACGATCTCCACGCCGGCCTCCGTGGCCTGCGCGGACACGACGGAGAGGTCGGTGACGACCACGTCGGCGGAGAGCTCGCAGGCATCGTGCGTTGTGGCCAACGCCACGGTCGTCATGCCCGCGGCCCGACCCGCCTGCAAACCTGCCGGGGCATCCTCGAAGACGACGCAGCGGGCGGGGTCGGCGCCGAGCTTGCCGGCGGCGAGGAGGAAGGGCTCCGGGTCGGGCTTGCCGTGCGTGATGTCGTCGGCGGCGATGACGAGACCGGGACGGATGCCGACCTCGGCGAGCCGCGCCTCGGCGAGGACGCGCGTCGCGGAGGTCACCACGGCCCAGCGGTCCATCGGCAGCGAGTCCAGCAGCTCGCGGGTGCCGGGCAGCAGCACGACACCGCCCGCGACGTCGGAGACCTCCAGCTCCTCGATGCGGGCGACGGCCTCGGCGATCTTCTCCGGCGGCAGCAGGTCGGCGGCGATGTCGGCGGCGGGGCGCCCGTGCAGCTCGACCCGGCCGAATTCCTCGGCGGTGATCCCGTACTCCTGCGCCCACCGCGTCCAGCAGCGGTACACCGACTCCATGGAGGAGATGAGGGTGCCGTCGTTGTCGAACAGGAGCGCGTCAGCGTGGATCTTCATAATCATCGAGCGTACGGGGCGTCCCCGCGGGCCGTGCACGGGCCCGAGGGCCGCGCGCACCGGGCCGGAGGTCCCGTAATAAAGTCAAGAGCATGCTTGTTGCCCTGACGATCGCGACCTCGGTGGCCGCGCTCGCCCTCGCCGCCTGGTGCGGTTTCGCCGCGTACCGCGACCAGCCGACCAAGGACTGGCACTTCATCGGCATGGCCGTGGTGACCCTCCTGGCCGCCGTTCAGCTGGTCGCCGGCATCGTCCAGCTCGCGCGCGGCGAGCACGCGGACCAGGGCACGACGATCTTCGTGGCGTATCTCCTTGGCGCATTCGCCTGTATCCCCGCCGCGGGCTTCATGTCCCTCGCCGAGCGCAGCCGTTGGGGTTCCGTGACGGTCGCCGCGGGCGGCGTGGTCCTCGCCGGGCTCGAAGTGCGGCTCTACGACATCTGGGGAGGCTGAGGTGACGGTGACCGAAGAGAGCGAGCCCGGCGAGACCCGCCAGAAGCTGATCACCGGCCCGGGCATCCTGCTGGTGTGGCTGTACGGCGTGATGGTCGTCGGGGCGGTGTCCCGCTCGGCCGTGCAGATCTCCGCCGACTTCGACAAGGCCCCGCTCGCGTACTCGCTGTCCGCGGTCGCGGGCCTCGTCTACGGCTTCATCACGTACTCACTGGTGCGCGGCGGGTCGGCGGCCCGCACGGCGGCGCTGGTGTGCTGCGCCGCCGAGCTGGTCGGCGTGCTGGGCGTGGGCACCTGGACGCTGGTGGAGCCGTCCGCCTTCCCCGACTCCACGGTCTGGTCGGACTTCGGGATGGGCTACCTCTTCATCCCGGTGATCCTGCCGGTGACGGCGATCTTCTGGCTGGCGAAGGCCCGGCGCACGGAGCACTGAGCCCTCGCGGACCGCTCACCGCGTTCTTGACGCGGATCTTGGGCTGTGGGCCGCTGTTTTCATCGCTAGGCGCTCGCCACGTACGCGCGCGTGTCGGAGTCCTTGGCGAGGGTCACGATGGTGAGCCGTTCGTTCACGCGCTGCGTACTCACGAGCGCGTACCCGTGCTTGCGGTAGAGCTGGAGGTTCTGCTCGCTGCGGTGCCCCGAGAAGAGCTGGAAGCACTTGGCCGTGCCGCCCTCGCCGAGGCGGAGCTCGATCGCGTCGAGGAGCCGCCCGCCCAGGCCGTGCCGCTGCATCCTGGGGTGGACGATGAGCTTGCCGATGCGCGCCGTGCCGTCGGCGTCGACCGTGCCGCGCACGGAAGCCACCACCTCGTCGCCGAGCTTGGCCACCAGGACGGTGCCCGCGGCCAGTTCGGCCCTGATGGAGTCCAGGGACTGGGTCAGGGGCTCGATCGAGTAGTCGCCGTAGAGCTCGGCCTCGCTCTGGTAGCAGAGGTACTGCAGTTTGAGGATCTGTTCGGCGGCGTCCGTGTCGTCGGCCGCCGCCGCCGAGATGGTCACGCTCATGCCCATGTGTGCATGCCTCCCGCTCACCTGCTCCACCGGTTGTCTATCGCTCCACTGCCCAAGGCGTGGGAGCCGCAACCTCCGCCGCCAGCATTCTGCGCAGGCATCCCAGGCAACGGGAACGTTCCGGCCCCAGGCTCCCCTGTGACATTCCCAACTCTCCTGCGATTTCCCGGTAGGTGAGGTCCTCGGGGGACAGCAGCGCGGCCATGAGGCGGGGGCAGCGGCCGGGCAGCCTGCGCACCGCGGCGTGCAGGGTGCGGTCCCGGTCGGCGGTCAGCGCGCGCTGTTCGGGGCCCCGCTCGGCGTCGTCGCGGGGCTCGGTCGCGTACGCCGCTTCCCGTCGGCTCGTACGCCGGGTGCGGCGCGCCTCGGACTGGACGGCGCCGCGCAGCCACAGCGCCGGGTCTGCGGGCGGCCCGTCGGATTCCAGACGTTCCAGAAGGCGCAGCCAGACGGCCTGTTCGAGGTCGCCGGGGTCGGCGCCCGAGCCGAGCGCCTCGGCCGACGCCTCGGCCGCGAGCAGCGGCCGGAGCGAGGGGATGAGGGTGGGGTGGAGCTCGTAGGTCATGCACGCCTGGACGCGGCCGCTCCGGTACGAGGTTTCCGGAGCGGCCGTCGATCACCCCAACCGGGGCCGGGGCCTCACCGGTTGACGAAGTCCGCGGCCGCGAGCAGTGCGGTGTCGCAGTTGTCGGAGAAGATCCCGTCGATTCCCGTCTCGAAGTAGGCCTTGAAGGCGCCGAAGGCGTCGCCGTAGGCGCTCGGGTCGGTGCCCTTCCTGAAGTTCGCGGGCAGGAAGGTGTTCTCGTTGCGCATCGTGTACGGGTGCAGGATCAGGTGCGCCGCGTGCGCGTCCTTGACCAGGGTGGTCGGGGTGCCGAGGCTGCCGTCGGCCTTCCGCGGGATGATCAGGTCGAGGGTCGGGCCGATGCCCTGCGCGAAACCGGCCATCCACCGCAGGCCCTTGGGCGTGATCAGGTCGGCGACGGTGCGCGGGTCGTTCGCCTCGACGAAGTCCCAGGGGCGGGAGCTCGCGGTCGACAGGAGCACGACGCGCGGCGCGGAGACCAGCTTGGCCAGGCGCTGGATGCTGCTGGGCTCGAAGGACTGGAGGAAGTTCGGCGAGTTCTTCTTGTGGCGGCCGTAGCGGCGCAGGAGCTTGGCGAGCGGCTCCTCCAGGCCGAGGCCCAGCTTGCGGAAGTAGGTGGGGTGCTTGGTCTCGATGTGCAGCCAGACCGGCTTGCCGCGCTTGCGCCCTTCCTTCTCGGCCCAGCGGAAGACCTCTTCGAGGGTGGGGATGTCCCAGCGGCCGTCGTAGAGGGTGTTGCGCTGGCGGGTGCCGGGGATGCGCTCCTTGGCGCGCAGCGTCTTCAGCTCGGCGAGCGTGAAGTCCTCGGTGAACCAGCCGGTGAGCGAGGTGCCGTCCACGGACTTGGTGGTCTTGCGGGACGCGAACTCGGGGCGCGCCGAGACGTCCGTCGTCGCGGTGATGTCGTTCTCGTGCCGGCAGACGAGATGGCCGTCCTTGGTGGGCACGACGTCCTGCTCGATGACGTGGGCGCCCATGTCGAGGGCGAGCTGGTACGAGCCGAGTGTGTGTTCCGGCCGATAGCCGCTGGCCCCGCGGTGCGCGACGACGGTCGGCACCGGCAGGGACTTGTATCCGCCATGTCCGCCGTGTCCGCCCTGTCCCCCGCCGTGCCGTTCGTCGGCTCTCGCGACGCCGGGCAGCCCGACCGCGGCCGTGCCCGCGCCGAGGATCGCCGCCCCCAGTACCGCTCGACGCCCCGGGGTTGTCCCCGGCTGCTGCTGACCCGACTCCTGCGTCGCCATTGGCGCTCCTCCCGATGTACGCATGCCTTGCACCTGACAAAGCGGGACTGATCGTAGGTGGCCACAAGTGACCTGTGGGAGACCCTGGAAGGAACGGCGGGCTGACGCGGCGTGTCGAGTGGGCGCACCATGGGGGTGGCGGCCTCTGCGCGCCGGCCGCCACGCAGAGCGATGCGGGTGCGTGACAAGAACCACTGATTCGGGCCACAGCGACCCCGCCCGGATACGGTCGTCCCACAGGCGACGGCCCTGGGCGGCACCGCACGAAATCAGGTCAACACTGCGTATCGGGTGCATGTACCCGATGTGCAAACGGCGGTGGCCCGCGAGTACCGTACTCACCTGCACTTACTCGTCGTCGACCCGTTGACACCGGAGGGCCTGTTGTCCCGTCTAGCGCTCATCAAGGCAGTGCTCGGACCGATCTTGCGCCTGATGTTCCGCCCACGGGTAGAAGGTGCCGAGAACATCCCGGGGACCGGACCCGTCATCCTGGCCGGAAACCACCTGACGTTCATCGACTCGATGATCCTGCCGCTCGTGGCCAACCGGCCGGTGTTCTTCATCGGCAAGGACGAGTACGTCACCGGCAAGGGTCTCAAGGGCCGCCTCATGGCGTGGTTCTTCACCGGCGTCGGCATGATCCCGGTGGACCGTGACGGCGGACGCGGCGGTGTCGCCGCGCTGATGACCGGTCGTCGCGTTCTCGACGACGGCAAGGTCTTCGGCATCTACCCCGAGGGCACGCGGTCTCCCGACGGGCGGCTGTACCGGGGGCGTACGGGCATCGCCCGCCTCACCCTGATGACCGGTGCGCCCGTCGTCCCCTTCGCGATGATCGGCACGGACAAGCTCCAGCCCGGCGGCAAGGGGCTCCCCCGCCCCGGCAAGGTGACGGTCCGCTTCGGCGAGGCGATGGAGTTCTCCCGGTACGACGGGATGGACCGTGACCGCTATGTGCTGCGCGCGGTGACGGACTCCGTGATGACGGAGGTCATGCTGCTTTCGGGGCAGGAGTACGTGGATATGTACGCGACTAAGGCGAAAGCCGCGTAGCCCTGCGGGGCTTGAGCGGATTACTGGTGCGCCCGCACCGGGGCCGGGGCTTTCCCCCGGTGCCGGGGCGGGCGTTCTCGGTTACGTCACCCGGCACCGGGGTGGCCTGTTTGTCGGCTGCGGGTCGTCTGTGGCTGGTCGCGCAGTTCCCCGCGCCCCTGAGGGGCCCGACCGTCGCCGGATGCTGCGGGGGCTTTTAGGGGCGCGGGGAACTGCGCGGCCAGCCCCCACCGGCCCGCAGGTGACGAACCCGCCCCGCGGTCAGTGCTCGGGGCCCGGGCCGCCGTCCTCCAGTTTCTGGTCCTTCAGGAGGAACCAGGCGACCACCGCGGTCACGAGGAGAACCCCCGCCCCGACGCCCGCCGCGAGGCGCAGGCCGTCCACGAAGGCGGACTGGGCTGACGCAAGGAGTACGTCCGCCTGGGCGGACGGCAGCGCGGCCGAGGACTCCACCGCGCCGCCCAGCGATTCGTGCGCGGCCGATGCGACGTCGGGCGGCGTGCCCGGCGGGGCCGTGAAGTCGCGGTAGACGCCGGTGACGATGGAGCCGAGCAGGGCGATGCCGAGCGCCGCGCCCAGTTCGTACGCCGTCTCGGAGACCGCGGAGGCCGCGCCCGCCTGTTCCTTGGGGACGCTGGAGAGGATGACGTCGGCGGTCACGGTGAACGAGAAGCCCGCACCGATGCCGACGACCAGGAGCGACGCGCCGAGCAGCGGATAGCCGGTGTGCTGGCTCAGCCCCGTCAGCGCGGCGAGCGAGAGGCCGACCGCCGCGAGGCCGCCCGCGACCACGATCCGTACCGAGAACCGCCGGGCCACCATGCCCGCGATCAGTCCGGCTCCGACCGCGCCCACCGCGGCGGGCAGTTCGGCGAGGCCCGCCTCGAACGGCCGCCTGCCCTGCACGAGTTGCAGGAACTGGGAGAGGAAGAAGACCAGGCCGGAGAGGCCGAGGACGGTCAGCAGGTCGGCGAGGACCGCCCCGGAGAACCCGCGGTTGCGAAAGAGCCGCATGTCCAGGAGCGGCGCGGGGAGCGTGAGTTGGCGGCGTACGAACCAGACGAGCGCGGCGACGCCGACGACGGCGGCCGCCACGGCGTCCCAGCGCAGCCCGTGCGCGGCCGCCTCCTTGATGGCGTACACCACCGCGATCATGCCGATGAGCGAGAGCACGACACTGATCAGGTCCCAGGGCCCTGGCGCCGGGTTCTTGGACTCGGGCAGGAACTTGATGCCGACGAGGACGAGCACGGCCATGACGGGCAGGTTGATGAGGAAGACCGAGCCCCACCAGAAGTGTTCGAGCAGGAAGCCGCCGACGACGGGTCCGACGGCGGCGCCCGCGGACGCCATGGCGCCCCAGATGCCGACCGCGAGGCTGCGCTCGCGCGGGTCGTGGAAGATGTTCCGGATCAGCGCCAGCGTCGACGGCATGAGCGTCGCGCCCGCGACACCGAGCAGTGCGCGGGCCAGGATCATCAGCTCGGGGCTCGTGGCGTAGGAGTTGAGGACCGACACCGCGCCGAAGGCGACGGCTCCGGTGAGCAGCAGCTTCTTGCGGCCGATGCGGTCGCCGAGGCTGCCCATGGAGACGAGCAGGCCCGCGATGACGAAGGAGTAGACGTCTCCGATCCACAGCAGCTGGGTGCCGGAGGGCTTGAGGTCCTCGCTGATGTACGGCGTCGCCAGGCCGAGCACGGTCGCGTCGACGGCGACGAGGAGCACGGCCAGCGCGAGTACGGCGAGCGCGAGCCAGCGGCCGGGGCTGCGCTCCGCCTTCGGTGCCGCTGTCGGCCGGTGGATGCTGGTCATGAGTCCACTCTCCGCTGTACGCCGCCGATCAGCAGCTCGGCGATCATGTACGAGACGTCGTTGGCGGCCACCCGGCCGTCCTGTACGGCCCAGGCGCCGGAGCCGATGAGGCCGTAGAGCGCCTCGGTCAGCCAGGCGGGTGTCAGGTCGATGCGGAACTCGCCGCTCTCCTGGCCGCGCCGGAACAGCGCGGCGAGCCGCTCGTCGATGTGGGACCAGCCCTCGTGCTGCGCGTCGCCCTCGAAGAGCTGGTTCTCCGTGTAGAGGAACGCGAGCAGCCCTGCGGCCGGCTCGATCTCCTTCACCAGGCGCCGCAGGGCGTCGCCCGCGCCGCCCTCGTCGAGCGCGGCACGGCCGAGGGCGGCCTCGCACTCCTGGAGGCCCAGCTCTTCCAGGGCGAGGACGAGCGCGTCGCGGCCGGCGAAGTGGCGGTGGAGGGTCGCCCTGCTGATGCCGGCGGCGCGGGCGACCTCGTCCATGGTGGAGGTGGCTTTGCGGGTGAGCAGGGCCGCGGCGGTGCGCAGGACCTGGTCGCGATCGACTGACATGAGACAAGCTTAAGCCGCGTGAGACATTTTCGTCTCACGCAGCTGGTCGGCGTGGTCGGCGGCCTGCTCCGGAGACGCGACCCGTCAGTTCCAGGGGAGCCGCGCGCGGCCCTCCCAGTACGCGGCGGGGTCCTGCGCGAGCCCCACGAGCCGCTCCACCTGGCTCACGTCCAGGTCGACGGCGGCGGCGTGCAGGTTGGAGACGAGCTGGACCGAGGTGGCCGCGCCGGACAGGACGACGCCCGCCCACGGCTCGGCCAGCAGGACGGCGAGCGCCACGGCGTCGCAGCCGAGCCCCGTCTCGTCGGCGACCTCGCGCAGCACGGGCGGCGCGTAGGGCCCGGCCAGCCGGCCGTTGGCCATGCCTTCCTTGACGATCACGGTGAGTCCCGCGTCGTGCGCCTCCGCGAGCGCGGGTCCCGCCGAGGTCTCCAGGATGTTGTACGTCGCCTGGACGGTGCGGAAGAGCGGCTCCCCGTCGACGGTCACGGCGAGGGCGGCGCGGATCGCGGCCGCCTGTTCGGGGCCGCTCACGGAGAGGCCGACCGTGATGCCCTCGGCCGCGAGCTCGGCGAGGCGGGCGTGGAGTTCCTTGTCGGTGAGCGCCGGGCTCCCGGGTGTCACGGAGTGGACCTGGTAGAGGTCGAGCCGGTCGCCGAGCAGGTCGGCGGTCTCGGCGCGCTGGCGAGCGTACGCCGCCGGGCTGTGGTCCTTGACCTCGTGCGGGCCCTCGACCTCGGTGCGCCAGTCGGCCGTGTAGGTGTAGCCCCACTTGCTGCCGACGACGACGTCGCGGATGTCGGGCCTGGCGCGCAGCCAGTCGGCGAGGAACTCCTCGGAGCGGCCGTACGACCGCGCCACGTCGATGTAGCGGACGCCCGAGGCGTAGGCCGCGTCGAGGAGTTCGAGGGTCCGCTCGCGCAGGGCATCCACGCTGCGGGGGTGCGGCAGGTCGGTGTCGCGGCCGAGCGTGATGTAGCCGGGCCTGCCGACGGCGGCGAGACCGAGCCCTATGTGCGCGGTCGGGGACGTGGCTTCGGCCAGCCGGGCGAAGGGCATCGCGGGCTCCTCGTTGTAGGGGCGTTCCCCGTCAACGTAACCCGCGACGCCCCTGATGGCCCGCGACGCCCCTGCGTCACTTGCGTGCGCCCGCCCACTCCTTCTGCACCGACAGGTCCGCCTTGACGTCGGCGAGCTGGTCGGCGACGGCCGAGGGAGCGGTGCCGCCGCGGCCGTCGCGGGAGGCCAGCGCGCCCGGCACGTTCAGGACGGTGCGCACCTCGGGCGTGAGGTGCTCGGAGATCGTGGCGAACTGCTCGTCGGTGAGCTCGTCGAGCTCCTTGCCCTCGGCCTCGGCGACCTTCACGCACTCGCCCGCGACCTCGTGCGCGACACGGAACGGCACGCCCTGCTTGACCAGCCACTCGGCGATGTCGGTGGCGAGCGAGAAGCCGGCCGGGGCCAGCTCCTCCATGCGCTCGCGGTGGACGGTGAGCGTCGCCATCATGCCGGTGAAGGCGGGCAGCAGGATCTCCAGCTGGTCGCAGGAGTCGAAGACCGGCTCCTTGTCCTCCTGGAGGTCGCGGTTGTACGCGAGCGGCAGGGCCTTGAGCGTGGCCATCAGGCCCGTCAGATTGCCGATGAGGCGGCCCGACTTGCCCCGCGCCAGTTCGGCGATGTCCGGGTTCTTCTTCTGCGGCATGATCGACGAGCCGGTCGAGAAGGCGTCGTGGAGGGTGACGAAGGAGAACTCCTTCGTGTTCCAGATGATGACCTCCTCGGCGATGCGGGAGAGGTTCACGCCGATCATCGCGGTGATGAAGGCGAACTCCGCGACGAAGTCGCGCGAGGCCGTCCCGTCGATGGAGTTGGCGGACGAGCCGTGCTCGAAGCCGAGGTCCCGCGCGACCGCCTCCGGGTCGAGGCCGAGCGAGGACCCGGCCAGCGCGCCCGAACCGTACGGCGACACGGCCGTCCGGGAGTCCCACTGCCGCAGCCGCTCCGCGTCCCGGGACAGCGACTGGACGTGCGCCAGGACGTGGTGCGCGAAGAGGACCGGCTGGGCGTGCTGCAGATGCGTACGGCCCGGCATGGCGACGTCGGGGTGCGCCTCGGCCAGGCCGACGAGCGCGCCCTGGAGGTCGGCGAGCAGGCCGCCGAGAATTCGGGCATGGTCGCGCAGGTACATCCGGAAGAGGGTCGCCACCTGGTCGTTGCGGGACCGGCCGGCCCGCAGCTTGCCGCCGAGGTCGGGGCCGAGCCGCTCCAGCAGGCCCCGCTCCAGGGCGGTGTGGACGTCCTCGTCGGCGATGGTGCCGACGAATGAGCCGTCGGCCACGTCGGCCTCCAGGCGGTCGAGCCCGGCCAGCATGCCGGTCAGCTCGTCCTCGGTGAGCAGACCCGCCGTGTGGAGCACGCGCGCGTGGGCGCGGGAGCCGGCGATGTCGTACGGCGCCAGGCGCCAGTCGAAGTGGACCGATGCCGACAGCTTCGCCAGGGCCTCCGCGGGCCCGTCGGCGAACCGTCCGCCCCAGAGCCGGACGTCACCGTTGTTGCTGCTCACTGCACGTGCTCCTCAAGGCTGTTGCTGGTACGGCGGGCCGCGCGGCTACGCGAGGTCCCGCTTGGCGGCGATCTTCGACGAGAGGCCGAAGATCTCGATGAAGCCCTGCGCCTTGGACTGGTCGAACGTGTCGCCCGAGTCGTAGGTGGCGAGGTTGAAATCGTAGAGCGACTCACTGGACCTGCGCCCGGTGACGACGGCGCGGCCGCCGTGCAGGGTCATCCGGATGTCACCGGTGACGCACTGGTTCGCCTCGGCGATGAAGCCGTCGAGGGCCCGCTTGAGCGGTGAGAACCACAGCCCGTCGTAGACCAGTTCGCCCCAGCGCTGCTCGACCTGCCGCTTGTAACGCGCCAGTTCACGCTCGACGGTCACACTTTCGAGCTCTTGGTGGGCGGTGATGAGGGCGAGGGCGCCGGGCGCCTCGTACACCTCGCGGGACTTGATGCCGACGAGGCGGTCCTCGACCATGTCGATCCGGCCGATGCCCTGGGCGCCCGCACGTTCGTTCAGCTGCTGGATCGCCTGAAGGACGGTGACGGGCTCGCCGTCGACGGCGACCGGGACGCCCTCCTTGAAGGAGATGACGACCTCGTCGGCCTCGCGGGGCTCCGCCGGGTTCGCTGTGTACTCGTAGATGTCCTCGATCGGCGCGTTCCAGATGTCCTCCAGGAAGCCCGTCTCGACGGCCCGTCCGAAGACGTTCTGGTCGATGGAGTACGGCGACTTCTTGGACGTCGCGATCGGGAGCCGCTTCTCCTCGCAGAAGGCGATCGCCTTGTCCCGGGTCATCGCGTAGTCGCGGACGGGAGCGACGCACTTGAGCCCGGGGGCGAGGGCGACGATGCCGGCCTCGAAGCGCACCTGGTCGTTGCCCTTGCCGGTGCAGCCGTGGGCGACCGTGCCGGCTCCGTGCTTCTCGGCGGCGGCCACCAGGTGCTTGACGATCGTGGGCCGTGAGAGGGCGGAGACGAGCGGATAGCGGTCCATGTAGAGGGCGTTGGCCTTGATCGCCGGGAGGCAGTACTCCTCGGCGAACTCGTCCTTGGCATCGGCGACCTCGGCCTCCACGGCACCGCAGGCGAGTGCGCGCTTGCGGATGACGTCGAGGTCCTCGCCGCCCTGACCAACGTCGACGGCGACGGCGATGACCTCGGCGCCGGTCTCCTCGGCGATCCAGCCGATGGCGACGGATGTGTCCAGGCCGCCCGAGTAGGCGAGTACGACGCGCTCGGTCACGGGGCCCTCCTTGCGGTGCGTTCATGCGCTGCCCTGCGTTATGCATGAGTATGCAGTGCTCCGTATGTTTCGTCAATCAAGGGCGTCACCCCCGAGCGGCTCGGGGAAGCGTGGGTCGTCGTCGACGGGCTCCCGGGACTGCCGCCGCCCCTGCCGCCCTCCGTGCAGCGATCACCTCGTGTAGGGACCACATATCGAGACGGGGTTGCACACGCACACGGGCGGGGCGTTGCATCGCGGCGTGCAATCCGAACAGACGAACACCGGCTCGGCCGTCGGCGGGACGGGCGCGGCCGACAAGGCCGCCCGCCGCGCCGTCACCGTCTTTCCCGTCCTCGTGCTGGCCGCGGGCGCGCTCGGCCTCGCCCTGCCGGACGCCTTCGAAGGCTGGGGAACGAACGTCCCGTACCTGCTGGGTGTGGTGATGTTCTGCATGGGGCTCACCATGACCCCGCTGGACTTCCGGGGCGTCGTCAAGCGGCCCTGGGCGGTCGCGCTCGGACTCGTCGCCCACTACGTCATCATGCCGGGGCTCGGCTGGCTGATCGCCCACGCGCTCGGCCTGTCACCGCAGTTGGCGGCCGGCGTGATCCTCGTGGGCTGCGCGCCGAGCGGCACGGCGTCGAACGTGGTGACCTACCTCGCGCGCGGCGACGTGGCCCTGTCCGTGTCGGTCGCCACCGTCTCGACGGTCCTCGCCCCGCTCGTCACCCCGCCGCTGACGCTGCTGCTCGCGGGCGAGTACCTGCCCGTCGACGCGGGTTCGATGGTGACGGACATCCTGAAGACCGTGCTGCTCCCGGTGATCGCGGGCCTTGTCGTACGCCTGCTCTTCGGGCGGTACGTCGACAGGGTGCTCGGCGCGCTGCCGTGGCTCTCCGCGCTGACCATCGCCGCCATCGTGGCGATCGTCGTCGCGGGCAGCGCCGCGGCCATCAAGTCGGCCGCGGCACTGGTGTTCCTCGCGGTGTTCCTGCACAACGGGCTCGGTCTCGCGCTCGGTTACGGCGCGGGCAAGCTGGCGCGGCTCGGCCCGCCCGCCTCCCGGGCGATGGCGTTCGAGGTGGGCATGCAGAACTCGGGCCTGGCAGCGTCCCTGGCCACGGCCCACTTCAGCCCCCTCGCCGCCCTGCCGGCGGCGGTGTTCTCCGTGTGGCACAACGTGTCGGGGGCTTTGGTGGCGGCGTGGATGGCTCATCGGGCGCGGAGCGCCGAACGGGCGTGAACGGTACCTAGTGTTCGTTGGAGGCCAGGCGCAGCAAGTGGTCCGCCAGTGCCTGGCCGCCCGACGGCTCCCTGCTGATCAGCATCAGCGTGTCGTCGCCCGCGATCGTGCCGAGGACGTCGTGCAGTTCGGCCTGGTCGATCGCGGACGCGAGGAACTGGGCCGCGCCCGGCGGGGTGCGCAGCACGACGAGGTTGGCCGAGGCCTCCGCGGAGATCAGCAGCTCCGCGGAGAGGCGCCGCATCCGCTCCTCCTTGGCCGACTCCCCGAGCGGCGCGCGCGGGGTGCGGAAACCGCCCTCGCTCGGCACCGCGTAGATCAGGTCGCCCTCGGCGTTGCGGATCTTCACCGCGTTCAGCTCGTCCAGGTCCCGGGAGAGCGTCGCCTGGGTGACGGTCAGGCCGTCGTCGGAGAGCAGCTTCGCCAGCTGGCTCTGGGAGCGCACCGGCTGCCGGTTGAGGATGTCCACGATCCGGCGGTGGCGTGCGGTGCGGGTCTGCGGCACGGCGGGACCCGCGTGGTCGCCGTGCTCGTTGCCTTGCGCCTGGCTCATCGTCGTCTCATTCTCCGGATCGTCCGTCCCCGTCGGCTTCAAGAGCCCTGCCCAGGATGCCGGGGAGTGCCTCGAGGAACGCGTCCACCTCGTCGTCGCGCACGTTCAGCGGCGGCATCAGCCGTACGACATCGGGGGCGGGCGCGTTCACGAGGAAGCCGGCGTCCTGAGCCACCTGCTGCGCCCGCGGCGCGAGCGGCTCGGTGAGCACGATACCCAGCAGCAGGCCCGCGCCCCTGACATGGCGTACCAGCGGGTGTCCCAGTGACTCGATTCCGTCGCGCAGCCTTTCGCCCGCGCGCTTCGTGTTCTCCAGGAGTCCCTCGGCCTCGATGGTGTCGAGCACGGCGAGGCCCGCGGCGCACGCGACGGGGTTCCCGCCGAACGTCGTGCCGTGGTGACCGGGCCCGAAGAGTCCGGCCGCGGCGCCGAACGCGACGGTCGCGCCGAGCGGCAGCCCGCCGCCCAGACCCTTCGCGAGCGTGACGACATCGGGCTGCACGCCGTCGTGCGCCAGGTACTCGAACCAGTGGCCGGTGCGACCGATTCCGGTCTGCACCTCGTCGAGGACGAGGAGCGTCCCGGTGGCCTCGGTGATCTCCCGGGCCGCCTTGAGGTAGCCGGCGGGCGGTACGACGACGCCGTTCTCGCCCTGGATCGGCTCGATGATGACGAAGGCGGTGTCGGTGGTGACGGCCGCGCGGAGGGCCTCCACGTCGCCGTACGGGACGTGCGTGACGTCTCCGGGAAGCGGTACGAACGGCTCCTGCTTGCCGGGCTGTCCGGTGAGGGCGAGCGCGCCCATCGTCCTGCCGTGGAAGCCGCCCTGGGTGGCGACCATGTGCGGGCGGCCGGTCAGCCGGCCGAGCTTGAACGCGCCCTCGTTCGCCTCGGCGCCGGAGTTGCAGAAGTACACCCGGCCTTCGCGTCCGAAGAGCCCCAGCAGCTTTTCGGCGAGCGCGACGGGCGGTTCGGCGACGAAGAGGTTCGAGACGTGGCCGAGCGAACCGATCTGGGTGCTCACGGCCTCGACGAGCGCCGGGTGGGCGTGGCCGAGGGCGTTGACCGCGATGCCCCCGACGAAGTCGAGGTACTCCTTGCCGTCGGCGTCCCACAGCTTGGTGCCCGCGCCGCGCACGAGGGGCAGCCGGGGCGTGCCGTAGTTGTCCATGAGCGCGCCCTGCCAGCGCGCGGTCAGCTCCTGGTTGCTCATGACTCCCCCTTCGCGTCGGTGGTGCTGTCGTCCTGGTCGGGCACGACCATTGTGCCGATGCCCTCGTCGGTGAAGATCTCCAGCAGGATCGAGTGCTGGACGCGTCCGTCGATCACGCGGGCCGTCTCGACGCCGTTGCGCACCGCGTGCAGACAGCCCTCCATCTTCGGGACCATGCCGCTGGCCAGCTCCGGCAGGAGCTTCTCCAGTTCCTGCGCGGTGAGGCGGCTGATGACCTCGTCGCTGTCCGGCCAGTCCTCGTAGAGGCCCTCGACGTCGGTGAGGACCATCAGGGTCTCGGCATCAAGCGCCGCAGCGAGTGCCGCAGCCGCCGTATCAGCATTGACGTTGTAGACATGGTGATCGTCCTGGGAACGGGCGATGGAGGAGACGACCGGGATGCGGCCGTCGGCGAGGAGCGCCTCGATGGCGCCCGTGTCGATCTCGGTGATCTGGCCGACCCGGCCGATGTCGACCAGTTCGCCCTCGATGCGGGGCCGGTGCTTGGTGGCGGTGATGGTGTGGGCGTCCTCGCCGGTGAGGCCGACGGCGAGCGGGCCGTGCTGGTTGAGCAGGCCGACGAGCTCACGCTGCACCTGTCCGGCGAGCACCATGCGTACGACGTCCATGGCGTCCTCGGTGGTGACGCGCAGGCCCGCCTTGAACTCGCTGACGATGCCGTGCCGGTCGAGGGCCCTGCTGATCTGCGGGCCCCCGCCGTGCACGACGACGGGCTTGAGGCCCGCGTGGTGCAGGAAGACGACGTCCTGGGCGAAGGCGGCCTTCAGCTCCTCGTCGACCATGGCGTTGCCGCCGAACTTGATGACGACGGTCTTGCCGCGGTGCCGGGTCAGCCAGGGCAGCGCCTCGATGAGGGTCTGGGCCTTGGGGAGCGCGGTGTGTTTGCGCGCGGTGGGAGTGCTCATGAGCTGTACGCGCTGTTCTCGTGGACGTAGTCCGCGGTGAGGTCGTTGGTCCAGATCGTCGCGGTCTCGGTGCCGGCCGCGAGGTCGGCGGTGATGACGACCTCCCGGTAGCGCATGTCGACGAGCTCGCGGTCCTCGCCGACGGAGCCGTTCTTGCAGACCCAGACGCCGTTGATGGCGACGTTCAGCCGGTTCGGGTCGAAGGCGGCGGAGGTGGTGCCGATGGCGGAGAGGACCCGGCCCCAGTTGGGGTCCTCTCCGTGCAGGGCGCACTTGAGGAGGTTGTTGCGGGCGATGGAGCGGCCCACCTCGACGGCGTCGGCCTCGTCGGCGGCGTTGACGACGTCGACCCTGATGTCCTTGCTCGCGCCCTCGGCGTCGCCGATGAGCTGGCGTCCGAGGTCGGCGCAGACCTCGCGGACGGCCTCGGCGAACTCGGCGTACTCCGGGGTGACTTCGGCGGCGCCCGAGGCGAGCAGCAGCACCGTGTCGTTGGTCGACATGCAGCCGTCGGAGTCGACGCGGTCGAAGGTGAGCCGGGTGGCGTCGCGCAGCGCGCGGTCCAGGACGTCGGCTCCGAGGTCGGCGTCCGTGGTGAGCACGACGAGCATCGTGGCGAGGCCGGGGGCGAGCATGCCCGCGCCCTTGGCCATGCCGCCGACGGTCCAACCGTCCTTGGTGACCACGGACGTCTTGTGCACGCTGTCGGTGGTCTTGATGGCGATGGCGGCCTTCTCGCCGCCGTGCGCGGAGAGTTCACCGGCGGCCTTCTCGACACCGGGCAGCAGCTTGTCCATGGGGAGGGTGACGCCGATGAGTCCGGTCGACGCGACGGCGACCTCGCCCGCGTTCAGGGACAGCACGTCGGCCACCTTCTCGGCGGTGGCGTGCGTGTCCTGGAAGCCCTGAGATCCCGTGCAGGCGTTGGCGCCACCGGAGTTGAGGACGACGGCGGAGACGAGCCCGCCCTTGAGGACCTGCTCCGACCAGAGGACGGGGGCGGCCTTGACGCGGTTGGAGGTGAAGACGCCCGCGGCGGCCAGGCGGGGCCCGGTGTTGACCACGAGGGCCAGGTCCGGGTTGCCGTTCTCCTTGATGCCGGCGGCGATGCCCGCCGCCGTGAATCCCTTGGCTGCCGTCACACTCACGGCGCGACTCCGATCGTAGTGAGCCCGGTGGCCTCGTCGAGGCCGAGGGCGATGTTCATGCTCTGCAGGGCGCCGCCCGCGGTGCCCTTGGTCAGGTTGTCGACGGCGCTGATCACGATCACGCGCCCGGCCGCCTCGTCGTACGCGACCTGGATCTGCACGGCGTTCGAGCCGTACACGGAGGCGGTGGCGGGCCACTGCCCCTCGGGGAGCAGCCGCACGAACGGCTCGTCGGCGAACGCCTTCGCGTACGCGTCCCGTACGGACTCGGCGGTGACGCCCGCCTTGGCCCTCGCGCTGCACGTGGCGAGGATGCCGCGGGGCATCGGGGCGAGGGTCGGTGTGAAGGAGACGGTGACGGGGCCGCCCGCGGCGGAGCTCAGGTTCTGGATCATCTCGGGCGTGTGCCGGTGCGCTCCCCCGACCCCGTACGGGGACATGTTGCCCATGACCTCCGAGCCGAGGAGGTGCGGCTTGGCGGCCTTGCCCGCGCCGGAGGTGCCGGACGCGGCGACGATCACCGCCTCCGGCTCGACGAGGTCCGCCGCGTACGCGGGGAAGAGTGCGAGCGAGACGGCCGTGGGGTAGCAGCCGGGCACGGCGATGCGCTTGGCGCCCGCCAACGCGGCGCGGCCGCCCGGCAGTTCGGGCAGGCCGTAGGGCCAGGTGCCGGCGTGCGGGCTCCCGTAGAATTTCTCCCAGTCCCCCGCGTCCCTCAACCGGAAGTCCGCGCCCATGTCGACGACGAGGGCGTCGGGCCCGAGCCGCTCGGCGACGGCGGCGGACTGCCCGTGGGGCAGGGCGAGGAAGACGACGTCGTGGCCGTCGAGGACCTCCGCGGTGGTCGGCTCCAGGACCCGGTCGGCGAGCGGCAGCAGATGCGGCTGCAGTGCGCCGAGGCGCTGGCCCGCGTTCGAGTTGCCGGTGAGGGCGCCGATCTCGACCCCGGGGTGACCGAGCAGCAGCCGCAGCAGTTCGCCGCCCGCGTACCCACTCGCTCCTGCCACCGCTGCGCGTACCCTCATGGAACCCTCCTCTTGGATGGCATGACTATACGTTCCATCGCAGTTTTATGCAACGCACGTCTGCAACGCGCGGCTGCGGCGACCGGGACGGGTACGCCGGGAGCCGCCGGTCGCCGGGGCGAGGGGTCACCAGGTCACACCGGGTCCGGAAGGGCCATGAGCGCGAGTTCCGCCGGGTCGACCACAGCGGTGATCTCCGTGATGCGGCCGGCGGCGACGGTGAAGGCGAGGAGGGCGAGGGGGGTGCCGTCCTCGCTCCAGGAGATGACGCCCGGGCGGCCGTTGACGGTCGCCGCGTGTCCTCGTGCCGCGCTGCCGGCCAGCCGCGCACGGCCGGCGACCTCCGTGGCCCCGATGGTGACGAACCGGCCGTTCGGGGTGTGGACGGTGAACTCCACTTCGGGGTGGAGAACCTCGAGGAGCTGCTCGAACCGCCCCTCTCCGGCCGCCGCCAGGAAGGCCCGCACCACTTCGCGCTGTTGCCGCCCGCCGTCCGTCGACTGCCGGGCGCCCCGCACCTTCCTGCGGGCGCGGCTGGTGAGCATCTTGGTCGCGTCGGCGGACTTGCCGAGGATGGTGCCGATCTCCCCGTGGGGCACGGCGAACACGTCGTGCAGCACGAACGCCAGGCGTTCGTCCGGGCGCAGCGAGTCGAGGACCGTGAGCAGCGCGAGCCCGACGGAGTCCCCGAGCGCCACGAGCTCTTCCGGGGCGGGAGAGTCGTCGAGCGTCACGGTGTATTCGGGCAGCCGGTCGTCGAGGGAGACCTCCGGGCGGGTCCGGCCCGACCGCAGGACGTCGAGGCTGAGGCGGCCGACCACGGTCGTCAGCCAGCCGCCGAGGTTGTCGATGGTGCCGGCGTCCTGGCGGGAGAGGCGCAGCCACGCCTCTTGGACCACGTCCTCCGCGTCGGCGTGCGACCCGAGCACGCGGTGGGCGACGGCCCGGAGCCGGTCGCGGTGGGACTCGAAGACGTCGGCGATCGAAGGTGTGGGATCGGTGCCCGGCATGTCTGTTACCTCTCTGGAAGCTGCTCCGTCATAGGGGTGACGGGCACGAGCCCCGCAACGTAACCCGATGAAGGAGAGCACTCGCAGATGGAAAACCGTCTCAAGAACAAGAACACGGACAACCCCGACCTGTGGACCGCGATCAAGCATCTTCACAAGGCGATCGGCGCCGGGGGCGTCGACCCGAAGCTGCTGACGCTGGTCCACCTGCGCGCCAGCCAGATCAACGGCTGCTCGGCGTGCGTCTACGCGAGCGTCACCGGAGGGCGGAAGGCCGGCGAGACCGACGAGCGGCTGCACAGCGTGGTGGCGTGGCGCGAGGCGCCGTTCTTCACCGACGCGGAGCGCGCGGCGCTGGCGCTGGCCGAGGGCGCCACCCGGCTTCAGGACGGCGCGGAGGGCGTCTCCGACAAGATCTGGGACGAGGTCAATGTTCATTTCACCGAGGAGCAGATCGGCGCGCTCAGCCTGGAGATCGCGCTGACCAACTTCTTCAACCGGCTCAACCGCACGGTCAAGGAACCGGCGGGCCAGACCTGGGGCTGAGCCGGGCGGGCGTGACGCAGCGCACATCGGGCCGTGTCACAGGGGGCCGGGCTACCTCGTCTCAGGGGTCGTAAGGCACTGACGACCGCGGAGGAACACCATGGACGCGCGACTGAACTACATGACCCAGCCGAACGCCGGCAAGGCGATGAAGTACTTCCTGTCGGGCGTCAAGGCTCTCCAGGAGACGTCGCTGCCGTCGGCGACCCAGGAGCTGGTGGCCCTTCGCGTCAGCCAGATCAACGGCTGCGCGGGCTGCATCGACATGCACACCAAGGAAGCCGCCGCCGCGGGCGAGAGCGCGCTGCGGCTGCACTTGGTGGCCGCGTGGCGGGAGGCCACCGTCTTCACCGAGGCCGAGCGTGCCGCGCTGGAGCTGGCCGAGGAGGGGACCCGGGTCGCCGACGCGGCCGGCGGGGTCCGCGACGAGGTGTGGGCGCGTGCCGCCGAGCACTATGACGAGGAGGAACTGACCGCGCTGGTGGTGCACATCTCCTTCATGAATATGGTGAACCGGCTGAACATCATCACTCAGCAGCCGGCGGGCGACTACGAGCCCGGGCGCATGCACTGACATCAGGTACGGGGGCCCGCATGAGCAAGGTCGAGGAGTTCGAGGAGCTGCGTCCGCTGCTGTTCTCGATCGCCTATCGCATTCTCGGCAGCGTGAGTGAGGCCGAGGACGCGGTGCAGGAGACGTGGCTGCGGTTCGCCGCCACGACCACCCTGCCCACGTCGACCAAGGCGTATCTGTCGGCGGCGGTGACGCGGATCTCGATCGACGTCCTGCGTTCCGCGCGGGTGCGGCGCGAGCAGTACGTGGGCCCGTGGTTCCCGGAGCCGCTGCTGAACGACCCGTACCAGGATCCGGAGCGGTCGGTGGAGCTGGCCGAATCGGTGTCGGTGGCGGCGCTCCTGCTCCTGGAGCGCCTCAGCCCGCTGGAACGGGCCGTGTTCGTGCTGCGGCAGGTGTTCGGCTTCGGCTTCGACGAGGTCGCCGAGGCGGTGGAGCGGTCGGAGGCGGCGTGCCGGCAGCTGCTTGTGCGGGCGCGGCGGCACATGGAGGCGGGGCAGCCGCGCTTCGAGGCGGCCCGCAAGGAGCGCGAGGAGCTGGCGTCGCGGTTCTTCGACGCCCTCTCCGAAGGGGACGTCGCGGGCCTGCGGGAGCTGCTCGCCGCCGACGTGTCGATGGCCGGTGACGGCGGCGGCAAGGGCCCGCAGCTCTCCAGGTCGGTCATCGGCGCCGCGAAGGTGGCGCAGCTGCTCGCCGCCAGCTTCCCCGCGATGACCGCGACCGGCGTGACGTTCGAGGCGCACGAGCTCAACGGCGGGCCGGGCGCGGTCTTCCGCGCCCGGGACGGCAAGGTGCTCCACACGCTGGCGCTCGACGTGGCCGACGGACGCGTCCACGCCATCCGCCTGGTGATCAACCCCGACAAGCTCGGGCATCTGGGTCCCGTGGCGGACGCGTGGGCCGTCGACCGCGAGACGCGGCAGCTGATGCGGGACAGGAACCGGCAGCGCACGCGCCGCGAGCCCGCAGGCCAGGCGCCGATCCCGGCGCCCACCAGACCCTCAACCTGACCAGCCACCTAACAAAGTCCTACTAGTCCTCCGCGCGTGCGGCGCGCTGCTCCGCCTGCTCTGCCTGCTTCTCCTTGATCCGCACCGTCTCCTTGCGCACCTCAGCCTGGGTGGCGCGCTCCTGGCGCAGCCAGCCGGGCTGCTCCTCCTTCAGCGCGTCGATCTGCTCGGTGGTGAGCGCCTCGGTCACGCCGCCGCGCGCGAGGCCCGCGATGGAGACACCGAGCTTGGCCGCGACGACGGGGCGGGGGTGCGGGCCGTTGCGCCGCAGTTCCTGGAGCCACTCGGGCGGGTCGGCCTGCAGCGCGTTCAGCTCGCTGCGCGAGACGACACCCTCCTGGAACTCGGCGGGTGTGGCCTGGAGGTACACACCCAGCTTCTTCGCCGCGGTCGCGGGCTTCATGGTCTGGGTGGTCTGGTGCGACGTCATGGGTCCAGGGTATCGAGCGTGTGCGCTACTCCTGACCACGCCGGGTAGCCTGGCGAGGTGACAGGCTCGGAAGTACCCCCGTCGTTCCGGCTCGCCTACGTCCCCGGAGTGACGCCCGCCAAATGGGTGCGGATCTGGAACGAGCGACTGCCCGACATCCCGCTGACCCTCCTCCCGGTGTCCGCCGCCGAGGCGCCCGGCGTGCTGCGGACGGGCGGCGCGGACGCCGGTTTCGTACGGCTCCCCATCGACCGTACGGATCTCAGCGCGATCCCCCTCTACACCGAGACGACGGTCGTCATGGTCCCCAAGGACCACATCGTCGCGGCGGTCGAGGAGGTGTCCCCCGATGATCTCGCCGACGAGGTGGTGTTCCACCCGCTCGACGAGACCCTGGACTGGGAGACGCGGCCCGGCCTGCCCGCGTACGAGCGTCCGGCGACGACCGCGGACGCCGTCGACCTGGTCGCGGCGGGCGTGGGCCTTCTCGTCGTACCGCAGTCGCTGGCCCGTCTGCACCACCGCAAGGACCTCACCTACCGCGCGGTGACGGGCGCCCCCGAGTCGCGCGTGGCCCTGTCGTGGCCGGAGGACGCGACCACCGACATGGTGGAGGACTTCATCGGGATCGTCCGCGGCCGTACGGTGAACAGCTCGCGGGGCCGCGCGCAGACCCCGGCGAAGGACAAGGCTCCGGCCAAGGCCGCCGCGCAGCCGAAGCGGAAGCCCGCGGCCGACAAGGGGCGCCGCGGGGCGCCCGCCCGGCAGGCGAAGGGCAGCAAGCCCGCCAAGCCCGCCAAGCGCGGCAAGCCCCGGCGCCACTCGTAACGCACAGCTCGTAGCGCACAGCTCGTAGCGCACAGCAGGAGGGGCCTCCCGCCACATGGCGGGAGGCCCCTTCTTCACTACTGCGTGCGAGCGTCAGCCCAGGATGGAGAGTGCCTGGTTGAGCGTCGCGGACGGGCGCATGACCGCGGAGGCCTTGGCCACGTCCGGCTGGTAGTAGCCGCCGATGTCGGCCGGGGAGCCCTGCACCGCGACGAGCTCGTCGACGATGGTCTGCTCCTGCTCGGCCAGCGTCTTGGCCAGGGCCGCGAACGCCTCCGCGAGCTGCGCGTCCTCGGTCTGCTTGGCCAGCTCCTGCGCCCAGTACAGGGCGAGGTAGAAGTGGCTGCCGCGGTTGTCGATGCCACCGAGGCGGCGGCTCGGCGACTTGTCGTTCTCCAGGAACGTGGCCGTGGCGCGGTCCAGGGTGTCGGCGAGGATCTGGGCGCGCGCGTTGCCCGTCGTGGTGGCGAGGTGCTCGAAGCTGACCGCGAGGGCGAGGAACTCGCCGAGGCTGTCCCAGCGCAGGTAGTTCTCCTTGACCAGCTGCTGGACGTGCTTCGGGGCGGAGCCGCCGGCGCCCGTCTCGAAGAGGCCGCCGCCGTTCATCAGCGGGACGACCGACAGCATCTTGGCGCTGGTGCCCAGCTCCAGGATCGGGAACAGGTCGGTGAGGTAGTCGCGCAGGACGTTGCCGGTGACGGAGATGGTGTCCTCGCCGCGGCGGATGCGCTCCAGGGAGAACGCGGTCGCCTCGACCGGGGACATGATGCGGATGTCCAGGCCCTCGGTGTCGTGGTCGGCGAGGTACTGCTTCACCTTGCCGATGAGCACGGCGTCGTGGGCGCGGGTCTCGTCCAGCCAGAACACGGCCGGGTTGCCGGTGGCGCGGGCGCGGGTGACGGCGAGCTTGACCCAGTCCTGGATCGGCGCGTCCTTGGTCTGGCACATGCGGAAGATGTCGCCGGCGGCGACGGCCTGCTCCAGGACGACGTTGCCCGCGCCGTCGAGAACCCGCACGTTGCCCGTGGTCTGAATCTCGAAGGTCTTGTCGTGGCTGCCGTACTCCTCGGCCTTCTGCGCCATGAGGCCGACGTTCGGGACGGAGCCCATCGTCGACGGGTCGTAGGCGCCGTTGGCGCGGCAGTCGTCGATGACGACCTGGTAGATGCCCGCGTAGCTGCTGTCGGGGAGGACCGCGAGGGTGTCGTGCTCCTCGCCGTCGGGGCCCCACATGTGGCCGGAGGTGCGGATCATGGCCGGCATGGAGGCGTCGACGATCACGTCGCTCGGGACGTGCAGGTTGGAGATGCCCTTGTCGGAGTCGACCATGGCCAGCTCCGGGCCCTCGGCCAGCTCGGCCTCGAAGGACGCCTTGATCTGCGCGCCCTCGGGCAGCGAGTCCAGGCCCTTGAAGATGCCGCCCAGGCCGTCGTTCGGGGTCAGGCCCGCGGCGGCGAGGGTCTCGCCGTGCGCGGCGAAGGTCTTCGGGAAGAAGGCGCGGACCACGTGGCCGAAGACGATCGGGTCGGAGACCTTCATCATCGTGGCCTTGAGGTGCACGGAGAACAGCACGCCCTGCGACTTGGCGCGGGCGACCTGCTGCTTGAGGAACTCGCGCAGCGCGGCGACGCGCATGACGGAGGCGTCGACGACCTCGCCCGCGAGGACCGGTACGGACTCGCGCAGGACGGTGGTGGAGCCGTCGTCACCGGTGAGCTCGATGCGCAGCGAACCGGCCTCGGTGAGCACCGCGGACTTCTCGGTGGAGCGGAAGTCGTTCTCGCCCATGGTGGCGACGTTCGTCTTCGAGTCGGCCGTCCAGGCACCCATGCGGTGCGGGTGGGCCTTGGCGTAGTTCTTGACCGACGCGGGGGCGCGGCGGTCGGAGTTGCCCTCGCGCAGGACCGGGTTGACGGCGCTGCCCTTGACCTTGTCGTAGCGGGCGCGGATGTCGCGCTCCTCGTCGGTCTTCGGGTCGTCCGGGTAGTCGGGGAGCGCGTAGCCCTGGCCCTGCAGCTCGTCGATCGCGGCCTTCAGCTGCGGGATGGACGCCGAGATGTTCGGCAGCTTGATGATGTTGGCCCCGGGCGTCTTGGCCAGCTCGCCGAGCTCGGCGAGGGCGTCGGAGATGCGCTGGCTCTCCTCCAGACGCTCGGGGAAGCTCGCGATGATGCGCCCCGCGAGCGAGATGTCGCGGGTCTCCACGCCGACACCGGCCGTCGAGGCGTAGGCCTGGACCACCGGCAAGAACGAATGGGTCGCCAGGGCCGGGGCCTCGTCAGTGTGGGTGTAGATGATGGTCGAGTCAGTCACCGGGTGCTCCGCTCCGCGTCTGCAACATTGCTCGACATCAAGATATCTCCTCCCTCCCCCCGTACGGACAGGGCCCTAAGGACCCCAATCTTGGTAGACACTGTCTACGCGGTGAGGTAGACAGTGTCTATGGACGAACGTGACGCCGGGCTGCGGGCCCGGCTGGTGGATGTCGGCGTCGAACTGGTCGAGGCCGAGGGGGTGCAGGCGCTGACCCTGCGGGAGATCGCCCGCAGGGCGGGGGTCTCGCACGGAGCTCCCCGGCGCCACTTCCCCACGCATGTGGCGCTGCTCTCGGCGATCGCACGGCGCGGCTTCGCGGAGCTGGCGGCCGAGGCGGGGCGGGCGGTGGGCCGCGGCGGTGAGGACGCCGGTGAGGGCGTCGGCGCGGAAGGCCCTTTGGACGCTCGTACGCAGCTCAGGGGCCTGAGCCGCGCCTACCTCGACTTCGCGGTGACCCACCGCGGGATGTTCGAGCTGATGTTCCGCCACGACCTGCTGGAGAGCGATCAGCTCGGCCTGCGCGAGACGAGCCTGCCGCTCTTCGACGTCCTGGTCGGCCTGGTCGCCGAGGCCCGTCCCGCGTCCGGCCCCGGAGCGCGGGTCGTCGCGGGCGCGCTCTGGGCGAACCTGCACGGCATCGCGCAGCTGTGGGGGTGGGGCAGCCTGCGCCTCGCGACGGGCGCCGAGGACGTGGACGCGCTGCTCGACGCGGCGCTCGAAGCGCATCTCGGACCGGAGGGCGCATGACTCCGGGACGGGCCGGCCCGCGTACGACCGGACCGGCGGCTCAGCGGGACTCCACGACCGGGCCGGGGCTCCAGCGGGACTCCACGACCGGGCCGGGCCTCCAGCGGAACCTCACCCTCGCCTGCAGCGTCGTCGGCGCGATGGTCGTCGCGCTGGACGGCACCGCCCTGACCGTCGTCCAGCCCGCCCTCCAACGCGATCTGGACGCCTCGTTCACGCAGGTCCAGTGGACGAGCACCGGTT
Source organism: Streptomyces sp. NPDC093510 (assembly GCF_040683555.1). Lineage (NCBI taxonomy): Bacteria > Bacillati > Actinomycetota > Actinomycetes > Kitasatosporales > Streptomycetaceae > Streptomyces > Streptomyces sp. NPDC093510. The sequence goes on from NZ_JBFBEE010000008.1 coordinate 40,675, forward strand.
ATCTGATCGCCGTGGCGAGTCTGCTCGTCTTCGCCGGGCGGCTCGGCGACCGGTACGGGCACCGGCGGGTCTTCGCCGTGGGGACGCTCGGCTTCGCGGCCGCGTCGGCGGGGGTCGGCCTCGCGTCCGGCGTGGGCTGGGTGATCGCGCTGCGCGTCACCCAGGGAATCTTCGGGGCGTTGCTCCAACCCGCGACGCTCGGCATGCTGCGGGCCGCTTTCCCGCCGGAGCGGCTCGGGATGCCGATCGCGTTGCGGACCAGCGCGATCGGCCTCTCCGCGGCGGCGGGCCCGGTGCTTGGCGGGGCGCTCGCCACCCAGCTGGGCTGGCGCTCCGTGTTCTACCTCAGCGTCGTGCCCGCGCTCCTGATCGGCGTACTGGCACTGGTGGTGCGGGTTCCTGCGGCACGGAACAGGGAGGGCACCCCTCCCGGACTCGACCCGGCCGGCGCCGGACTGCTCGCGGTGACGCTGGCGTGCCTGGTGCACACGCTGGTCGCCGTGCCTGAACAGGGCTGGACGGGGACCACCTCGGCAGGGCTCCTGGCGGCAGTCGTGGCGGGCGGCGCGTTCGTCCGGCACGAACGGCGGGCGGCGAGCCCACTGGTGCCGCCCCGCCTCCTCCGCTCGACCGCGGTCGGGCCCGCGCTCGGCATACTCGTCGCGGCGTCCGCGGCGATGTTCGGGGCACTGTTCGTCGGAACGTACTTCCTCCAGGACGTACTGGAGCTCGACCCGCTGCGCTGCGCCCTGTGGGCGCTGCCGCTCGCGGTGCTGATGGTGGTGAGCGCGCCGCTCTCCGCCGTACTGCTGCGGCGGCAGGGGCCACGGCGGACGATCACGGCGGCGATGGCGGTGCTCACCCTCGGCGTGCTGGCCCTTTCCCGCCTGGACGAGGCGTCGGGGCCGCTCGCGACCGGCGGCGGGTTCGCGCTCCTCGGGGCGGGGTTCGGCACGGTGATGGTGGCCGCCACGGCCGTCGTCGTACGCCATGCCCCGGTGGCCGACGCCGGGGTCGCCGGCGGCCTCCAGCAGACGGCGATGAACGTCGGCCCCACGGTGGGGATCGCCGTGGCGACGACCTCGATGACCGCCCTCGCGCCACGTACGGGAGAACGTGGTCCTCAGTGGCCGGACAGCGCGTTCCTCTCCGCGATGCCCCCCACGCTCACAACGCTGGCGGTGGTGGCCGCGCTCGGCGCCCTGGCAGCGACGCGGCTGCCCCGGTGGAACGCGGCACGGCCCGAGCGCGCGGCACCGGGGGACCAGGGCCCGGGCGGGACGTCCCGCCTGCCGCGCGGCGCCGGCCCGAGCTCCCCCGCCTGAACGGCGCGGCCCCCTCCTCACACCCCCGCGACCAGCACCTCGTCCACCAGCCGAAGCTCCGCCCGCGCCTGCGCCTCGTGTGCCTCGGCGTCGTCGACGCGCAGAGTGAACGCCGCGCTGGTCACGGCCGTCGCGCCGTCCGCGGTGACGCCGCCCCCGCTGACGAAGCCGAGGCTGGTCCCGCCGTGGAACCAGACGCCGTCCGCACGCCCGGCGACGGGACGCCAGGCGATGCCCAGGCCGTAGCGGACCCCGTCGGCCGGTATCCAGTCCCGCACGGGCACGGTCCTCTTCATCGCCGCGAGCTGCGCAGGCCGCAGCAGCCGCCCGCCGAACAGGGCACGGAGGAAGACACCGTGGTCGTGTGTCGTGGAGATGAGGCAGCCGTCCGCGCCTCCGCCGAAGCCGAGGCTCGTCTCCGTGGGGCGGGTCTCGTCCGGGAAGTACGTATAGCCGGTGGCCGTCGGCTGCGGCACGTAGGGCGAGGTGCCGGGCGTGAACGTGGCGCGCAGGCCGAGCGGTTCGATGATCCGCTCGTGGACCTCCTGGGCCCAGGGGTGCCCGGTGACCGCCTCGACGAGCATCCCCGCGACGACGTAGTTGGTGTTGGAGTACTCCCAGCGCCGCTCGTTCGCCGGGTCGTCGGCGTCCGGCAGCCACTGCGGCGGCTTGCCGAGGGCCTCCGTCAGCTGCTCCTGTGCCGTCTGTGAGCGGAAGCGGTTGCGCCGGTACGCCTCGGGGGTGAAGCCGCCGCTGTCCTCGGTGATGTACTCGTTGAGGCCGCTGGTCTGCCGCAGCAGGTTGGTGACGGTGATCCGACGGCCGTCGTTGCCGTGCCCGCGGATCACCCCGGGCAGCCACCGTTCGACGGTGTCGGTGAGCTTCAGCCGCCCTTCGCCGACGAGTTGCAGGACGACGGTCGCGGTGTAGGTCTTGGTGTCGCTGCCGACGCGGTAGTACGCGTCCCAGGGCACCGGGCCCTTCCCGGGGGCGTCGAGGTCGGCGACTCCGGCGCGTGCGGTGGTGCGGCCGCGCGCGTCCTGCACCTCGGCGAGGACGCCGCTCGCGCCGGTGGCGCGGATGGCGTCGACGCCGCGCTGGAGGGCACGCCCGCGTGGGCCGCGCGGGCCGTGCGGGGTACGGGGGGCACGGGGAGCATGGGGAGCATGCGAGGCGGCCGAGGCCGGGACCGCGGCCGTCCCCGCGAGCAGTGCCGCTGCGGCCGCCGTGAGGCCGGTGCGCCTGCTGATCTCATTCACTGGGTCTTCTCCGTCTTCAGGTCCGTCTTCGGGTCCGTCTTCAGGTCCGCCTTCGGCTCCGTCTTCGCGCAGGTGATGTCTTCGGCGGGCAGCTTGCCGTCGCGCAGGTAGGTGTTCACGGCGTCGTCGGCGCACGGGACCGGGGTGAGGCCGTCGTTGCCGCGTCCGTAGACGCCGTGCGAGCGGATGTCCGCCGTGACGAGGCGGGATCCCTCAAGCTTCTGGTGCAGGGCGAGGGCGCCCTCGTACGGGACGTTGTTGTCGTACTTGGCCTGGAGCAGCAGGACGGGCACACCGTTGCGGATCTTCGTGCCGGGTTCGCGGGGTTGGGTCCCCCAGAACGCGCACGGGGCGATCATTCCGTTGACGTACGGCCCGAAGACCGGCTGGGTGGCGCGGCTGCGCTGCATGTTCTTCCAGTACGTCTCCGGGTTCTTCGGCCAGCCGCCCGCGGGCCAGCCCCCGTCGCCGCACATGAAGATCGCGCCGCCCACCATGCTGTCCGCGAGCTCCGGCGAGGAGAGCAGCTCCAGCAGGCCCTTGAGCGCCGACCCCGGCTCGAACTGCTCCCCCGCGGCCGCCTTCTTCAGGTCGGCGACGACTCCGGCGAGCTGCGGGTCGTTCTCCTCGTGCTGGACGAGCTGCTTGAAGATGATCCGCAGCAGTGGGGCGTTGAGGCTGAGCCCCTCGACAGGGATGGGGTACCGCTCGGCGCGCGCCAGCAACTTCCGCACATCGGCGCGCACTTGGCCCTTCAGGGCTGCTTCCGCGGGCGCACCCGACCGCTGGAACAGTTCGTACTGCGTGGCCGCCGGGTCGGTCGAGGAGTCCAGGACGATCCGGTCGGCCCGGCGCGGAAACATCTGGGTGTAGACGGCGCCGAGGTCGGCTCCGTACGAGATGCCGTAGTACGACAGCCTGCGCTCGCCGAGCGCCGCCCGGATGGCGTCCATGTCGCGGGCCACGTTGCGGGTCGAGGCGTGCGGGAGCAACTCGGCGTTGTCGCCGTGCTCCTGGCAGCGGAGCGCGGTGTCGCGCGCGGACCGCACGGAGTCCTCGAAGTCGCGGCGCGGCGTGGTCGTCCCGGTGGGTGGGGCGGGCGGCGGCGCCTCGCCGCAGGTGACGGGGGTGCTCTCACCGAGGAAGCGGGGGTCGAAGCCGATCAGGTCGTAGCGGTCCGCCACATCCTTCAGCGCGGGCCGCAGAGCGAGGGTGTTGGCGAGCCCGGAGCCGCCCGGCCCGCCCGGGTTCGAGAGCAGGATGCCGCGCCGCTCACCCGGCGACTTCGCCTTGACGCGGGAGACCGCGATCTCGATCGTACGGCCGCCGGGGTCGGCGTGATCGAGCGGCACGGTGACCTTCGCGCACTGCGCGCCCGCCTCGTTCAGCTCCTTCTGCTCCGCTGAGCAGCGTCCCCAACTGAGCTTCTGGTGCTGGCCTTTGGGCGCTTCGGGAAGGTCCGCGGCGGCCACTCCGCTCGCGAGTAATCCGACGAGGCCGAGGCCCGCGGTGACTGCTGACGCGACGCGCATCGTGCTCCTTGGTGCGGTGGGAAGGTAATCCGTCGGGCAGGTTAAGAGGTGATCCATACGCTAGAAACGTGCGCGCCCCCGGACCATCGGGCTACCGGGCCGAACCCCCCTGGGGACAGCCCCCGTACACGCGCTCCGGTTCCCGGCAGCACCGCCTTGACCTGGAGTCCGCTCCAGCTCCTAGTGTCGGAGCCGATCACCGGGCACATCCCAGGAGGTACCACCATGACCAGCCTTCCCACGCGCCGGCTCGGCGCGCTGACCGTCTCCGCGCAGGGCCTCGGATGCATGGGGATGAGCCACGGCTACGGCACGTCGGACGACGCGCAGTCCGTCGCGACGATCCACCGCGCCCTCGACCTCGGCGTCACCCTCTTCGACACCTCCGACTTCTACGGCGGCGGCCACAACGAACAGCTCATCGGCCGCGCCCTCGCCGGTCCGCGGCGCGAACAGGCCGTCGTCGCCACGAAGTTCGGCTTCGCCAACCGGCTCGGCGAGCCCACCCTCATCCGGGGCGACGCGGCGTACGTACGGGAGGCCTGCGACGCCTCGCTGCGCCGCCTCGGCGTCGACCACATCGACCTCTACTACCAGCACCGGGTCGACACGACCGTGCCGATCGAGGAGACCGTCGGCGCGATGTCCGAGCTGGTCGCGGCGGGCAAGGTGCGCCACCTCGGGCTCTCCGAGGCCGGTGCGCGCACCCTGCGGCGGGCGCACGCCGTGCACCCGATCGCCGCGCTGCAGAGCGAGTGGTCGCTGTGGACCCGGGATCTGGAGGCGGAGATCGCACCGGTCTGCCGCGAGCTCGGCATCGGCCTGGTGCCGTTCTCGCCGCTCGGGCGCGGCTTCCTCACCGGCCGCTACACCTCGCTCGACGGGCTGCCGGAGGACGACCTGCGCCGCACGCAGCCCCGCTTCACCGACGGCAACCTGGAGCGGAACCTGTCCATCGTGGACACGCTCGACGCGCTCGCCGCCGAGAAGGGTGTCACCGCCGGGCAGCTCGCGCTCGCCTGGGTGCAACACCGCGGTGACGACGTGGTGCCGATCCCGGGCACGCGGCGCGAGAAGTACCTGGAGGAGAACCTCGGGGCCGTCGCGATCGAGCTGTCCGCCGACGAGCTCGCCGCGATCGACGCGGCGGCCCCCGCGGGCCGGGTCGCGGGCACGCGGTACGACGAGCGCAGCCTCGCGGCCGTGAACAAGTAGGGACACGTAGCCTGCGGGTATGTCCTTTCCCGACGAGACAACCGGTATCGGCGCCGACGTCTGCGTCGGTGCCGATACCCGTGCCGATACCCGTGCCGGTGCCGGTGCCGGTGCCGATACCGGTGCCGGCGCGGACCTCGGCGCCGTCTCCGCGTTCCGTCCCGTACCGGACGTCCTGGCCCATCTCGCGGGTGAGTGGCGCGTCGAGCGAACGGTCCGCGACCTCACGGACGGCTCCGAGGGCCGCTTCACCGGTACGGTGCTCTTCTCGCCGCTGCCCGCCCCGGACACCGGCGGCCTCCTCCACCACGAGTCGGGCACCTTCACCTGGCACGGCACCGCACGCCCGGCCGAGCGCACGCTGCGCTTCCTGCCCGGCGAGGAGCGCGGCACCGCCCGCGTGGAGTTCGCCGACGGCCGCTTCTTCCACGACCTGGACCTGCGCACGGGCAGCTGGACGGCGGACCACCCCTGCGTGCGTGACCTCTACCGCGGCGAGTTCGAGGTGACCGGCTCGGACAGCTGGCGCACGCGGTGGCGGGTCGGCGGCCCGGCGAAGGACCTGCTGCTCGTCACGGAGTACCGGCGGACGCGGCGCCTCACTGGGTGCCGCGCGCCATCCAGTTCTCCGGGGTCTCCAGGGCCTTGAAGCCGAGCTTCTCGTAGACGCCGTGCGCGTCCGCCGTGGCGAGCAGCGTCCGCCGCACGCCGTACGGCTCCAGGTGCGCGCAGACCGCGCCGACGAGCGCGACACCGAGCCCCTTGCCACGCGCGTCCGGCGCGACGTACACATCGCACAGCCAGGCGAACGTGGCCCGGTCGGTCACCACGCGCGCGTACGCGACCTGCTCCCCCGAACTCTCCTCGTACACCCCGAAGTTGACCGAGCCCGCGATCGCCGCGTCCTGCTTGTCACGGCTGCGCCCGAGCGCCCAGTAGGCGTCGGTGGAGAGCCAGTGGTGGACACGGGCGGCGTCTATACGGGCGGGATCGGCGGATATCTCGTACCCGTCGGGGAGGTCAGCACTCTCGTTCATGGGACGAGCCTCGCAGCCGTCGCACGGCGAAGTCGAGCGGATTCCGCCTGGCGGGACAGGTCGTCGGCGGCTACCCCAGCACCTCGTCGCACGCCACCCGCAGCCGGCGCACCCCCTCGGTGATCTCCCCCACTCCGGCGACCGCCGCGAAGCTCAGCCGGACGTGGCCGGCGGAGGGCTCGGCCGCGAAGTACGGGCGGCCGGGAGCCACGGCCACGCCCGCGCGAAGGGCCGCGGAGGCGAACGCTGACTCGTCCACGCCGTCGGGCAACCGCAGCCACAGGTTGTAGCCGCCCGCCGGGATGTGCGGCACCGTGAACTCGGGCAGGCGCAGCCGCAGCGCCGCCGACATGGCGTCCCTGCGCTCCTTCAACTCCCCGGCGACGGCCCGCAGATGGCGCGGCCAGGCCGGGGAGCCGACCAGTTCGAGCGCCGCCTCCTGGAGCGGCCGCGGCACGAAGAAGTGGTCGACGACCTGGATGGCGCGCAGCCGTTCGAGGACGGGGCCGCGGGCGGCGAGCGCGCTGACGCGGAAGCTCGGCGAGGTGGCCTTGGTGAGCGAGCAGACGTGGACGACGACGCCGTCGTGGTCGTCGGACGAGAGCGGGCGGGGCAGCGGCCCGGCGTCCTCGTGGACGAGGCGGCGCACGAAGTCGTCCTCGATGACGAACGCCCCCGCCTCGCGGGCGATCCGCAGGACCTCGGGGCGACGCTCGGCCGACAGCACGGCGCCGGTCGGGTTCTGGAACAGCGGCTGGCAGACGAAAACGCGGGCGCCCGTCGCCCGGAACGCGGCCTCCAGGAGCTGGGGGCGCACCCCGTCGGTGTCGACGGGGACGGGCACGGGCCGCAGTCCCGCCGCCCGCGCGATCGCCAGCATGCCCGGATACGTCGGGGACTCGACGAGGACCGGCGCGCCGGGCGGAGCGAGCGCCCGCAGGGCCGTCGTCAGCGCGCTCTGGCCGCCCGCCGTGATCAGCACCTCGGCGGCCGTGATCGCCCCGCCGATGCCCCGGGCGAACCACTCGCGCAGCTCGGGCAGGCCGTCGACCGGCGGCCGCCCCCACGCGCCGGGCCGCCGCCCCGCCCGCGCGAGGGCCGCCGCCATCGCGCGCTCGGGCTGCAGCGCGGGGTTCAGGTAGCCGCCGTTGAACTCGATGACGCCTGGCGGTGGCGCGGCGAGCGTGGCCAGGACCCCGGACGCGTCGACCGAGCGCGGCACGAGTTCCGCGGCGGCGTCGGCGCTCAGCGTCACCTCCTGCCACGAGGTGTCCCCCGCGGGCGCGGCGGGCGCCGACGCTTCGGCGCGGAAGACGCCCGCGCCTGGCCGGGTGACGACGAGCCCTTCGGCGGCCAGCTGCGCGAGGGCCCGCGACACGGTCACCGGACTCACCTTGAACCGTTCGACGAGCGACCGGCTCGACGGCAGCTTTCCGCCTGGGGAGTAGCGATCCAGCTCACTCCGTAGACTTTTCGCCAGTTCAGCCACACTGCTACTGTCATGCATGACAGCACAGGATAGCGCTACTCTCCCGAACCGGATAGCGGTCCCGGCCCCCGCGGAGACACCTCGGACGCCCCGCCCCTCCGGCACCCGCCGCACCGGCACCGTGCTGGCCGCCCTCGGCGTCACCGCCTTCTCCCTCACCTTCCCCTCCACCGCCTGGGGCCTCGAAGGCATCGGCCCGTGGAGCTTCGTGACCCTGCGCGGCGTGCTCGCCGCCCTCGTCGCGGGCGGCTGTCTGCTCGCCCTGCGCGTCGCGGTCCCGCACCGCCGCCACTGGGCGGGGCTCGCCGTGGTCGGCGCGGGCGTCGTCGTCGGTTTCCCGCTGCTCACCACACTCGCGCTGCAGACCTCCACCACCGCGCACGCCGCCGTGGTCGTCGGCCTGCTCCCCCTGACGACGGCCGTCTTCTCGGCGCTGCGCACCGGGGCGCGCCCCTCCCGGGCGTTCTGGGCGGCGGCGCTCGCCGGGGCCGCCGCCGTCATCGCGTTCACCGTGCAGCAGAGCGGCGGCGCCCTGACCACGGCCGACCTCTACCTCTTCGGCGCGCTGCTGATCTGTGCGGCCGGTTACACGGAGGGCGGCAGGCTGGCCCGCGAGATGCCCGGCTGGCAGGTCATCGGCTGGGCGCTGATCCTGTGCCTGCCGCTCAACATCGTGGGCGCGCTGCTGGCCCTGCCCCACGAGTCCTTCCAGCTCACCGGGCACAGCACGGCGGGCCTGCTGTACGCCGCGATCGGCTCCCAGTTCCTCGGCCTGGTCGTCTGGTACCGGGGCATGGCCGTGATCGGTGTCCCCAAGGCCAGCCAGCTGCAGCTCGCCCAGCCGCTGCTGACCCTGGTCTGGTCGGTCTTCCTGCTCGGCGAGCACCTCACCGTGGCCGCGCCGCTCACGGCCGCCGCCGTCCTCGTCTGCATCGCGGTCACCCAACGGGCCCGCGGCTGAGCCGCGGTACGCCGCACCAGGCTTCAACTCCCGCCACCCGTCGTAGACTGACGGCCACGGATCGCGACCGCAGAGCGGACGAGGGAGCACTCCACATGCGCGCAACCGTAGGTGACCGACTGCTGGTGCACGGCAGGATCGTCGGGCAGCACAACCGGACGGCGGAGATCATCGAGGTACTGGGCCCGGACGGCAGCCCGCCGTACCGCGTCCGTTTCGACGACGGACACGAGACCCTGATGTCGCCGGGCCCCGACACCGTCGTACGGCATCAGGACCCGGCTCCGTAGCTCAGGCGGATCCGCGCGGTGGCTTCGCCGGCTCCTGGTAGTGGTCGGCGACCACCCGGGCCATCGCGCCGTTCCTGTCGACGCCGACCTCCTTGGCGGAGAAGTAGATGTGCCCGCGCACCTCGTCGTAGCCCTTGGCGTACGTGAGGTGCCGGGACAGCTCCGCCGGGTCCTGCCAGGCCGGGGGCTGCGCGGGGTCGCCCGCCTTGTAGAGCGCCTCACCGATGTACAGGCGCACGCCGGTGCCGCGCACGACGTCGTTCCACCACGGGATGAGCTTGGCGTAGTCCGCCGCGGGGAAGCCGATGTTCCAGTAGACCTGCGGGACGATGTAGTCGATCCAGCTCTTCTTCACCCAGCCGCGCGTGTCCGCGTACAGGTCGTCGTAGGTCTGCACCCCGGCCCGGGTGTCCGAGCCCGTCGGGTCGGTCGCGATGTTGCGCCAGACCGCGAAGGGGCTGATCCCGAACTGCGTCTGCCGCCGCGCCTTCTTCACCCGGCCCGACATCTCGCGCACCAACCGGTCGATGTTGTCCCGCCGCCAGGACGCCCGGTCCGGGAAGCCGCCGCCGTACTCCTCGAAGGCGGCGTCGTCGTCGAAGACCTGGCCCGCGACGGGGTACGGGTAGAAGTAGTCGTCCCAGTGCACCGCGTCGATCGGGTACTTGCGGACGGCGTCCAGCATCGCGTCCTGGACGAAGCGCCGCACCGCGGGCAGGCCCGGGTTGTAGTAGAGCTTCCCGCCGTACGGCACGACCCAGTCGGGGTGCACCCGCGCGGGGTGCGTGGCCACCAGACGCGACGGGTCGGTGTGGTTGGCGATCCTGAAGGGGTTGAACCACGCGTGCAGTTCCAGGCCCCTGCGGTGCGCCTCGTGCACGGCGGTGCCCAGCGGGTCCCAGCCCGGGTCCTTGCCCTGCGTCCCGGTGAGGTACTCCGACCACGGCTCGTACGGCGAAGGCCACAGCGCGTCGGCGGTGGGCCGCACCTGGAAGACCACCGCGTTGAGTCTGCGGCTCGCGGCCGAGTCCAGGAAGGCCAGGAGCTCGCTGCGCTGCTGTGCCGCCGGGAGTCCCGGCTTGGAGGGCCAGTCGCGGTTGACGACGCTCGCCAGCCACATGCCCCGCAGTTCGCGCTTCTTCTTCGGGCGCCGGTCGGGAGCGGCGGCCGCGTCACCCGCCGCCGCCAGACCGACGACCGTCGCCGCGGCCACCACCGAGAAACCTCGACGTGACATACGCCTCATCTGCATGCCCCCTGAGCTCGCTGTGCACCGGCACCCCTTGCCGGTTGCGGACAGCATGCCCGACCCGGCCCGCCATGGACCCCTCATTGCGGAGTAACGTTCACGGCCGAGGCAGGCACCGCATCCAAACGGGGGTACGGGGGCCTGCCGGTCCCGTTGATCAGCGAAAGGCACGAGGTGACCGACTCCATGACCGATATCGCACGCGTCGGAGTGGTGGGCTGTGGCCAGATGGGCGCCGGAATCGCAGAGGTCTGCGCCCGCTCCGGACTGGACGTGAAGGTCGCGGAGACCACCGGCGAGGCCCTGGAAATCGGGCGGACGCGGCTGTACAACTCGCTCTCCAAGGCGGCCGAGCGCGGCAAGATCTCCGACGAGGAGCGCGACGCGACGCTGGATCGCCTCAGCTTCACCACCGACCTCGGCGAGTTCGCCGACCGTGACCTGGTCATCGAGGCCGTGGTGGAGAACGAGCAGGTCAAGACCGAGATCTTCCAGGTCCTCGACCAGGTGGTGACCCGGCAGGACGCGATCCTCGCCTCCAACACCTCCTCCATCCCGCTGGTGAAGCTGGCCGTCGCGACCTCGCGTCCCGACCAGGTCATCGGCATCCACTTCTTCAACCCGGCGCCGGTGCAGCAGCTCGTCGAGCTGATCCCCGCGCTGACCACGTCCGAGGGCACCATCAGCCGCGCCCAGGCCGTGGTCGAGAAGATCCTCGGCAAGCACGCGATCCGCGCCCAGGACCGCTCGGGCTTCGTGGTCAACGCGCTGCTCATCCCGTATCTGCTCTCCGCGATCCGGATGTTCGAGTCGGGCATCGCGAGCCGCGAGGACATCGACAACGGCATGGAGATGGGCTGCGCCCACCCGATGGGTCCGCTCAAGCTCTCCGACCTGATCGGCCTGGACACGGTCGCCTCGGTCGCCGACTCCATGTACGCCGAGTACAAGGAGCCGCTGTACGCCGCTCCCCCGCTGCTGCAGCGGATGGTGGACGCCGGACGCCTCGGCAGGAAGTCCGGCTCGGGCTTCTACACGTACGCCTGACGGGGTTCGACGACAGGCTCTCACTCCCCGTACGAACACTCTCCGTACCCGACGGGCCCGGCACTCCTTCGAGTGCCGGGCCCGCGGCGTTCACACACCGTGTGCGCTGGGGGCTCGCATATGCCCATCGCACACTCTCCCGCCCCGCCCGCCGTGCGAGTTCACTTTCTGTGCGGATGAAGGGGGGATGCGCCATTACAGAGAGGAGTGGTCTCGTGACCACCGACGGCGAGAGTGCCGTGGTCCCGGAAGAACTCGCTGAGTTGCGTCGCAGCCTGGACGTGGGGCTCGCCCGCGTCGACGGACGGCTGGCGTTGCTGACTCAGCACGACGAACAGACCGCCAAGAACGTGGAGTCCATGGAGGCCCGGGTCGCCGCGCTGGAGAACACACGCTGGCCACTGCCGACCATCGCCGCTCTCGCGGCGGTCGCGGCGGTCGCGGTGGCGGTCTGGCAGGCCATCGGTCGCTGACTAGCTCGCGTCCTGACCGAGGCGCAGATGGTGGAGGAGGAGGAGCGCCGCGGCCATGTTGGCGGCCGGCACCTCGCCGCGGGACACCATGTCGGGGACCAGCTTGAGCGGGACCCACTCACGGCGGTCCGACTCGAAGTCGTCCTCGGGATGACCGATGTACGTCCCTTCGTCGGACCAGTAGATGTGATGCAGGGCATCGGTGAGCCCGTTGGACGGTTCCACGCTCATGAGGTGCCGCAGCGGGCCCGGCCGCCACCCGGTCTCCTCCTCCATCTCGCGTGCCGCCGCGTACGCGAGGTCCTCGCCGTCCTCGACGACGCCTGCCGCGAGCTCCCAGCCCCAGCTGTCGGTGATGAAGCGGTGCCGCCACAGCAGGAGCACTTCGTTGGCGTCGTTGACGACGGTGGCCACGGCGACGGGCCGCAGCCGTATCAGGAAGTGGTCCAGATGCCGGCCGTCGGGCAGTTCGACATCGGCGAGATTGACCGTGAACCACCGGTTTCCATACACAGTTTGTTCGCTCTGTTTCGTCCACTGCACGGTTCTGCCACCTTCCGACGATTAGATGGCAATATCGCAGCAGGGGAAACATCCGAGCAGCGTGTGCGCGGCTCAGAACGGTGTGCGCGCGACGCCCGGACGGCGGCGCGCGGAGCGCGTCACAGCGGTACGCGCAGCGCCCCGGCGATGAGTTCGGCCGCCTCGGCCGTGCCCGCGCAGTCACTGCGGACGAGGTGCTCGCGCACCGCGCGCAGCCGGTCGCGCAGTCTCTGGGACTCCATTCCCCGGGCCTGTTCTGCCATTTCCACCGCCGTGGCCACCGCCTCGTCGGTGTTGCCCTGGCGCAGTTCGATCTGGCTGAGCATGGCGAGCCGGTGCACCCGCCCCCGGTCGTGCGCCGGAGTGTCCACGGCCGCCGCGGCGTGCTCGCGGGCGCTGACCAGATCGCCGAGGCTCAGCAGTGCCTCCGCCACTTGCACATTGACCAGACCGGGCTGGACATAGCCCGTCTCGTCCGGCTCACGGCCGCGCAGAATCCGATCGGCCGCCGCCTCCGCACGCCGGATGCAGGACAGCGCGCTCCTGCCGTCGCCGAGGTGCGCGTACGCCTTGGCCTGCATCGCGTACAGGTCGGAGGCGAGCGCCGGGGTGAGGTCGCGCCCCGCCGCCCGCAGCGCCGCCTCCGCGAACGCCACGGCCTGCCGGTACTCGCGCATGAACAGCGACTGGTTGACGAGGAGCGCGATCACATACGCGCCGAGCCCCGTGTCGCCGCTGGCCTTGGCCAGGCGCAACGCCTGGTGGAAGTAGCGCTGAGCCAGGCCGTGCGCGTCGGAGTCATAGGCGCAGATCCCCGCGATGGCCACCAACCCGCCCGTGGAACGGTGCAGTTGACGGCCCATCTCGTCCGTATAGCTGCCGCGCAGCAGGGGTGCGGCCTCGGCGTTGAGGAAGCCGACGATGCGGGTGCGGGTCGCGATGCCGCCGGTCTTGCGGTACATCTGCTCGTAGTGGGCGCGGGCGGCGCGCATCATCTCGATGTCGGCCGTGCTGACGGGGTGCCGTCCGCCGCGGGACACGTCGACGTCGTCGGGCGGGTTCTCCCACTCCCAGACGGGCATCACGGCGGGCGTTCCGGTGACGGCGGGCGCGCCGAGCAGGTGCGGCCGCTGCTGTTCGTCCGAGCGCCAGAGGGCGGTGGCCCGTTCCACGAAACCGGAGAGCGTGGAGGCGGCGGAGCCGGTCCGGACGGCGGGGGCGCCGGGCAGGCCGAGGCCGATGTCGTCCAGGGTGACGGGCCGCTGCAGCCGGGCGGCGAGCACCTCGCAGATCAGGTCGGGCACCTGGCCGCGCGGCCGCTGGCCCTTCAACCAGCGTGACACGGCGGTGTGTTCGTACCGCAACGCGAGACCCCGGGACCTGCCGACCTGGTTCACATGCGCGGCGAGTCCCGCGTGGGAGATGCCGGCTTCGTCGAGGATCGCGTCGAGCAGAGTGTTGGGCTGCATGGGTGCCCTCCGGTGGCTCGGTGCTGTTCAGATTAGTGGAGGTCCCTTCACACGGGGTGTGAACGGAGTGCCCGGATCCGGGGGGTGTGCGCTCTGCCGCACGGTGGGTGGGATCGCTTGACTGAGATGCCTCATCAGTTAAGGAGGCCGGACGGGCCACCGGCTCCCCCCTCGAAAAAGCACGGTGGCCCTCACTGGCGTCATCCGTCCCGCCGTCTGCCGAACAACTCCATGGCGGGGCGGATGACGTATGCCGCTCTCCGGGAACTGTCTCCCGGTCACCCGCCGGTCGTCAGCCGCCGGTCATGGAGCGGGCGTGCCGCTCAGGTTCCGGCTCCGGCGGCTCCGGCGGCTCCGACTTCTGGACCGGGACCCTCTTCCGGTCGTTGCGCAGCACGAGCAGCGCCGCGTCGTCGGACGGCAACTGACCGGTATGGCGCAGGAGTTCGGCGTAGACCTCGTGGATGAGGCCCTGCGGGGAGACCGGCGGGGCGTCGTCGGCCGCTTCGGCGAGCGCGGCCCGCAACGGGAAGAACGTCCCCGCCGCGTCCCGCGCGTCCTCCATGCCGTCCGTGTGCAGGACGAGCGCCTCGCCGGGCAGCAACCGTCCGCAGCCGAGCACCGGAAGTTCGGCGGGGAGCGGGAAGGACCCGAGCGGCGGCAGCGGCTCACTGTCCGTCAGGGGACGGGCGGTGTCACTGAGCAGGTAGGGCCAGGGATGGCCGCAGTTGAGCGCCGAGATCTCGCCGTCCGCGCCGATCTCCAGAAGCAGTACGGTGACGAACTCCTCGGACAGCGGGCTCTCCGGCGCCGCGTTGCCGCTCGCCGGATGCTCGCCGCGCGAGCGCTCGCGAAGATGGCGCCCGAGGGCCCGCTCCAAACGGCGCAGCACCAGGGGCAGTTCGGGCTCCTCGTGCGCGGCCTCGCGGAAACTGCCGAGCACGGCGGCGACGGTCCCGATGGCGGAGAGGCCGTGGCCCCGCACATCACCCATGACCACACGGACGCCGTGCTCGGTGGCGGCCACCTCGTACAGATCGCCCCCGACAGAGGCGCCCCGCGACGCGGAGAGCCGTCCGACGGCGAGAGTGAGCCCTTCGACGCGGGGCGGCAGCGGTCTCAGGAGTACGTTCTGCGCGGCGCCCGCGACCTCGCGGATCTGCCGCAACTCCCGCAGCAGCACCCGGCGGACGTGAAGTATGAGCCCGGTGCCGACGGCGAAGAAGACGGCGCTGCTGACGATCCGCGCCCCCATGCTGTCCTGTGTGGCGAGCGGGCAGGCCAGTTTGTACGTGATGGCGACGGCGCCCCACACCGTCGGCAGGCCCAGCGTGAGCACACGCCGGGCTCCTTGACGCTCTATGGGCACGAGCGGAGGGGTGGCGCCTGCCCGGGGACCTCCGCGGCGGACGCGCGGGCATCTGGCGCGCACTCTCCCCCGAAGCGTCGCCCGGCAGGGGACTCCAGTCCTGATACGGATCATGCCGATGTCCCCCCTAGGCCCGGTGGAGCAAGCAGGCCGGCCCTTACGGCCGGGTCGATTCTGTCTACCGAGTGCACCGATCACGCAAATTGAGGCCACTTGTCACCCAAATGAGTGAGGGGCTTACCCGGTGGTCCGGATAAGCCCCTCTTTGCGCCTCTTGTGCGCCGGATATCGGCTACAGGCGGTGACTACGCTCCGCGCAGCACCGCGCCCGTCCGCTCGGCCGCCAGCGCGACAGCCGCGTCACGGGCCGCGGAGGCCTCGTCGACGGTCAGCGTGCGGTCGGCCGCGCGGAACCGCAGCGCGTACGCCAGGGACTTCTTGCCCTCGCCGATCTGCTCGCCCTCGAACACGTCGAACAGCCGGATGGACTCCAGGAGTTCGCCCGCGCCGCCGCGCAGGAAGTACTCGACCACGGCGGCCGGCACCTCCTTGTCGACGACGAGCGCGACGTCCTGCGTGGCCACCGGGAAGGTGGAGATCCGCGGCGCGCGCAGCGCCCCTTCACGGGCCTGCTCCAGGCGGTCCAGGTCGAGCTCCATCGCGCAGGTGCGCGCGGGCACGCCGAGCGCCTTGACGACGCGCGGGTGCAGCTCACCGGCGTGTCCGACGGAGACGATGTCGCCGTCGACGACGACCTTCAGTTCGGCGCAGCGGCCCGGGTGCCACGGCCCGTACTGCCCCTTGTCGACGATGAGCTCGACGCCGGCCTCGCGGGCGATGGTCCGCGCCGCCTCGACGGCGTCCGCCCAGTCGGCCGGGCGGCCCTTGCCCCACCAGCCGGCCTGCTCGCGGGCGCCCGCGAGGACGACGGCGGCGTGCCGGGGCTGGACGGGCAGTGCGTCGGTGAGGGACGCGATCTCCTCGTCGGTGGGCCGCCGGTCGACGGGCAGGCGCACCGCGACCTTGAGCTCCTGACGCGGGTGGAAGACGAGGCCGGTCTCGAAGAGGGCCAGGTCGTGGCTGCCGCGTCCGTCGTTGCGGCGCAGCGCGGCGAGCAGGCCGGGCAGCAGCGTCGTGCGGAGCGCGGGCTCCTCGTCGGAGAGCGGGTTGACGAGCTTGACCACGCGGCGGTTCGGGTCGTCCGCGTCGAGGGACAGCTGGTCGAAGACGCCCTCCCCGATGAAGGGGTAGCTCAGCGACTCGACGTAGCCGGCGCCGGCCAGCGCGCGGCCGACACGGCGGTGCAGCCGCTGCCGCTCGGTCAGGCCGCGGCCCGCGGGGGGCTTCGGCAGGGTCGAGGGCAGGTTCTCGTACCCCTCGAGGCGGATGACCTCTTCGGCGAGGTCGTTCGGCTCGGCGAGGTCGGGGCGCCACGACGGCACGGAGACGGTCAGGTCGTCCTGGCCGTAGACGTCGCAGCCGACCTCCTGGAGGCGGCGTACGACGGTCTCGCGGCCGTAGGTGACACCGGCGACCTTGTCCGGGTGGTCGGCGGGCATGACGATCGTGCGCGGCCCGGTGGGCGCGATGACCTCGGTGACGCCGGCCTCGGCGCTGCCGCCCGCGAGGAGCACGAGCAGGTCGACGGTGCGCTGCGCGGCGGCGGCCGCGGCCTGCGGGTCGACGCCGCGCTCGAAGCGCTTGGACGCCTCGGAGGCCAGCTTGTGGCGGCGCGCGGTGCGGGCGACGGAGATCGCGTCGAAGTGCGCGGCCTCGATGACGACGTCGGTGGTACCGGCCGCCTCTTCGTGATCCGCGATCTCGGTGTTGGCGCCGCCCATGACACCCGCGAGGCCGATGGGGCCGCGGTCGTCGGTGATGACCAGGTCCTCGGCGTCGAGGACGCGCTTGGCTCCGTCGAGCGTCGTGAGCTTCTCGCCCTGCTCGGCCCTGCGCACGCCGATCGTGCCCTGGACACGGGAGCGGTCGTACGCGTGCAGGGGCTGGCCGAGCTCCATCATCACGTAGTTGGTGACGTCGACGGCGAGCGAGATCGGGCGCATGCCGACCTTCTGCAGACGGCGCTGCAGCCAGATCGGGGAGCGGGCCTCGGGCTGCAGACCGGTGACGGTGCGCGCGGTGAAGCGGTCGCAGCCGAGCGGGTCGCTGATCTTGACGGGGTAGCCGAAGGAGTTCGGCGCGGGCACGTCCAGGAGCGCCGGGTCGCGCAGCGGCAGGCCGTACGCGATGGCGGTCTCGCGGGCGACGCCGCGCATCGACAGGGCGTAGCCGCGGTCGGGCGTGACGGCGATGTCCAGGACCTCGTCGACGAGCTCCAGGAGCTCGATGGCGTCGGTGCCTGCCTCGTGCTCGGGGGGCAGCACGATGATGCCGCCGCTGCCGTCGTCGCCCATGCCCAGCTCGTCGCCGGAGCAGATCATGCCGTGCGAGGTCTTGCCGTACGTCTTGCGGGGGGCGATCGCGAAGTCGCCGGGCAGGACGGCGCCGGGCAGGACCACGACAACCTTGTCGCCGACCTGGAAGTTCCGGGCGCCGCAGACGATCTCCTGCGGCTCGCCGGTGCCGTTGGCGGTGCCGACGTCGACGGTGCAGAAGCGGATGGGCTTCTTGAAGCCCTCCAGCTCCTCGATGGTGAGGACCTTGCCCACGACGAGCGGGCCCTTGAGGCCGGCGCCGAGCTGCTCGACGGTCTCGACCTCGAGGCCGACCTCGATCAGCTTGGCCTGCACGTCACGGCCGGTCTCGGTGGCGGGGAGGTCGACGTACTCCCGCAGCCAGGAAAGCGGGACCCGCATCAGATCTCCATCCCGAACGGCCGGGTGAACCGGATGTCACCCTCGACCATGTCTCGCATGTCTTCGACGTTGTGGCGGAACATCAGCATCCGTTCGATGCCGAACCCGAAGGCGAATCCGCTGTACTTCTTGGGGTCGACGCCGCAGGCCGTGAGCACCTTCGGGTTGACCATGCCGCAGCCGCCGAGCTCGATCCAGCCCTCGCTGCCGCAGGTGCGGCAGGGGCGGTCGGGGTTGCCGACGGACTCGCCGCGGCACACGTAGCAGACCATGTCCATCTCGGCGGACGGCTCGGTGAACGGGAAGTAGTTCGGCCGCAGGCGGGTCTTCATGTCCGGGCCGAAGAGCGACTGGACCATGTGGTCGAGGGTGCCCTTGAGGTCGGCCATGGTGAGGCCCTCGTCGACGGCGAGCAGCTCGATCTGGTGGAAGACCGGGGTGTGCGTGGCGTCGAGCTCGTCCGTGCGGTAAACGCGGCCGGGGCAGACGATGTAGACCGGCGGCTCACGGCGTTCGAGGAGCGCGCGGGCCTGCACGGGCGAGGTGTGCGTCCGCAGCACGACACCGGACTCGTCGCCTTGGGCGCCCTCGGGCCCCTGGACGAAGAAGGTGTCCTGCATCTGCCGGGCCGGGTGGTCGGGCGTGAAGTTCAGGGCGTCGAAGTTGAACCACTCCGCCTCGACCTCGGGGCCCTCGGCGACCTCGTAGCCCATCGAGACGAAGACGTCGGCGACGCGCTCCATCATCGTGGTCAGCGGGTGCCGGGCGCCTGCGGGGGTCCGGTCGTACGGCAGCGTGACGTCCACCGCCTCCTCGACCAGGACGCGGGCGTCGCGCTCGGCCTCCAGCTCGGCCTGGCGGGCGGCCAGGGCCTTGCTGACGGCGCCGCGCGCCATGCCGACGCGCTTGCCCGCCTCGGCCTTGGCCTGCGGGGGCAGCGCGCCGATCTCGCGGTTGGCGAGCGCCAGCGGCGAGGTGCCGCCGGTGTGCGCGACCTTGGCCTCCTGGAGCGCGTCGAGCGAGTCCGCGGCCGCGAAGGCGGCGAGCGCCTCGTCCCGCATGCGCTCGATCTCTTCAGGTTTCAGTGCCTCGACCTCGACAGGGTCGTACGACTTGTTCGGTGCCGACATCTCTTCCCGTGCTTCCGGTTGGCTGGCGGATGGTCCCCGTCGACGAATCGGAGACGGAGTGTCCCAGGGTTGGGGACGCAAAGTGCCAACGACCGAGTCTAACGGGGGTGCGGTGAACGAATGCGCCCGCGGGCTGCTCAGGGCTCCCTCACTGACTCACGTGAGTCACTGGAGGTACGCCGGGGCCCCCACGGGCAACGTAAATCGGAACTGGGCGCCGCCGCCGGTCGCGCGGCCGACGGTGATCGTTCCGCCGTGCGCCTCCACGATGCCCTTCACGATGTACAACCCCAGTCCCGTCCCGCCGCGTTTGCTGCCCCGCCAGAAGCGGGTGAAGACGCGGCCCATCGACTCCTCAGGAATGCCGGGACCCTCGTCGCTCACGGTCACGGCGGTCTCGGCGCCGCCCCGCTCGCGCGGCGATGCGGAGGGCGCCACCTCGATGGTGACGGTTCCCTCGCCGTGCCGCACCGCATTTTCCAGCAGGTTGCTGAGCACCTGGTCGACCTTGTCGGGGTCCGCCCAGCAGTCGGGCAGCGGCTGCTGGACCCGGACGAGGAAGCGGTCGGCGTCCTGGCCCGCGGCGACGTGCGCCTGGATGTGCCGGCCGACGGCCACGCCGATGTCGACGGGCTGGCGGCGCAGCTCCAGGCGTCCGGAGTCGATGCGGGAGATGTCGAGGAGTTCGGCGATCAGCCGGGTGACGCGGTCGGCGTCGGCGTCGACGGTCTCCAGCATCAGCTTCTTCTGGTCGTCGGTGAACCGCTCCCACTTGGCGAGCAGCGTCGCGGTGAAGCCCTTGACGGAGGTGAGGGGCGAGCGGAGCTCGTGGGCGACCGTGGCGATCAGCTCGGCGTGGCTGCGCTCGGTGCGGCGGCGGGCCTCGGTGTCGCGGAGGGAGACGACGACGCGGCGCACGGGGCCGGTGCGGGTGGTACGGACGTAGCGGGCGGAGACGAGGATCTCGCGGCCGCCGGGCAGCAGCAGGTTGCGCTCGGGCTGGGCGACGCGGATGGCGAGGCCGCCGTAGGGATCGGTCAGCTGCCACCAGCGGCGGCCTTCGAGGTCTTCTAAGGGGAGCGCGTGCTCCAGGGGCGCGCCGAGGGCGTCGGCCGCGGGGACCGCGGTGATCCGCACCGCCGCGGCGTTGAAGCAGATGACGTGGCCCGTCTCGTCCGCGACGACGAGCCCGTCGGGCAGCTCGTCGGGGTCGAGTCCGAGGCCACCGGGATCACCGGGACCGCCGTGGTCCGCGCGAGCACCGACGAGGTCCTCCACCCCCGGTGCTCTGCTCGTGCCCACACTCATTCCCCGTACCCCACCTCTCGGACCTGTCGGGGCCCCCGAGCCCGTCACACTACTAGCTCGATGTGACGGAGCGGCACCCTCCGGCGGCACGCTGTGCACGGGCGGACGCATAGAGGCACACGGCCGCGGCCGTCGCGAGGTTGAGGCTTTCGGCTCTGCCGTGGATCGGAACACGCACCACCGCGTCGGCGAGTGCGCGGGTCTCCTCCGGCAGCCCCCATGCCTCGTTGCCGAAGATCCAGGCGGTGGGGGTGCCCATGGTGCCCTTGTCGAGCTCCGCGTCGAGGTCGTCCTCGCCCGCCCCGTCGGCGGCGAGGACGCGCACGCCCGCGTCCTTGAGCCCGCGTACGGCCTCTTCGACGGGTACGCCGACGGCGACGGGCAGATGGAAGTGCGAACCGACCGACGCGCGCACCGACTTGGGGTTGTAGAGGTCCACGGAGGCGTCCGTGAGGATCACGGCGTCGGCGCCCGCGGCGTCCGCGCAGCGCAGTACGGTCCCGGCGTTCCCCGGGTCACGGACGTGCGCGAGGACGGCGACGAGGCGGGGGCGGGCGGCGAGGATCTCCTCGAAGGGCACGTCCAGGAAGCGGCAGACCCCGACGAGGCCCTGCGGGGTGACGGTCGTCGAGATGTCGGCGATGACGTCCTCGTCGGCGAGGTGCACCCGTGCGCCCGCGGCGCGAGCCTCCCCCACGATGTCGGCGTATCGCTCGGCGGCGTCGACGGTGGCGAACAGCTCGACGAGGGTCCGCTCGTGCCCGGCGGCCTCCCGCACGGCCTGCGGCCCCTCGGCGAGGAACAGCCGCTCCTTCCCCCGGAAGTTCCGCTTGGCGAGCCGCCGCGCGGCACTGACGCGAGGCGACTTGGGGGAGATCAATTCGGGGGCGGCGGTCATGAACTCACCTTCAGGGAAAGATGCGGGCGCCCCGTGAGGGGCGTCCCGTCAGGGCGCGGGGAACTGCGCGACCAGCCACAAGAGGCCCGCGGACGGCCGACGACAGACGAGGACAGACGAGTACCCGGACGCACTCGGACCCGCAAGCCGTTCGGCTTACGGGTCCGAGATCACGCTCAGCTCAGCGAAGCGTCACGCCGCCTTGGGCGCGTTGACGTCCGACGGCAGCGCCTTCTGCGCGACCTCGACGAGCGCGGCGAACGCGTTCTCGTCGTTGACGGCCAGCTCCGCGAGGATCTTGCGGTCCACCTCGATGTTGGCGGCGTTCAGACCCTGGATGAAGCGGTTGTAGGTGATGCCGTTGGCGCGGGCAGCGGCGTTGATGCGCTGGATCCACAGCCGACGGAAGTCGCCCTTGCGCTTCTTGCGGTCGTTGTAGTTGTAGACCAGGGAGTGGGTGACCTGCTCCTTGGCCTTGCGGTACAGGCGCGACCGCTGGCCGCGGTAACCGCTGGCCTGCTCGAGGATCGCCCGACGCTTCTTGTGGGCGTTGACTGCCCGCTTGACGCGTGCCACTTGTTAACTCCTTGTAGCTGGATCACGTGAGTGATCCGAGAACGGCTTGGTCCCGATGGTCGGTCGGCTGCGCCCCGTGAACGCGGGGCGCGCCGTCACATACCGAGGAGCTTCTTGACCTTGGCGGTGTCCGCCGACGACAGCTCGACGGTGCCGGCGAGGCGGCGGGTCAGGGTCGAGGACTTGTGCTCGAGGTAGTGGCGGCGGTTGGCACGCTGCCGGAGCACCTTGCCCGAGCCGGTGACCCGGAAACGCTTCTTGGCACCGCTGTGAGTCTTGTTCTTCGGCATAGCGCCGTTCTCTCCTCGTCAGTGGCACTCCGATGCCCGGTCGTGAAACCGGGCATCCGGGAGCCATATGTATCGGTTGGCATCCCCTGGACTCGCGTCCGGGGGATCAGGCCTCGGCGTTGGCCTCGGCCGGGGCCTCGGCGGGAGCCTCGTCGAGCTCCCCCTCCTCGGCGGAGTTCTGCGAACGGCCCGGGTTGGCCTTCGCGTCCGCCTTGCGAGCCGCCTGGGCCTCACGGGCCTCGGCCATCGCCTCGGTCTTCTTCTTGTGCGGACCGAGAACCATGATCATGTTTCGGCCGTCCTGCTTCGGGTTCGACTCGATGAACCCAAGGTCCTCGACGTCCGAAGCGAGGCGCTGCAGCAGTCGGAAACCCAGCTCGGGGCGGGACTGCTCACGACCACGGAACATGATCGTGATCTTGACCTTGTCGCCCTGCTTGAGGAACCGGACGACGTGACCCTTCTTGGTGTCATAGTCGTGCGGGTCGATCTTCGGCCGGAGCTTCATCTCCTTGATGACCGTGTGCGCCTGGTTCTTGCGCGCCTCACGGGCCTTCATGGCCGACTCGTACTTGAACTTTCCGTAGTCCATGAGCTTGCACACGGGCGGACGGGCGGTCGCCGCGACCTCGACCAGGTCAAGGTCGTACTCCTGCGCAAGCTCCAGGGCCTTGGCAAGCGGAACAATCCCGACCTGCTCGCCGCTGGGCCCGACAAGTCGCACCTCGGGAACGCGAATCCGGTCGTTGATGCGGGGCTCGGCGCTGATGGATCCTCCTCGGTAGCACCACGCGACCGTCTGGCGGACAGCCACGTAACGTCTGTTTTCGATGGACCTAACCGATTCGGCGCACAAAAAATGCCCCGGCCGGAACACAGGCGGGGCTCCTCACAAACCGGAGCACCACCACGGTGTACCGCGGGGCGCGTCTGACAATTCCATCGTCCGTACGGAACGATGGAAACCGTCTGACCGGTGACCCGCCGCCCTCAGGGCGGCCAGGTGGGAGATTCGGAGCCTCCACTTGCGGGTTGACTCACTGCGGAGCCAACCGGTCTGTACCCAGAATACCAGCACTTCGGGGGAGTGCGCGCCGTGCGGCGGCGGGTGGCGCCGCGCGATGCCGGGATTCCGCCGTCAACTACGCTGAGACCGTTTCGGCCCTCAGGAAGATGTGAGCATGAGCGACGCGACCCCCGCCCCCGAGTCCCCCGCCGGTGGCTCCCCCGACTTCGACGCCCTGACCCGTGACATCGCGGACGTCCCCGCGGTCGAGGTGATCACCACCGTGGCGGTCCACCTGATGAGCGCCGCCGCCGTGAACCTCGGCCTCGCCGAGGGTGGCGAGGGTCACCAGGACCTGGACGAGGCCCGCAAGCTCATCCACTCGCTGGCCGGTCTCCTCGACGCGAGCGCCACGGAGATCAGCTCGTTCCACGCGGGGCCGCTGCGCGACGGGCTGAAGTCGCTGCAGCTGGCGTTCCGCGAGGCGTCGCTGGTGAAGGACGAGCCGGGTCAGGGGCCGGGCGAGAAGTACACGGGCCCGATCTACGGCTGACCCGTCACACCGTACGACCGGGCTTTCACACCGTACGTACGTAGAGGGGCTCGCCCGGAGGCGTCGCCTCGGCCGGCAGAAGTGCCAGGTCGAGGCCGTGCACCAGGCGGGCCCTCAGTGTTTCGTCGGCGGCGATGCGCCGAGCCACGCGCTGGGCGGCGTCGGCCGGGTCCGCGGCCGGGTCCATGACCAGGGCGAGGGTGCCGTCCGCGCGGCCGGGGCCGAGGTGGGCGCGGAGCACGGCGGGCTCGGCGGCGACGGCGGCGCGGACCGCTCCGGTGACGGCCGGGTCGGCGAGCGGGTCGGTGCTGGCGCGTCCCTCGGCGAGGGCGAGCAGGGCGGAGCGGCCCAGTTCGTAGGGGACGGGGCCCGCGAGGTCCAGGACGATGGTGTCGGCCTGCTCGTGGGCGGCGGCCTGGAGCGCCTGGTGCAGCGGGACGGCGACGGGGCGGGCCGCCGGGTCCCACAGGGCGAGGGCCTCGATGGAGGTGAACGCGGGCAGCGCCTTGCGGTCGCCGGCCTTGAGGGTGGGGACCGCCATGTCGCTGGTCTTCTCGCGGCGAAGCCCGTTCTCGTCCTCTTCCACTTCGCCGAGCACGGCGACGACGGGGACGAGGAGGCGGGCTCCGGCCAGGGCCGCGAGGACGGGGCCGTGGGCCGTGCGGTCCGCCGACCAGGCGGCGAGGGCGGCGGCGAGCCGGGGGTCGGCCGTCCCGTCGTCGTCGGAGAAGCCGGGGTCGGGAATGTTCTTGTTCGCCATGTTCGCCACGGTGTCGACCCTACAGAGTGGCCTCAGTCGCGCCGCGACGCCCCTGACCTGGTCCGCCACAGGTGGACGGCCGCCGCGAGCAGGGCGACGCCGAGGCCGCCGGCGAGCGGGCCGACCCAGGCCGCGGGGCCGTCGCCGCCCTGTGTCGTATCCGGGCCGTGGCCGAAGTACGCGGTGTCGTAGGCCGCCACGCGAGGCTCCTCGGGCCTGAGCCTGCCGGCGCGGGAGAGCGCGGCCGCGGGGTCGATCAGGCCGAAGCCGCGGGAGTCGTCACGGCCGCCGGACGGGGCGTCCCTGGCCGTGTCCTCCAGGAGCTGCTTGATCTGCGCGGGCTTCAGGCCGGGGTACTCCGCGCGGATCAGGGCGACGGCGCCCGAGACGAAGGCGGAGGCCGCGCTGGTGCCCCAGCCCTCGTAGTACTTGCGGTCGGGGTCGGCGATGACGATGTCGTCGCCGGGTGCGGCGACGGTGGCGTACCAGCGGCGGGTGGAGAAGGAGGCGCGCTCGCCGTTCTCGTCGACGGCCGTCGCGGCGATCACTCCGGGGTAGGCGGCGGGGTAGGAGACGTGGTCGCCCCGCTCGCCGCCGTTGCCCGCGGAGGCGACGACGGCGACGCCCTTCTTCAAGGCGTACTGCACGGCGGCGTCCTCGGCGGGCTCGGGGTGGGCGGACTTGGAGTCGTCGCCGAGGGAGAGGTTGATGACGTCCGCGCCGTGGTCGGCGGCCCAGCGGATGCCTTCGGCGAGGGCGTTGCCGCGGGTGTTCCTGGCCTTCTTGCGGGCGGGGTCGCCGTCCTCCAGGATCACGCGGACCGGCAGGATCTTCGCCCCGGGCGCGATGCCCAGTACGCCGTCGCCGCGGCCCGTGCCGTGTCCGTGGCCCGCGATGATCCCGGCCATGGCGGTGCCGTGCCGGGCCCAGGGGCGGTCGCCCCGGCGGGCGCCGAAACCGACCATGTCCTTTCCTTCGAGGACGCTGCCCGCGAGGTCCGGGTGCTCGTCGTCTATGCCGGTGTCCAGGACGGCGACGGTGATGCCCTCGCCCTTGGTGGTCTGCCAGGCCTGGCCGGTGCGCATGGCGTCGAGGGCCCACTGCTGGGCGCGGATGCCGTCGTCGGCGTGGGCGGTGGCGGCGGGGGCGAGTGCGAGGGCGGCGGCCGCCACGGTGGCGGCGATCGGCCGGTGGGCCCTCATGACCGCTTCTCCGCGGCCGCGATGGTCTTGCGCAGGCCCCGCTCGACGCGGTCGGCGATGCCCTTCGCCTCGTGGCCGAGGCCCGCCTGGGCGGGCGCCGACGTGGTGGTGCCGCCCATGGCCTCGGTGGCGGGCTCGGGGTCGGTGACGGCGCGGCCGTCGGCGAATCCGGAGACGGAGTACGCGACGACGGGCGCGTCCGGGAGCACGGAGACGGTCCAGGCCGCCCGCTGCGCGTCCCCGAAGCCTGCGGCGGCGGTGCCCTTGGCGGCGTACGGCCGCGGCATGAGGTCGGGGCGCCGGTCGAGCCCCTCCTCCGTGAAACGGTTCCGCAGCCTCTGCATCGCGTCGGCGTCCGCCTTGGTGAACAGCAGGCCCACGGTGGTGACGTGGCTGCGGGTGGCGTCCGTGTACGTGGCGCGCAGCAGCCGCAGACAGCCGACCGGGTCGAGCGCCTTCTTCAGGAGCGGGTCGAACGCGCCCCGGCAGCCGCTGTCCGGGGCGACGGCTATGCGGGTCCAGGAGCGGTCGGCGCCGCCGGGCCCCGCGCCCTCCCCCTTCAGCAGGGGCGGGAAGAGCCGGTCGACGGGGACGCTGTGCCAGAGGGCGCCGGTGACCGTGTACGCGCTGCGGGTGGTGCCGCCCGCGGCGGACTCCCCGGTCAGCCAACTCCCGGTCACCGCCCCGCCGATGAGCCCGAGCCCGAGCACGACACAGGCCGCGGCGGCCGCCGCACGGGGGCGCGCCCAGGCGCCGACGGGGCGCAGCCGGGTGGTGGTGTCCTCGTACATCGCGGGCCGCGCGAAGAACACGAAGGGCCGCCCGGCACCGGGCCCCGGCGTCAGGTCGACGGCCCCGACGGCACGACGAGCGGCGGCGGAACGCGACCCACCACCACCACCCGCGCAGCCCGGCTCCCCGCCCGACCGGGCCGCCGCCTCGCCCTCACCGGCCCCCGGCTCCCCGTCACCGTCACCGTCACCGTCGACATCCGCGCACGCCCGCGCCCGCGCCACGACCACCGGCGGGGCGTCGGGCAGCCGGGCCGAGGACGGGGGTGGGGGCACGGTCTCGCTGGGGGCGTCCGTGGGCGTCTCGCTCGCGACCACTGGCAGAGCCTCGGGCAGGGGAGCCCAGGACGGCTGCGGGGGCACGGTCTCGCCGGGGGCGTCCGTGGGCGTCTCGCTCGCGACCACTGGCAAAGCCTCGGGCAGAGGAGCCCAGGACGGCTGCGGAGGCACGGTCTCGCTGGGGGCGTCCGTGGGCGTCTCGCTCGCGACCACTGGCAGAGCCTCGGGCAGAGGAGCCCAGGACGGCTGCGGGGGCACGGTCTCGCTGGGGGCGTCCGTGGGCGTCTCCCCTACGACCACCGGCGGGGCGTCGGGCAGCCGGGCCGAGGGCGGGGGTGGGGGGAATGTCTGGGTGGGGGTGTTCGTGTGTGCCTTGTCCGGGGGTGAGGAGGGGGGCGGGGGCTCGGTGGAGGGGGTGCGTGGGGGGCGGGCCTCGTCGAAGGGGGCCAGGAGGGATTGGACACGGGCCGCCCGGTCGGGGTCCTCGGCGTTGCGCGCGGCGGCGGGACGAGGGCTGTCGAGGACCCAGTCCTGGTCGACCGGCGGCCGCACGTCGGGGAAGCGGGCGGACGGCACGGGCGGCGGCTCGGCCGACTCGCCGGCCGGGGACTCGGGGCCCACGGGGGCCGGCGGGGCCGAAGGGCGGGGCGGCGCGGTGGGGCGTGGGGGGATGGGGCTGTGAGGCGCCTCCGTGCTCATGCTCCCCCGTTTCCTCGCGCTCGGCCGGCCGGAGCGCTCGGTCGGCGAGGCTCCGTGCGCACCGCTCGGCCAGGCTCCGTGCGCGTCACTCTACGGGCAGACACACGGCGTACGGGAACTCAGTCCACGCCCCCGGGCGATCTGCCCGGATCATCCCCCTACCCTCTGGTAATCGTGTCTGGCAGGCTTCGGCCATGACCGCCCGTGCCGCAGACCGTGCCGCCGACCGGGCCCGCTACGACCGGGCCACCGCACACCTCGACGCCCCCGTGGCCATCGTCGACCTGCGCGCCTTCGACGCCAACGCCGACGATCTCGTTCGCCGGGCCGGAGGCAAGCCGATCCGGGTCGCCAGCAAGTCCGTGCGCTGTCGCGCCCTGCTCGAACGGGTCCTCGCCCGCGACGGATTCGCCGGGATCATGTCGTTCACGCTCGCGGAGTCGCTGTGGCTGGCCCGCTCCGGCTTCGACGACGTGCTGCTCGCCTACCCCTCGGCAGACCGTGCGGGGTTCGCCGAGCTGACCGCCGACCCGAAGCTCGCCGCCTCGGTGACCGTGATGGTCGACGACCCGGCCCAGCTGCGGCTGATCGACGAGGCGAGGGGCGACGGGGGCGAAGAGGTGCGGGTCTGTCTGGAGTTGGACACCTCCCTGAAGGTGCTCGGCGGGCGGGTGCGGATCGGAGCGCTGCGGTCACCGCTGCACTCCCCCGCGCAGGTCGCCGCCCTGGCCCGCGCCATCGAGCGGCGGCCCGGGTTCCGGCTCGTGGGCGTCATGGCGTACGAGGGGCATGTGGCGGGTGTGGGTGACGCGGTGGAAGGGCATCCGGCGCGGTCGCGGGCGATCCGGACCATGCAGGCCACGGCCCGCAGGGAACTGGCCGCGCGCCGTGGGCAGGCCATCGCCGCCGTCCGGGCGGTCGCGCCGGGCCTGGAGTTCGTGAACGGCGGCGGTACGGGCAGCGTGCAGCACACCGCGGCCGAGCGGGCGGTCACCGAGATCGCCGCGGGCTCGGGGCTCTTCGTGCCGCGGCTCTTCGACAACTACACGTCGTTCAGCGGGCGTCCGGCCGCCCTGTTCGCGCAGCCCGTGGTGCGGCGTCCCGGCGTGGGGACCGTGACGGTGCTCGGCGGCGGCTATCCGGCGTCGGGCGTCGCGGGCGCGGACCGTTCGCCGGTGCCGTACCTCCCGGAGGGGTTGCGGTACGACCCGCAGGAGGGCGCGGGCGAGGTGCAGACGCCGCTGCACGGCCCCCCGGCGGACGATCTGCTGATCGGCGACAAGGTGTGGTTCCGGCACGCCAAGGCCGGAGAGCTGTGCGAGCGGTTCGAGACCTTGCACCTGGTCGAGGGCGACAGGGTGACGGGGAGCGTCCCCACGTACCGCGGCGAGGGCCACACCTTCCTGTGAGCCCGGGCGCCCCTCAGGGCGTCGCCCCGACGTCCTCTCCCACGCCGCCGCCCGTCGCGCTGTCGTCGACCGAGCGGATGCCGTCGGTGATCTCGTCCATGTCGGAGACGGGCGGGGCGCCCTCGCCCGCGCCGACGTTGAAGCGGACGATGACCATCGACTCCGAGCCGACGCTCGACGCGAAGGCGAGCGACTGGACGTATCCGCCGTCGCCCTTCGCCGTGTGGACGCGCCAGCGCACGAAGTAGCCGCTGCGGCCCGCGACCGCCACCTGGCCTTCCTTGACCTTCTCGTGGCGGGTGATGCCGCCGTAGGGCTTGTTGTCCAGCTTGTCGGTGTCGTAGGCGGCGTCGGCCGCGTCCTCGATGTCGCCAAGGGCGAGGGCCTTCGGGTCCGTCTCGTCCGTGCCCGTCACGGTGCTCGACGTGACGGTGCCCTCGCGGCAGAGGCCGGAGTCGCCCGGGCAGTCGACGATGTCCGGGGTCTGGATGGCCGCGGCGTCGCCGAAGGAGTCGTCGTCCTTCTCCCAGCCCTCGGGGACGGGGAGCGTGATGCCGTTGAGGTCGTCGACGAGGGTGTCCGGGTCGGCGTCGGCGGTCGGGGAGGCCGACTCCTTCGACCCGGTCGGCGACGGGCTGCTGTCGACGGGGGCGCTCGGCGCCGGTGTGCCGCCCTGCGGGTCGCCGTCGTCCTTGGTGAGGACGACGGCGCCCGTGACGATCGCCGCGACGAGGACGGTCCCGGCGACGGCCAGTGCGACGACCTTCGCCCGGCCGCTGCCCCGGGACGTCACCGGCATGACGGTCGTCCCGTCCTGCGGCGGCCCGAACCCCTGCTGTGCCGGGGCCGCTCGGGCGTGCTCGGGCGGCCGCCGGTGCTCGGTCCAGGCCGACCCGTCCCACCAGCGCTCGACGGAGGGCTGGTGCGGGTCCGGGTACCAGCCGGGTGGGGTCGTCATGCTCATCCCGGCACTCTAGGACGTGCCGGGAAGATCAGTACACCGAGTCCCGCTGGTCGGGGACGACGGTGCCGTCCTCGCGCAGGACGGGGCCCTTGCGCCCGTCGTGCTCGTTGTACGCGCCGGTCGCGCACGGGTAGGTGCCGCTCTTCTGCGGCATCGGCTCGATGAACATGGGGTTCACGACCCAGCGGCCGTCCGCGTTGTCGTACGCGCGGCACATGAACTCGCTCTTGTTGCGGTTCAGCACGAGGTGCGCGCCGGTCGCGTCGCCGACGAAGGTCACGTCCGTGTCGGCGTCGCCGCCGCCGAGCGCGATGCGGTGCCTGAAGTCCTGCTTGTCCCAGGCCTTCTTGCCCTTGATGCCGAAGATCTCCTGGTTGATCCAGCAGCGCTTGCCGTCGATGTAGGGGATGGCCTCGCCCTTGTTGACGGGGACGCCGCCGCAGCCCTGGTTCCAGGTGGTGATGCGGCCCTTGCGGTCGAGGACGGAACGGATCGCGACGGTGTGGTCGCGGTCGATGCCGACGCTCTTCGACCAGACCTCGGTGACCGGCTCCGAGCCCGCCGAGACGATGTAGACGTCGAACCCGGCCTTCTTGAGCGTACGGATCAGGTCGCGCTGCTGGTCGTAGTAGCGGACGTAGCCGGGGATCTTGTGCGTGCCGACGGTCTGGGTGGCGCCGACGGGGGCGGCGAGGGCCTCCTTGCGGGCCTTCGCGGCGTACGACTCCAGTTCGCGGACGGTGTGCCCGGCGAAGAGCTGCGGCACCCAGGCGTACTGCGGGACGGTGTGGCGGTGGTCCCAGTCGCCGGCGAAGGCGGCGGCGCCGCTCATCGTCTTCCCGTCCTCGCGGACCTCGAAGATCTCGTCGGCGCAGGCGGTGTCGGTGGAGGTGGGCAGCGGCTTGCCGACGGGCACCTTCGTGCCGCACGCCTCGGTGAGCGCACGGTCCGCCTCGTCGGTCATCCACTTGCTGGTGGACTTCCAGCTCTTCGGGCGCAGGATCTTGTCGTGCCGCAGCGACCAGGCGATGGTCGCGTCGGTGACGTCGTTCTTGGTGATGGTGTTGTCCCAGTCGAACGCGGCGACCGGGCGCTCGCTCCTGCCGTGGCCCAGGTCCGGGTTGGCGCAGGTGCCGCGTTCGTCGATGGTCCGCTGGAGCTTGGCGCGGTTGTTGCCGTACCAGGTCAGCTTCTTCGACAGCTGGGGGCAATCCCGGGGGGCCGTGCGGGAATTCGTGGGGTGTGCGGCCGTGGCGGCGGCCGCGGGGAGAGCTGCGGGCACGGCCGCCAGGGTGGCGGCCGCGGCCAGAGTCAGCGCCAAAATGTTTCTGTTACGCATGTGAGTGGACCGTACATCAGTCCTACGAGGCCGGCGACGGTGTCGCCGGGCCGTGGACCGTGTCCTTCTGATCGGGGATGACGGAGCCGTCCGCGCGGCGCACCGGCCCCTGTCCGCCGTCCCGTTCGGTGTAACCGGTGGAGGCGCAGGGGTAGGGGTCGGTCTTCTTGCCCTTGGGCTCGATGAACATGGGGTTGACCAGCCAGCGGCCGTCGCCGTTCTCGTAGGCGCGGCACATCAGTTCGTTCTTGTTGCGGTTCAGGACGAGCCTGAGGCCGGTGGCGTCGCGCAGGAAGGAGACGTCGGTGTCGGAGTCGCCCGCGGCGAACACCTGGCGCTTCGCGGCGGGTTGGGCCTTCTCGGCGGCCGCGCCGCGCACGCCGAAGATCTCCTTGTTGATCCAGCAGCGCTTCCCGTCGATGTACGTGATCATCGAGTCGTCGCCGTCCCTGACGGTGCCGCAGCCCTTGAGGTGGGCGGTGTGCTTGCCGTGCGCGGTGACGTTGCGGATGCCGAGGGTGTGCCGGGCGTCGATGCCCACGCTCCTCCCCCACACCTCGGCCACCGGCTCGGGCGACGCGGACACGACGTACACGTCGAACCCGGCCTTCTTGAGTGTACGGATCAGGTCGCGCTGCTGGTCGTAGTAGCGGACCCAGCCGGTCACCTTGTGGGTGCCGACGCGCTGTTCGGTGCCGACGGGCGCGGCCAGGTTCGCCTCGCGGGCGGCGGCCGCGAACTGCTCGACCTGGCGGGTGGTCCAGCCGCGGGTCAGCTGGGCGAGCCAGGCGTACTGCGGTTCCATGCGGCGGTGGTCGAAGCCGGCGAAGGCCGCCTTGCCCGAGGCCGTGGTGCCCTCGCTGTAGACGGAGAGGATCTCGTCGGCGCAGGCGGTGTTCCGGTGGGTGGGCAGGGTGGTGCGGGTGGCGGGGCAGGCCTTCGCCAGGGCCGTGGCCGCCGGGTCGGTCAGATAGCGGCTGGTGGTGTGCCAGTCGCCGCTCTTCGGCGTGCGTATCTTTCCGTGGCGCAGCAGCCAGAACATGGTGGCGTCGCCGATGTCGTTCTTGATGACGGTGTTGTCCCAGTCGAAGGTGGCGACGGGCTTGGCACCGCCCTGGTGCCGCCGGGGGCCGCAGTGGCCGTAAGCGTCGATCATCCGCTGGAGGCGTGCTCTGTTCTCGCCGTACCAGCCCTTCGTGACGGTGAGGTCGGGGCAGGCCTTCGGCCCGCTGTGGGCTGCGGCCTCGGGCTGGGTGGCTTCCGCGGTGGCCTGGACGGTGGCGAGACCGGCTCCGGCGACGGCGAGTACGGCTGCGGCCGCGGTGGCGCGGCGCTTGAAGTTCACGAACACACTCCCGTGTCTACGCAGGTCAGCCGGGCGTCGTGCGACGCCCGGCTGACGGGTGGGTGACTGCTGGGTGAACGGCGCGGTGCGCCTACAGCGGGGTCACGTACGCCCCGGTGAGACCGCCGTCGACGAGGAAGTCCGTGGCGTTCACGAACGAGGAGTCGTCGCTGGCGAGGAACGCCACCGCGGCCGCCATCTCCTCGGCCTCGGCGAAGCGGCCCACGGGGATGTGGACGAGACGGCGGGCGGCGCGCTCGGGGTCCTTGGCGAACAGTTCCTGGAGGAGCGGGGTGTTCACCGGGCCCGGGCAGAGCGCGTTGACGCGGATGCCCTCGCGGGCGAACTGCACGCCGAGCTCGCGGGACATGGCGAGGACGCCGCCCTTGGACGCGGTGTAGGAGATCTGCGAGGTCGCGGCGCCCATCCGCGCCACGAACGACGCGGTGTTGATGATCGAGCCCTTGCCCTGGCGCCGCATGTAGGGGATGGCGGCCTTGCAGCACAGGTAGACGGAGGTGAGGTTGACGTCCTGGACGCGCTTCCATGCCTCCAGGCCGGTGTCCAGGATGGAGTCGTCGTCGGGCGGCGAGATGCCCGCGTTGTTGAAGGCGATGTCGACGGAGCCGTAGGTGTCGAAGGCCGTCTTGAAGAGCGCTTCGACCTGCTCGGCGTCGGTGACGTCGACCTTCACGAAGGTCCCGCCGACCTCTTCGGCGGCGGCTTTGCCCGCGCTCTCGTCGATGTCGCCGCAGACGACGTGGGCGCCCTCGGAGGCGAGGCGGCGCGCGGTGGCGAGGCCGATGCCGCTGCCGGCGCCGGTGATGACGGCGGTGCGGCCGACGAGGCGGCGGCAGATGTTCTCTGACATAGGGATTCAGGCCTCCGTGCTGATGAAGACGTTCTTGGTTTCCGTGAAGGCGGTGAGGGCGTCCGGGCCGAGTTCGCGGCCGAGCCCGGACTGCTTGTAGCCGCCGAAGGGGGTCCAATAGCGCACGCTGGAGTGCGAGTTGACGGACAGGTTGCCCGCCCGGACTCCCGCGGAGACGCGCAGGGCGCGGCCGACGTCGCGCGTCCAGATGGAGCCGGACAGGCCGTGGTCGGTGGCGTTGGCGAGCCGGATCGCGTCGGCCTCGTCCTCGAAGGGGATGACGACGGCGACGGGGCCGAAGACCTCCTCCATGGCCACCGGCGCGTCCGGGTCGACGTCGGTGAGCAGCGTCGGCGGGAACCAGAAGCCGGGTCCCTCGGGGGCCGTCCCGTGGATGCCGTCGCCCGGCGTGACGTAGGAGCGGACCCGGTCCAGCTGGGTCCTGGAGATCAGCGGGCCCATCTGGGTCTTCTCGTCGGACGGGTCGCCGACGACGATGGACTCGATCGCGGGGGTCACGACTTCCAGGAAGCGGTCGTACACCGAGCGCTGGACGAGGACGCGGGTGCGGGCGCAGCAGTCCTGGCCCGAGTTGTCCAGGTAGGACATGGGGGTGGCGAGGGCCGCCGCCTCCACGTCCGCGTCGGCGAAGACGATGTTCGGGCTCTTGCCGCCGAGTTCCAGGGTCAGCCGCTTCACCCGGTCGGCGCACGTGGCCATGATCTGCTTGCCGACGCGGGTGGAGCCGGTGAACACGATCTTGGCGACGCCGGGGTGCTCGACGAGCGCGTTGCCCGCGACACCGCCCTCGCCGGGCAGAACCTGGAAGAGCCCTTCCGGGAGGCCCGCCGCCAGGGCGAGTTCGGCGAGGCGGAGCGCGGTGAGCGGTGTCGTCTCGGCCGGTTTGAGGATCACCGCGTTGCCTGCCGCGAGGGCGGGCGCCGTGCCCCACGCGGCGATCGGCATCGGGAAGTTCCAGGGGGCGATGACGCCGACGACCCCGAGGGGTTCGAGGACGGTGACGTTCAGGCCGCCCGCGACGGGGATCTGCCGGCCGTTGAGGCGTTCCACTCCCCCTGCGGCGTAGTCGAGCAGGTCGCGGACGTTGCCCGCTTCCCAGCGGGCGTTGCCGATGAGGTGGCCCGCCTCGCGGACCTCCGACCGGGCGAGTTCCTCGATGTGTTCGTCGACGGTGGTGGCGAAGCGGCGCAGGATGCGTGCGCGGTCGGCGGGGGCGGTGGCCGCCCACTTCTCCTGGGCCTTTGCGGCCCGTACGACGGCGGCGTCGACGTCCGCCGCGGTGGCGGCCGGGACGGACGCGACGACCTCTTCGGTCGCCGGGTTGAGTACCTGCAGCAAGTCGTTCCTCACATGCGTTCGAAGGAGCGGCGGAGCTCCCAGTCGGTCACCGCGGAGTCGAAGGCCTGCAGCTCGACCCGGGCCATGTTGCGGTAGTGCGCGACCACCTCGTCACCGAAGGCGGCCTTGGCGACGGGGCTGTTCTCCCAGAGCTCGGCGGCCTCGCGCAGGGTGGTGGGGACATGCTCGTACTCGCCGGTGTAGGCGTTCCCGGTGCACTCCTCTGGCAGTTCGAGCTTCTGCTCTATCCCGTACAGACCGGCTGCGATCAGTCCGGCGACGGCGAGGTGCGGGTTGACGTCACCGCCCGGCAGCCGGTTCTCGAAGCGCATCGAGCGGCCGTGGCCGACCACGCGCAGCGCGCAGGTGCGGTTGTCGTGTCCCCAGGCGGCGGCGGTCGGCGCGAACGTGCCGGGCTGGAACCGCTTGTAGGAGTTGATGTTGGGGGCGTAGAGGAGGGAGAAGTCGCGGAGGGCGGCGAGCTGGCCCGCGAGGAAGTGCCGCATGACGGGCGACATGCCGCCGGGGTCGCCCTCGGAGCCCGCCATGACGTTGGTGCCGTCGGCGTCCTGGAGCGAGAGGTGGATGTGGCAGGAGTTGCCCTCGCGCTCGTTGAACTTGGCCATGAAGGTGAGCGAGACGCCTTCCTGGGCCGCGATCTCCTTGGCGCCGGTCTTGTAGATGGCGTGCTGGTCGCAGGTGACGAGGGCTTCGTCGTACTTGAACACGATCTCGTGCTGGCCGGGGTTGCACTCGCCCTTGGCCGACTCGACGACGAGCCCGGCGGCCGCCATGTCGTTGCGGATGCGGCGCAGCAGCGGCTCGATGCGGCCGGTGCCGAGGACGGAGTAGTCGATGTTGTACTGGTTGGCCGGGGTGAGGTCCTTGTATCCGGCGTCCCAGGCCTGCTCGTAGGTGTCCTTGAAGACGATGAATTCGAGCTCCGTGCCGACGTGCGCGGTGTAGCCGAGCTCCGCGAGGCGCTCCAGCTGGCGGCGCAGGATCTGGCGGGGTGCGGCCACGACGGGTGAGGAGTCGTTCCACGCGAGGTCCGCGATGAGCATCGCGGTGCCCTCGTTCCAGGGGACGCGGCGCAGGGTGGAGAGGTCGGGGTGCATGGCGAAGTCGCCGTAGCCGCGGTCCCAGGAGGACATCGCGTAGCCGTCGACGGTGTTCATGTCCGCGTCTACGGCCAGGAGGTAGTTGCAGCCCTCCGTGCCGTGTTCGAGGACCTCGTCGAGGAAGAAGCGGGCGGCGAACCGCTTGCCCTGGAGCCGCCCCTGCATATCGGGGAAGGCCAGGACGACAGTGTCGATCTCGCCGCTCGTGACGAGGGCACGCAGCTCCTCGATACCGAGCGGGGGTGTGCGGTCTGCCACGGGAAAAGCCTCCTTGGGTCAGCCGGGAGCCATAAGGTATTGCGGAGAACCTTTGCTTGGGAAGGGGGTACGGACATGTCGCACCCGGAAGAGGGCACGGCGGCGTCCGCGCCGGACGACGAGCGCCTGACGGCGGTGCTGCGTCCGGTGCGGGCCGGCAACGGCTTCGAGGAGGCCCTGGAACAGATCCTCCAGGTCGTCCGCCTGGGCCTGGTGCCCGGCGGCGAACGCCTGCCGTCGGAACGGGAGCTGGCCGACCGGCTCGGCATCAGCCGGGTGACGCTGCGCGAGGTCCTGAAGGTGCTGCAGGACCAGGGGCTCGTCGAGTCGCGGCGCGGGCGGTACGGAGGCACGTTCGTGCGGCCGCGCCCCGAGGCGGCGGGCGAGGACGAGCTGCGCCGCCGCATCAAGGACGTCGACGTCGAGGACGCGCTGCGCTTCCGCGAGGTCCTGGAGGTCGGCGCGGCCGGGCTCTGCGCGGCGCACGGGCTCACCGACGAGCAGGCGGACCGGCTGCGCGCGGCGCTCGACCGCACCCATGACGCGCCCCTCACGGAGTACCGCAGACTGGACACGCTGCTGCACCTCACGCTCGCCGAGCTGTGCGGGTCGCCGACGCTCACCGCGCAGTACGCCGCGGTCCGCGCGACCGTCAACGACCTCCTGGACTGCATCCCGCTGCTGGTGCGGAACCTGGAGCATTCGCAGCGTCAGCACACCGCGCTCGTCGAGGCGGTGCTCGACGGGGACGCGGACGGCGCGCGGGAGATGATGCGGGAGCACTGCGCGGGCACGGCGGCGCTGCTGCGGGGCTTCCTGACGTGAGGAGCGGTTAACCATCGCGTAACGCAAGGGGCTTGCTTTCTCGCGCCTCGCACGGCAAAGGTATGGCTTCGTTCCATTGAGCCGCCCGTACATCGGGTCACCCGTACATCGGGTCACCCGTACATCGAGTCGCCCGTACATCGGGTCGCCCGTCTGAGTCACCCCGCCGCAGTGCCGTCGCATGGGAGCCGTGCCATGACCGTGGAGTCGAGCAAGCCGAACCCCGCCGAACCGGCGGACGACTACCTGGAACGCAGAACGCTCCGCAGGGGCAGCGCGGGCTGGCTGCTGCTCACCGGCCTCGGCGTCGCCTACGTCGTGTCCGGCGACTTCTCCGGCTGGAACTTCGGCCTCGCGGAGGGCGGCTTCGGCGGCCTCGCGATCGCGATGGCGCTGATGGGCGTGATGTACGCGTGCATGGTCTTCTCGCTGGCGGAGCTGTCGTCCGTGCTGCCCACGGCGGGCGGCGGCTACGGCTTCGCGCGCCGGGCGCTCGGCCCCTGGGGCGGCTTCCTGACCGGCACGGCGATCCTGATCGAGTACATACTGGCGCCCGCCGCGATCTCCATCTTCATCGGCGACTACGTCGAGTCGCTCGGCCTCTTCGGGCTCACCTCGGGCTGGCCGGTCTATCTGGCCTGCTTCGTGATCTTCATCGGCATCCATCTGTGGGGCGTCGGCGAGGCGCTGCGCTTCAGCTTCGTCGTCACCGGCGTCGCGGTGGTGGCGCTGCTGGTCTTCGCGGTCGGCGCGTTCATGGGCTTCGACGCCTCGAAGCTGAACGACATCGCCGTCGACAAGGACGCCTTCGGCGCCAACTCCTGGCTGCCGATGGGCCTGTTGGGCATCTGGGCGGCATTCCCGTTCGGCATGTGGTTCTTCCTCGGGGTCGAGGGTGTCCCGCTGGCCGCCGAGGAGACGAAGGACCCGGCGCGCACGCTGCCGCGCGCGATCCGCTGGTCGATGGCCATTCTCGTCGCCCTCGCGCTGCTCACCTTCTTCGCGTCGGCGGGCGCACGCGGCGCGAACGCCATCCAGGACGCGGGCAACCCCCTGGTCGAGGCGCTGCAACCGGACGGTGACGCGACCGGCCTGAGCCGCGTCATCAACTACGCGGGCCTCGCGGGTCTGATCGCCTCCTTCTTCTCCCTCATCTACGCGGGCTCGCGCCAGCTCTTCGCGCTCTCCCGCGCCGGCTACCTCCCCCGCTTCCTCTCGCTCACCAGCAGCCGCAAGGCCCCCTACCTGGGTCTGCTCGTGCCGGGCGCGATCGGGTTCGGGCTCGCCGCGGCCACCGGGGACGGCGCCCGCATGCTGAACGTCGCGGTCTTCGGCGCGACCATCTCGTACGCCCTGATGTCGCTCTCGCACATCGTGCTGCGCCGCCGCGAGCCCGCCCTGGAGCGGCCCTACCGCACGCCGGGCGGCATCCTGACGTCGTCGGTGGCGCTGGTCCTCGCCTGTGCGGCGCTCGTCGCGACGTTCCTTGTGGACGTGACGGCGGCGCTCATCGCGCTCTCGGTGTACGTGGTCGCCATCGCCTACTTCGGGATGTACAGCCGCAAGCACCTGGTGGCGCGCGCACCGGAGGAGGAGTTCGCGGCGCTCGCGGCGGCCGAGGCAGAGTTGGAACGCGACTGATCACGATCGTGAGGAGAACAGTGACGGAGAGCGAGAGCGCAGTGAGCGGCAGGCCGCTGATCGGGGTCAGCACCTACCTGGAACCCAAGGTGAGCTGGGGCGTGTGGCAGCTGCCCGCGGCCCTGCTGCCCGCCGGATATCCGCGTCTCGTGCAGGCGGCGGGCGGCATCGCCGCGATGCTGCCGCCCGACGACCCGTCGTACGCGGAGTCCGTCGTCGCCCGGCTCGACGGCGTGGTCGTCGCGGGCGGCCCGGACGTGGAGCCCGGACGGTACGGGGCGGTGCGCGAGGAGCGCACCGGGCCGCCCGCCCCGGAGCGTGACGCCTGGGAACTCGCCCTGATCGAGGCCGCGTTGGCGTCAGGCACACCGTTGCTCGGCATCTGCCGGGGCATGCAGCTCATGAACGTGGCGCTCGGCGGGACACTGATCCAGCACATGGACGGGCACGCGGAGACGGTGGGCGTGTTCGGCACGCACCCGGTGAAGCCGGTCCCCGGCACGCTCTACGCGTCGATCGTGCCGGACGCGTCGACGGACGTACCGGCCTACCACCACCAGGCGGTGGACCGCCTGGGCAGGGGCCTCGTGGTGTCGGCGTACGCGGAGGACGGCACCGTCGAAGCCGTCGAGCTCCCCCATCCCGCCTGGGCGCTCGGCGTGCAGTGGCATCCGGAGATGGGTGAGGACACGCGCGTCATGGCAGCGCTGGTCCGAGCCGCGTCCTGAGCCAGTCCAGGGCGGCCGCGCCCTGGGCGGCCTGGAAGGCGCGCAGGGTCGGCAGGCCGGGCGGATCGGGCAGCAGGGAGTGTTGTACGAAGAATCCGGCGAGGCCCGCCAGCGCCGCGGTCACCGCCTTCGGGTCGGCGCCCCGGCCCACCCGCTGGGCGGTGAACACCTCCTCCGGGTCGGGGCCGCCCTGCGCCCGCACGCACGGCAGCATGACGAGCAGGTCGAACCAGGGCGCGGCGCGCACGGCGTGCGGCCAGTCGACGAAGACGACCCGGCCACCGTCGGACGTGAACAGCATGTTGTCGGCGCGCAGGTCGGCGTGGGCGAGGGTGTCGCCCACGACGGACGCGGCCGAGGGCGCGGCGAGTTCGGCGAGGCCGGACAGATGGCGCCGGGCCCACGGGTCGAGCCTGTCGTCGCTCTCCGCGCCCTGCTCGACGAGCCGTTCCCATCCCCGGAACATGCCCGCCACGGCTTCGCCGGCGGAGGGAGCGGCGACGGGCGAGGGCGTCAGGTCCCGCGAGAGGGCGTCCACCGCGTCCAGGACGCGCTCGAACTCCTCGGCGCGCCACGGCACATGGGGCTGCCTCCCGTCGACGTCCTCGAAGGCGAGCGCGACCCAGGTCCCGTCGTCGTAGGTGGCGAGGAGCCGGGGCGCGGGCACGGACTCGGGCAGGGCGGCGGAGTGCCTGGCCTCGGCGCGGTGCAGCGCGGGGCTGCCCGGGTTGGCCTCGGAGCTGACGGCCTTCACGAACGCCCGCCGTCCGTCGTCGAGCCGCACCCGGGCGGCGGCGCCCGGCGAGAACCCGCCGCGTTGCGTCACCGCCTCGGCCACGGGTGCGCCGAGCGCGTCCGCCAGCCCGTCCCGTACGTGCGGGGGGAGTTGCCACCAGGGGGTGCGGACGCCGGTCGCCGGGGGTGCGGTGGGGTTCATGCCACCCATGGTGGGCGGGACCCCGGGTCGGCTGCCAGGGAATTTCCATGCCACCGGGTGCCGCCCGGTCCGCCGGGGGCTACTCCGCCTCGCCCGCCGTCCGCGACGCCAGCCGCTCGTACCGCTGCCGGGCGGCCTGCGGGGTGCCGAGCCCGAGGCCGAAAGCGATCTCCGGCCAGGTCATGCCGCGGCCGCGCGCCATCTGGAGGAGGCCGGTCTCCAGCTCGTCCAGCTCGCCCCTGACCAGCGGCAGGAGGGTGAGGGCCGCCGTGATGTCGGCGTGGTCCACCTCGGGCTCGCCGTCGACGGGCTTCGCGGCGCCGCTGAGCAGGAACGACACGAGCCGCACGGCTTCGTGCGGGCCGAGGACGGCAGGGTGCACCTGGCGCCTGCGCTGCTCGTCGTCGGCGGCGTGCCGCTCGGCGACCCGCATCAGCGACGCGTACACGCGCTGGGCGCGGGCCTGTTCGGGGTGCGGGGGCGTGAACGGGTCGACGGTCTCGGGCTGTTCAGGATGCGACATGCGTCCAGCATGGGCCGACACACACCGTGTAGTCAACGGTTCATTGTGAACACTCTGTTTGCACCCCTGCGGCTCAAGACCGTCGGCCCCCCGCCCCCGCTCCGCTCCGCGTCAACGCCAGCAGGTCCCGTGCCGGCCCCGCAGGCCGGTGCCCCGTCGGCCAGACCGCCCGCAGCTCCCTGCGGAGCCGGACCTCCGCCAGCGGGATCTCCACCAGGCGCCGGGCCGCCAGCTCCTCACCCACCGCGAGTTCGCTCAGGACCGAAGGGCCCGCGCCGCTGACCGCCGAGGCCTTCACCGCCGTCGTGGACGACAGCTCGATCAGCGGGCGGGCGAGGCCGCCGAGCGCCGCGTCGAGGACCTGCCGGGTGCCCGAACCCTCCTCGCGCAGGATCAGCGGCGTCGCCGCGAGCTCCGCCGCCGCGAGCGGTTTCCTGCGCCGCGCCCACGGGTGCCCCGGCGCGGTCACGACGACCAGCCGGTCGTGCGCGATGACCACCTCGTCGAGCCCGCCCGGCACGGTGAGCCCCTCGACGAAGCCGAGGTCCGCCTCGCCCGCCAGCAGCCGGGACGCGACGGCCGCGGAGTTGCCCGCGAGCAGGGACACCGCCGTGTCCGGCCGCTGGGTCCGCAGGGCGATCAGCCAGCCCGGCAGCAGATACTCGGCGATCGTCATGCTGGCCGCGACCCGCAGCCGTGAGTCCCGCCGGACGCGCAGCGCCTGCGCCCCCGCGTCGAACGCCTCCGCCGCCTCCACGATCCGGCCCGCCCAGTCGGTGACCAGGGCACCCGCGTCCGTGAGGCGCGAACCGCGCGGCGACCGGTCGACGAGGGCGACGCCGAGCTGCCGCTCCATGGCGCGCACCCGGCTGCTCGCCGCGGGCTGTGTGATGCCCAGCTCCCGCGCGGCCCGCCCGAGGCTGCCGAGCCGTGCCACGGCGAGCAGCAGCTGAAGCGCGCCGAGGTCGGGCACGCGGTGCGCGAGCGCCGCGTCGGGGGCACTCGGGCCGGGAGAAGACCCGGGGGACTCGGGATACTCGGGGGACATACTCATAAAGCCAGCTTATGTCCCCATAGAAGGGCGCTCTCTGGTGGCGGACTCCACCCTGCACGACCGTGGACTCATGGTCACCACCGCTCACCCCGCCGCCCCCGCAGGCGCCTCCCCCGCCGCCTCCGCAAGCGCCCCCACCGCCACCGGCACCCGCGTCCTGGCCGTCCGTCACCTCGGGCCGAACTGGTACGCGTCCGTCATGGGCACCGCCGTCGTCGCCAACGCCGGCGCGACACTGCCGTACGGGTTCCCGGGGCTGCGCACGGGCTGCACGGTGGTGTGGGCGCTGTCGTCCGTGATGCTCGCCGTCCTGCTCACCGCCCGTGCCGTGCACTGGATCCACCACCGCGACCAGGCCCGCGCCCACCTCCTCGACGCGACCGTGGCCCCCTTCTACGGCTGTCTGTCGATGGCGCTGCTCGCCGTCGGCGGCGGCACCCTGATCGTCGGCGAGGACTGGATCGGCACGGGCGCGGCCGTCGCGATCGACACCGTGCTGTTCACCGCGGGCACCGCCATCGGGCTCGCGGCGGCCGTCGCCATCCCGTACCTGATGGTGGTCCGGCACCGCATCGCCGCCGACCATGCCTCGCCGGTGTGGCTGCTGCCCGTGGTGGCCCCGATGGTCTCGGCGGCCGTCGGCCCCCTGCTCATCCCCCAC
Source organism: Streptomyces sp. NPDC093510 (assembly GCF_040683555.1). Lineage (NCBI taxonomy): Bacteria > Bacillati > Actinomycetota > Actinomycetes > Kitasatosporales > Streptomycetaceae > Streptomyces > Streptomyces sp. NPDC093510. The sequence goes on from NZ_JBFBEE010000008.1 coordinate 83,276, forward strand.
CTGCCCGCGGGCCAGGCCCAGCAGACCATGCTGTACGCCTGCTTCGCAATGTTCGGCTTGAGCCTGCTCGCCACCCTGGTGATGCTGCCGCTGATCTTCGCCCGCCTGGTGACCGCGGGTCCGCTGCCCCTCGCGCTCACGCCCACCCTGTTCCTGGTCCTCGGCCCGCTGGGCCAGTCGACGACCGCGACCAACAAGTTCGCCGACTTCGCACCGGGCATCGTCCCCGCCGCCCTCGACCGCGGCTTCCTCGCCTTCGCCGTGCTCTACGGAGTGCCCGTGATGGGCTTCGCCCTGATGTGGCTGGCACTCGCCGGCGCCATGGTGGTGCGCGCCCGGCGCCGCGGCATGGGCTTCGCGATGACCTGGTGGGCGTTCACCTTCCCCGTCGGCACCTGCGTGACCGGCGCGAAGGGCCTCGGCGAGCACACCGGCCTCGCGGTCTTCGACTGGCTCGCGGCCGCCCTCTTCGCCTTCCTCGTGACCGCCGTGGCGGTGGCCCTGACCCACACCCTGCGCGGCATCGTCAGCGGACGGCTGCTCGCAGCGCCGCGCTGAGCACCGCCGGTGCCTCGGCCAACGACGGCCCGTACCAGGTGAGGTGGCGGCCGCTGACCAGCGCGGTCGGTGTGCCCGGCGGGAACGCCTCGGGGCCGTCGTCGCGCGTGAAGCGGTACGGCTCGTCGGGCAGGACCACCACGTCCAGGTCCGCTGCCCGCAGTTCCTCGATCGGTACGCGGGGGTACCGCTCGGCGTGACCGGCGTACGCGTTGTCGACGCCCAGGCGCGCGAGCAGGTCGGCCGCGAACGTGTCGCTGCCGAGGACCATCCATGGCCGCCGCCAGATCGGGACCGCCGCCCGCAGCCGGGCCGAGGGGCACGGCAGGGCCGCCCACGCCTCCTCCGCCTCCTCCAGCCACCGCGGCCGCCCCGCCCCGCACGCCGCCAGGACCCGTGTCAGCTCCCGGAAGGCCTGGTCCAGCGTCCGCACCTCCGTCACAAGAACCTCGACGCCCGCCGCGCGCAGCGCCGCCAGGTCGGGGGCGCGGTTCTCCTCCTCGTTGGCGACGACCAGGTCGGGGGCGAGGGCGACGACGCGGGGCACGTCGGGGTTCTTGGTGCCGCCCACCCGCCGTACGTCGAGGTCCGCCGGATGGCTGCACCAGTCGGTCGCCCCGACCAGCGCGCCCGGCACGGTGACGGCGATCGCCTCGGTCAGCGACGGCACGAGCGAGACGACCCGCAGCGGGCCGCGCGCGAGCGGCACGTCAGCGCCCCCTGTCGTCCACCGCTTCGATGTGGTCCCCCACGGCGACCACCAGGACCCGGGTGTCCGGCACGGTGGCCCGCCAGCGGTGGCGCACGCCGCCCGTGAGGAACAGGGTGTCGCCGCGTCCCAGGCGGTAGGCCCGGCCCTCGGCCTCCATCTCCACGGCGCCCTCGACGACGTACATCAGCTCGTCGTTGCGGTGCTGGAACTCGCGGCCCTCGTCGTGGTCCCCGATGAACTCCAGGGCGTGCAGCTGGTGGTGGCCGCGCGCCAGTTCGCGTACGCGGGCGTCGGGGGTGGAGCCGTCCAGGTCCGTGTCGTCGTCGGCGCGCACCACCTCGACGGTGCGGGCCGGGTCGGCGGCGGCGAGGAGCTCCACGTCGGTGGTGCACAGCGCGTCGGCGACCCGCTGCAGGGACCGCGAGCTGGGGCGGGCGCGCTCGTTCTCGATCTGGCTGAGGAACGGCACGGAGAGTCCGCTGCGCTCGGCGACGACGGCGAGGGTGAGCTCCAGCTGGCGGCGGCGCCGCCGCACGGCAGAGCCCACCCGGAGGGTCTCCTTGTGCTCGTCCATCGCCTCGGCTCCCTTCAGCGCATCGGCCGCTCGCAACCCTGAGGGGTTTTCTGCACCCTACGCATGTTCGCCAAACGGTTTCGCCCCGTTGCCCGGACCGGCCCCCACAGCTTGTGCCGATGGAGCTACAGCTCGTGCCAGTAGAGCAGTTGTCCGGCCTCCCCGGGAGCGGAACCCTCAGCCGGTACGAACAGGCTGACGAGCAGGGCGGGACGGCCCCGCGGGTCGGTGAGGAGGGTGGCCGACGGGTTGGCGAAGGCGCGGCTGCCGCCGTGCGTGCGGATGTCGAGGCGGTCCGCACGGCCACTCGGGGGGTCGTACGCGTAGGTGCCCCAGCTGCCGAAGTCGCCGCGCCGTCCCTGGCCCTCGACGAGCACCACGCGCTGCCCGCCGAGTTCCAGGGTCGCCCGGTCGCCGATGTTGCCGCCGTTGCCCCTGGCGCGCACGGCGCGGTCCATGCGCCGGTCGGGTTCGGCGTGCCAGTGGCGGAAGCCGGTGAGGGTGGCGCGCAGCTGGCGGTCGGTGTCGCAGCCCGCCCGGTAGTGGCCGGTGAGGTGGATCGTGGCGCCGCGCACCGCGGTGATGCCGGGGGTTCCCTCGGCGCAGCGCGAGAGGGTCAGCGGCGCGTCGAAGGTGCGTCGGGCGCGCCCGTCGAGCAGTGCCGTGAGGTTCTCGTAGGCCCGGACGGCGATGTGGTTGCGCGGGTCCTTCTCGTACGCGAGGACGTAGCCCCCTCGTCCGTCGTGCGCGAGCGCGGCCTGGTGCGTGCCGGGGCCGAAGTCGTGGCGGCGCTGCCAGTGGCGCAGGTCGGTGGAGGTGGCGACGGCGGCGTGGAAGCGGCCGTCGGGCAGGAGCGTGTGGTAGACGGCGAGGTAGCGGCCGTCCGGGGCCTGCTCGATCTGGGCGGCGTCCATGGTGCGGCCGGTGTGGTCCCGCGCGTCGTAGCGGTGTCCGTCGGCCGCGGTCACGTCCTCGGCGAGTGCGGCGAGGCGTGCGGTGCCGGCGGAGGCGGGTCCTGCGTCGGCCCGCGCGAGCTGTGCGACGAGCAGGGCGGCGGCGAGGGCCAGTGTGGCGGCGGCGAGGAAGAGCGCCGTCCTCGGCTGCCTCGCGGTCACGGTCACGGGCGGGGTCTCACGGGCTGGATCTCACGTTCAGGCGTTCGAGATGGGCTCGGTCGAGGTTAAGGAGTCGGCGGCCCCGCCGGAACGCCGGAAGGGGTGGGCTTCGCCACAAGGCGAGGCCCACCCCCAGGAGTGCGGCGGCGTGCGACTACTTCACAGCCGTCATCTTCTCCTCGAAGCCCGGGTTCTTCTTCAGCCAGGCGTCGACGGCCTTGGGCTCGTTGTTCTTGCCCGCCTTGTTGATCTCGTTCTCCAGAGAGGCCAGTTCCTTCTCGCTCATCTTGAAGTTCTTGAGCCACTTCGTGAGCTGCGGGTACTGGTCAGGGAAGTCCTTGCTGGAGAGCGTGCGGATCGTGTTGCCCTTGCCGAAGCCGCCCTTGGGGTCCTTCAGCTTGGTCAGGTCGTACTCGCTGTACGCCCAGTGCGGCGACCAGAGCAGAACCGCGATCGGCTCCTTCTTCGCGTACGCGGTCTTCAGCTCGGAGAGCATCGCGGGGGTCGAGCCCGCGGCGATCTCGTACTCGTCCTCCAGGCCGTAGCCCGGCAGGACCTTGTCCTTGAGGGCCTGCATCACGCCGGTGCCCGGCTCGATACCGATGATCTTGCCCTTGAACTTGTCGCCCTTGCCCTTGAGGTCGGCGAGCGACTTCACATCCTTGACGTAGGACGGGACGGCGACTTCGAGGGAGGTCGGGCTGTACCAGGAACCGAGGTCCTTGAGGTCGGCCTTGTTCTTCTCCCAGTACGTCTTCTGCGCGGTGGGCAGCCAGGCGTCCAGGTTCAGGTCGATGTCGCCCTGCGCGAGACCGGTGTAGGCCGGGCCGACGTCCGCCGGGGTCAGCTCCATCTTGTAGCCGCGCTTCTCCAGGACGCGCTTCCACAGGTTGGTGACGGCGACGTTCTCGTCCCAGGCGAAGTACGCGGCCTTCAGCGGGCGCTTCTTCTCCTCGCCGCCGGTGTTCTCCGGCAGCGGAGCGATCTTGTCGACGACCTTCGGGTTCTTCTTCAGCCAGGCGCGCACGGCGTCCTGCTGCTTGCCCTTGCCGGCCTTGTTGATCTCCGCTTCAAGACTGGTGAGCTGCTTCTCGTCCATCTTGAAGTTCTTGAGCCACTTGGCGACCTGCGGGTTCTCCTTCGAGAAGCCCTGCCGCGCCAGCGAGTGCACACCGTCGCCCTTGCCCCAGGCGCCCTTCGGGTCCTTGAGCTTCTTCAGGTCGAAGTCGTTGTACGCCCAGTGCGGCGACCAGAGCGGAACGACGATCGGCTCCTTCTTCGCGTACGCCGCCTTCAGCTCGGACAGCATCGCGGTGGTGGAGCCGTCGACGACCTTGTACTCCTTGTCGAGGCCGTACTCCTTGAGGATCTTGCTCTTCAGGAGCTGCATCTCACCGGCGCTCGGCTCGATGCCGGTGATCTTGCCGTCGAACGTGCCGCCCTTGCCCTTGAGGTCCGCGAGCGAGTTCACGTCCTTCATGTACGCGGGGACGGCCAGCTCCAGGGACGTCTGGTCGTACCAGGCGCCGAGGTTCTCCAGCTTGTCGCCGTACTTCTTCATGTACGTGGCGTGCGTCGTCGGCAGCCACGCGTCGGTCTGGAAGTCGACGTCGCCCTGGGCGAGCGAGGTGTAGAGCGGCCCCGCGTCGAGGAGGCTGGCGTTCACCTTGAAGCCGCGCTGCTCCAGGACCTCCTTCCAGAGGAAGGTGGAGGCGATGCCCTCGTCCCAGTTGATGTAGCCGATGTTGATTTCCTTGCCCTGGCCGACATTGTCGGAGTCGGCCACGGGCTCGGACTTGGTGCCGCCGAAGATGCCCATGCCGCCCGCGACGAGCGCGAGGACGACGACACCGACCATCGCGACGACGGGCCGGGGGCGGTAGTTCCAGATGTTCAGACCCTGTGCGGCCCGCAGCTTGGCGAACGCGCGCCGGCCGAGCGGCGAGACCTGGCCGCCCAGGCCGCTGGTGACGCGGTCCAGGTAGATGGCGAGGATCACGATGGAGACGCCCGCCTCCGCGCCGAGCCCGACGTCGAGCTGGCCGATGGCCGCGTTCACGTCCGCGCCGAGGCCCGGGGTGCCGACCATGCCGGTCAGGGCCGCCATGGAGAGGCCGAGCATGATGACCTGGTTGACACCGGCCATGATCGTCGGCAGGGCCAGCGGCAGCTGGACGCGGAACAGGGTGTTGCGGGGCGTGGTGCCGAACGCGTCGGCGGCCTCGACCAGCTCCTTGTCGACCTGGCGGATGCCGAGCTCGGTCATGCGCACGCCGGGGGCGAGCGCGAAGACGATCGTGGCGACGATGCCCGCGGGGGCGCCCATCCGGAAGAACAGCAGCGCCGGGATGAGGTAGATCATCGCGGGCAGCGTCTGCATGAAGTCCAGGACGGGCCTGACTATGCCGCTGACCGTCTTGGAGCGCGCCGCCCAGATGCCCACGGGCACGGCGATGACCAGCGCCACGAACGTCGAGACGAGCACCAGGGCCAGCGTCATCATCGCGTTGTCCCACAGCTCCAGGGACACGATGAACGCGAAGCCCACGAAGGAGAGGACACCGCCGAGCAGGCCGCGCAGCCAGAACGCGATGACGGCGAGGATGCCCGCCATCAGCAGCGGCTCGGGGCCGGAGAGGACGTCGTAGACGCCGTCCCACATGTTCTGGAACAGGGTCTTGATGAAATCGAACAGCCAGTCCATATGGGTTCTGAGCCATTCGACCGAGTCGTTGACCCAGTCGCCGAAGGGAATCCTAGGCACCGCTGACCACCTTCTTGCTCTCCTGCGGCTCATCCGCGGAGTCCATCGGCTCGCCGAGCACGGCGAGCAGCCTGGCCCGCGGCACGACGCCGACGAGCTCGCCGTCGCCGTCGGTCACGGCGACCGGCACCTCGCTCGTGGAGCAGGGCGTGAACAGCTCGATGATCGGGGTGTCCGCGGTGACCGTCGCGGGGGCGTCGGCCCGTACGAAGTCCTTGTCGGGGTCGGCCATGATCGCGCCCGCCGTGAGCACGCGGGAGCGGTCGACGTCCTGCGTGAACGCGGCCACGTAGTCGTTGGCCGGGGTGACGAGGATGTCCTCGGCGTTGCCGATCTGGACGATGCGGCCGTCGCGCATGACGGCGATCTGGTCGCCCAGGCGCATGGCCTCGTTGAGGTCGTGGGTGATGAAGACGATGGTCTTCTTCAGCCGCTTCTGGAGCACCAGGAGCTGGTCCTGCATGTCGCGGCGGATCAGCGGGTCGAGCGCGCTGAACGACTCGTCCATGAGGAGCAGGTCGGCGTCGGTGGCGAGCGCGCGGGCCAGGCCCACGCGCTGCTGCATGCCGCCGGACAGCTCGTCGGGCCAGGACTTCTCCCAGCCCTTGAGGCCCGCGAGCTCCAGCGCCTCGGTGGCGCGCCTCTCGCGCTCGGCGCGCGGGATGCCCTGCACCTCGAGGCCGTAGCCGGCGTTCTCCAGAACGCTGCGGTGCGGGAAGAGCGCGAAGTGCTGGAAGACCATGCTGATCTTCTTGGAGCGCACCTCCCGCATTTCCTTGGCGCTCAGCTCGGTCAGGTCCTGACCGTCGAAGCGCACGTGACCGGCCGTCGGCTCCGACAGTCCGTTGAGCATGCGCAGCAACGTGGACTTGCCGGATCCGGAGAGACCCATGACGACGAAGATCTGGCCCGGCTCGACCTCGAAGGAGGCGTCGATGACGGCAGCGGTGGTGCCGTCGGCGCGCAGCTCCTCTCGGTCGGCTCCGTGGCGGATTTTCTCCACCGCGTCATCGGGTCGTCTGCCGAACACTTTGTACAAGTGCTCGGCCTGCAGCCTGGACACATACACCTCTCGGGTTGAACCAAGACGGCCCGCCTCCCCCGCCGGCGGGCCGTGGAGCGACGCGGCGTCTGCCCGCTTACCGAACGAAAAAGTTGAACCTTCGACCGGGTTCGCTCCGGGTGCGCCCCTGCCCCGACTTATCCGAAGCAAACCCGAGAGTGGCCCAGCTCACATCCGTTGCGTACTCGGCACGGTGGGGCGCGATGCGCAACGCGGCCGCGCTGTCGGTGCCGTGCGGCATGATGCGCGATGTGACTCAGCGAACTCGACGGCTCATGCTTCTCGACACGGCCTCCCTCTACTTCCGGGCCTATTTCGGGGTCCCCGACTCCGTGAAGGCGCCGGACGGCACCCCGGTCAACGCCGTGCGCGGACTGCTCGACTTCATCACCCGCCTCGTCCAGGACCACCGTCCTGACGACCTCGTCGCGTGCATGGACGCGGACTGGCGCCCGCACTGGCGGGTCGAACTCATCCCCTCCTACAAGGCGCATCGCGTCGCCGAGGAGGTCCCGCAGGGCGCGGACGCCGAGGAGATCCCGGACACGCTCTCGCCGCAGGTGCCGGTCATCGAGGCCGTCCTCGACGCGCTCGGCATCGCCCGCGTCGGCGTCGAGGCGTACGAGGCGGACGACGTGATCGGCACCTTCGCGGCCCGCGCCACCGGCCCGGTGGACATCGTCACCGGCGACCGCGACCTCTACCAACTGGTGGACGACGAGCGCGGCATCCGCGTCCTCTATCCCCTGAAGGGCGTCGGCACCCTCCAGACGACGGACGAGGCGTGGCTGCGCGAGAAGTACGGCGTGGACGGCCCCGGCTATGTCGACCTGGCCCTGCTCCGCGGCGATCCCAGCGACGGCCTGCCCGGCGTGCCCGGCATCGGCGAGAAGACGGCGGCCAAGCTCCTGGACGCCTTCGGGGACCTGGCCGGGATCATGGCCGCCGTCGACGACCCGAAGTCGAAGCTCACCCCGTCGCAGCGCAGGCGGCTCGACGAGTCCAGGGCGTACGTGGCGGTCGCGCCGAAGGTCGTGCGGGTCGCGGGCGACGTACCCCTGCCGGATGTCGACACCGCCCTGCCGCGCGAGCCGCGCGATCCCGCCGCCCTCGACGACCTCGCGGCCAGGTGGGGCCTGGGCGGTTCGCTGCAGCGGCTGCTCTCCACCCTGCACACATGAGGTGTAGCTTAGGTAAGCCTAAGCAATTTTTGATCAGGGGAGATCGTCGCCATGGCAGAACGTCCGGCACGCAAAGCACCGAAGACCCATGTCGCGCGGGTCGTGCGCACGGAGCGGCTGACCCCGCACATGCAGCGCGTGGTCGTCGGCGGCGCTGGACTCGCCGAGTTCGCGGCCGGCGAGTGCACCGATCACTACGTGAAGCTGCTCTTCGACGCCGAGGGCGTCACCTACCCCGAGCCCTTCGACATGCAGCGCATCCGCGAGGAGTTCCCGCGCGAGCAGTGGCCGGTGACGCGGACGTACACGGTGCGCTGGTGGGACCCCGAGGCCCGCGAGCTGGCCCTCGACTTCGTGATCCACGGCGACGAGGGTCTCGCCGGACCGTGGGCGCGCGACGCCGAGGCGGGCGCCACGGTGCGCTTCCTCGGCCCCGGCGGGGGCTATGCCCCGGACGCGGACGCCGACTGGCATCTGCTCGCCGGTGACGAGAGCGCCCTGCCCGCCATCGCCGCCGCGGCCGAGGCGCTGCCCGAAGGCGCCGTCGCCCACGTCTTCATCGAGGTCGAGGGCCCGGCGGAGGAGCAGAAGATCGCGACGGACGCGGAGATCGTCTGGCTGCACCGCGGCGAGCGCCCGGTCGGCGAGCTCCTGGTCGAGACCGTCCGCTCACTGGAGTTCCCCGAGGGCGTCCCGCACGCGTTCGTGCACGGCGAGGCCGGCTTCGTGAAGGAGCTCCGCCGCTATCTGCGCGTGGAGCGCGAGATCCCCCGCGAGCGCCTGTCCATCTCCGGCTACTGGCGCCTCGGGCACAACGAGGACGGCTGGCAGGCCTCCAAGCGGGAGTGGAACGCGCAGGTGGAGTCGGAGCAGGAGCGGGCGTCGTAGCACCCGCTCCCTGCGTCACGCCGGCGCGGCGGGCCCGTCGCCCCTGACGCGCGCGTGCAGGTGCATGTCGTGCCAGCCGTCCTCGTGCAGCAGCGCGCTGCGTTTGGTGCCCTCCACGGCGAAGCCGGTCTTCAGGGCGACACGGCAGGACGGTTCGTTGGCCGTCGAGTGGCTCAACTCCAGGCGGTGCAGGCCGACTTCCTCGAACGCCCACTCCGTGAGCGCGGTGACGGCGCGCGGGGCGACACCCCGGCCGCGCGCCGACGGCATGGTCCAGTACGCGACTTCCGCCTGGCCGTCACCGAGCACGATGTAGCGCAGCGCGACCCGGCCGACGACCTGGTCGGTGCCGGCGTCGGCGATCGCCCAGTAGGCGTCGCGCTCGTCCGCCCATGCCTTGCGCCAGCCCTCCATCCAGCCGCGCACCTCGCTCTCGGAGTCGGCCACGCGGGCGTGCCAGCGCTGGATCACGGGGTCCTGGAACGCCTCGTACACGGCGGGCGCGTCCGCGGCCGCCCAGGGGCGCAGGACCAGGCCGCCCGCGGCGGACAGCGTGGGCTGCGCGCGGCGCGCGAGAGTGCCGGCCGCGACGATGTCAGAGATCTTGAAGGGCATGGGCGCATCGTGCCAGCGGCGCACGGGCGGCGGCAGTGGTTTTCCGGGGCGCACATGGGTTCTTGCACCCCGCGCCCGCGCGCCCCGCACACCGTCCGACCCCAGCGGCCCGCGAACGCTCCCACCACCACCGACGGCAGCCCGTGCCCTGCGGCGCCCCGTACGCTGACCCCCTGATGACACGCAAGCCCCGCATCCCGCCCGCCCCGCTCCCCCAGCGCGACGGCGTCGACCCCGCCCGCGTCAGGCTGCCGCTCGACGGGGCGTGGTCCACCGTGCGCGACCACCTGGTGGAACGGCTCGCGGCCGGTCCTGGCGTCATCGACGCGATGCTGCGGGACGGCAGGATCGTCGGCGCGGACGGCACGCCGGTGACCCCCGACGCGCCCTACATGCCGGGCGCCTTCGTCTGGTTCCACCGCGATCTCCGCCCGGAGGTCACCGTGCCGTTCACCCTCGACGTCGTCCACCGCGACGAGCACATCGTCGTCGTGGACAAGCCGCACTTCCTCGCGACGATGCCGCGCGGCGGCCACGTCACCCAGACCGCGCTCGCCCGGCTGCGCAAGGAGCTCGGCATCCCGACGCTCGGCGCCGCACACCGCCTGGACCGGCTGACCGCCGGGCTTCTGCTGTTCACCGTGCGGCCAAAGGAACGCGGCGCGTACCAGACGCTGTTCAGCGATCGCCGCGTACAGAAGGAGTACGAGGCGGTGGCGCCGTACGACCCCGACGTACCGCTCCCGCGGACGGTACGCAGTCACATCGTGAAGGAGCGCGGAATCATCGCGGCGTACGAGGTGGCGGGCGCCGAGCCGAACAGCGAGAGCCTGATCGAACTCGTCGGGACCCGCGACGGCCTCGGCCGCTACCGCCTCACCCCGCACACCGGCCGCACCCACCAACTCCGCGTCCACATGAACGCGTTGGGCCTGCCGATCCTCGGCGACCCGGTCTACCCGGTGGTGACCGGGCCCGTGGCGCCGGACGACTTCCGGCGGCCGCTGCAACTCCTGGCGCGCGTCCTGGAGTTCACGGACCCGGTCACGGGCGTCGCGCACCGCTTCGTCAGCCGCCGGACGCTGGGCGCCTGGGCGGCGTACGACACCTGGGCGCGGTAGCCGTCAGTACCCGCGCCACCAGACGAGGAAGCGCTGCCAGGCCCCCTTGGGCCGGGCGGCACCGGGCGCCGCGGCCGGAGCGGCGGGGGCCGCCGGCTGCGCGGGCGGCACGGCGGTCTCCGGCCGGCGCGGCGGCGGTGACGACACCTGCCAGTCCCTGCGCGGCGCCGGCATCTGCGCCGAGGGCCGGGCCATCACGTCCTGCGGGGGGCGCGGCGCGAACTTGACCGGCAGCGCCACCAGATGCCGGGACATGATCGTCGACGTCCACCGCAGCTCGCGCTCGTCGACGTCCAGTTCGACATCAGGAAGCCGCATCAGGAGCGCGTCGACGCCGGTGTCCGCGATGGCGCGGCCGATGTCCTGGCCGGGACACTCGTGCGGCCCGCCGCCGAACGCGAGGTGCGAGCGGTTGCCCTGCATGTTGGCGGCGAGATCGGGGCGTACGACCGGGTCGACGTTGCCCGGCGCGATGCCCATGATCAGGCCGTCGCCCGCCCGGATGCGCCGGCCGCCGAGCTGGGTGTCCTGTTTGGCGAAGTAGCCGATCATCGCGCTGAACGGCGGTTCGTCCCAGAGGGACTGCTCGACCGCCTCGGGGACCGTCATCTGGCCGCCGCTGAGCTGGGCGCGGAAGCGCGGGTCGGTGAGGACCATCCGCAGGACGTTCGCGATGAGGTTGGCGGTCGCCTCGTACGCGGCGATGAGGACCAGGCGCAGGTGCGCGCCGACCTCGTCGTCGGTGAGCTGCGCGGGATGCGCGATGAGGCTGCTGGTGAAGTCCTCCTCGGGGTTGGCGCGGCGCCGCGCCACCAGGCCCATGAGGACCTCCATCACGTACGCGTTGCTGGCGATGGCGGTCTCGGTGCCCCTGATCATGTCGCGGGCGGACTGCACCATGCGCTCGTTGTACTCCTCGGGCATGCCGAGGACGTGGCACATCACCATCATCGGCAGATGCTCGGCGAACCGGCTGACGAGGTCGGCGCGGCCGTCCTGGCAGATGTCGTTGAGGAGGTGGTTCGTGTAGCGGTTGATGTAGCGGCGGATGCCGCGGTGGTCGATGCCCGACATGGCGCCGGTGACCGCGCCGCGCAGCCGCTGGTGCTCGTCGCCCTCGACGAAGCTGCACATCGGCTGCCAGGTGAAGACGGGCGCGAGCGGATGGTCGAGACCCGCCGTGCCGTCCTGCACGGCCCGCCAGCGGCGCGAGTCGCGGGTGAACTGCGAGGGGGTGCGGACCATGTGGAGGTTCTCGCTGTGGCCGAGCACCGCCCAGATCGGCACGTCGTTGTGGATCAGCACGGGCGCCACCGCGCCGTGCTCGGCGCGCAGTTTCTCGTACAGGCCCGCGAGGTCGGCGTCCGCCTCGGGGCCGTAGAGGCGGCGCAGGCCACCGGGGCCGAGGCCGTGGGCGGGGCAGCCCGGGGGCGCGGCGGCCGGCTCGTCGGTGCCGGGCCAGGAGGGGGAGGGAGTCGTCACGGTCGTCGCTCCGGGTTTCGCTGAAGGGTGTCCGGGTTGCTGGATACGGGAGACGGCGGGTGCGGTCAGACGCGGGTCACCGTCAGGGAGTGGAGGTAGCGCATCAGGGTCATCAGGACGTCCCGGCTGGACTCCCTGCGGCGGGCGTCGCACGCCATGATCGGCACCGCGGGCTCCAGGTCGAGCGCCCTGCGCAGGGTCTCGAACGGATGCGCGGGCGCGTCCGGGAAGTCGTTGACGGCCACGACGAACGGCACGCCGCGCTCCTCCAGGCGACCGATCACGTCGAAGCTGACCTCCAGACGGCGGGTGTCGATGAGCACGACCGCGCCGAGCGCGCCTTCGAAGAGGCCGTTCCACAGGAACCAGAAGCGTTCCTGGCCGGGGGTGCCGAAGAGGTAGAGGACGAGCTCCTCGGAGATGCTGATGCGCCCGAAGTCCATGGCCACGGTGGTGGCCGTCTTGGACTCGGAGCCGTAGTTGTCGTCGACCCCGATGCCCGCCTGGGTCATGGTCTCTTCGGTCGTCAGCGGGCGGATCTCGCTCACCGAGCCGACCATCGTCGTCTTGCCGACCCCGAACCCGCCCACGATCACGACCTTCACGGCGGCGGCCGCCGTGTGCGGCAGGACGTCCTCGCTGCGCGGGCCGGAGATGGTGTCGGTGTTCTCAGAGCTTCTGAAGTCCATGCATCACCGCTTCGAGGAGGGATCGGTCGGGGAGCGCGGAGCGGACGATGGGAGCGCGCGCCTGGATGAGCTCGGTCGCCAGTAACTCCGTCAGGACGACGGTCACGACGCTGAACGGCAGCGCCATGTAGGCCGAGAGTTCGGCGACGGACAGCGGCGTCGTGCACAGCCGCAGGACCGCGGAGTGTTCCGGCTGGGCCGTGGGCGACGCCTCGCCCTGAGCGACGATCAGGGTGACGAGGTCGAGCGGTGCCCGCTCGGAGTCCTCGCCGGTGAGGATGTACAGCCGCTCCGGGTTCTCGGGGCTGCGGCGCTCCCGCTGCGGGGGCGTGCCGTCCTGCGGCGGACCATCAGCGTGCCCGTCGTGGCCGCCCTGCCCTGATGAGCCGCGGGAGGAGTCTTGCGGAGGAGTCATACGGCCTGCCCGTCGCGCCTGGGCGGACTCGTCAGGTGCGCCCCGATGCGTACGACGAGGTCGCGCATGCGGGTGCCGATGAGGCCCGCGTCGACGGTCTCGTCGGCGAGTACGGCGAGGTAGGCGCCCGCGCCCGCGGCCATCAGGTAGAAGTAGCCGCCGTTGATCTCGATGATGACCATCTTCATGGCGCCGTCGCTGTGCGGGATCTCGGTGGCCACGGCCGCGGCGAGGCTCTGGAGTCCCGCGCAGGCGGCGGCGATGCGGTCGGCCGCGTCGGGGTCGCCGCCGTAGCGCGCGATGCGCAGGCCGTCGGCGGAGAGCACCACGATCTGCCGGGTCTGTGGCACGCCGTCGGCGAGTTCCTTCAGCATCCAGTCGAAGTTGGCGCGTTGCTGGATCACTGCCAGTCCCTCTCGTCGGCGCTGCCGTGGTTGTTCTGCGGGGGCACCGGATCGGAGCCGTCCGGGTGGTCCTCGCCCTTGACGCCCTTCATGAACGCCTCGATCCACAGGCCCGGTTCGGGCTCTTCCCGCTTGGGGGCGGGCGGGGGCGGCGCGGTGGCGGCGGCGTGGGCCTCGGCGATCCGCTGGGCCTCGGCCTCCTGGGCGTACCGCTCCTTGAGAGAGATCTTGACGCGGCTGCGGCGCTGCGGCAGGCCGCCCGACGTCCACTCGGTGACCTCGGGGACGTCGTCCGCCATGGTCGCGGTCGCGGTGAGCGGGGAGCGCAGTGGCGGGCCCGCGGTGACGACGCGCGGCTTCTTGCGGCGGATGTTGCGGGCGGGCTCCTCGATGGTCCGTCCCGCGTTGTCCACGCGCGGCACGGCGGAGGCGCCGATGCCGTGGGCGAGGCCGGGCGCGGGCCCGGTGGTCATCATCTCGCGCGGCACGATGAGCACCGCGCGGACCCCGCCGTACGCGGACTGCCGCAGCGAAACCTGGAGGTTGTACATCTGCGAGAGGCGGCCGACGACTGCCATGCCGAGGCGGGGGGTCTCACCGAGGTCGTTGAGGTCGATGCCGGCCTGCGCCTGGGCCAGCATGCGCTCGGCGCGCGCCCGCGCCTCCTCGCTGAGGCTGACGCCGCCGTCCTCGATCTCGACGGCGATGCCGGTCTGCACCTCGACGGCGGTGACGTGCACCTTCGTCTGCGGGGGCGAGTAGCGGGTGGCGTTGTCGAGGAGTTCGGCGCAGGCGTGGATGAGCGGCTCGACGGACGTGCCGAGGATCGCGACGTCGGCGATGGAGTGCAGTTCGACGCGGGGGTAGTCGAGGATCCGGGACATCGCGCCGCGCAACACGCTGAACAGCGGTACGGGCTTGGGCCACTGGCGGCCGGGACGGGCGCCGCCGAGCACCGCGATGGAGTCGGCGAGCCGGCCGATCAGGGCGGTGCCGTGGTCGATGCGCAGAAGGTCGTCGAAGACCTCCGGGTTGCGGCCGTGGAACTCCTCCATGTCGCGCAGTTCCGCGGACTGCTGGTGGACGATCGACTGGACGCGCCGTGCGATGTTGACGAAGGCGCGCTGCGCGGACTCGCGCATCGCTTCCTCGTGGTCAAGGGTGTCGAGGACGGAGAGAAGCAAGTCGCGCTGCGATGCGGGGAGTTCGCGGTAGACCTCGTCCTTGTCGACGACGTTGCGGATCACTTCCGCGGGCGCTTCGCCCTGCCGCAGCCGCCAGAGCGCGTCGGGCAGGATCTCCCGGCCCAGGCGGACGGTCTCGTCGTCATGGGATGCGATGCGCCGTTCGAGGTGGGCGATCCGCTGTGCGTACTGCGTGCGCTGCCCCCGGATGGTCCGGCCGCGGCGCACCGCCTCGGCGCCGACCGCGATGACCATGAGGGTCGCGACGGCGCCGCACCAGCCGACGGCGGGCCGGGCCGGCGCCGCCACCGAGGCGACGGCGGCTCCGGTCGCCGCCGCCATCAGCATGGCGGGCAGCAACAGCACGCGCGCGTAAGGGACTTCTCGGCCACCGGGAGGCGATTGAACACTCACCATGTATGCCCTCTGAACACTCGTCTTGGGGGATATGACGTCTTTGGGGGATGACGGAACATATTTTTGGGAATGACGAAACGAACGATCGGGAGTTTCGGGAACAAGCGCGCGAATCCGTCGCAACTCGTTTCAACTCGCCGCGCTCCGGGCGAGCTTAGTCCGCCGGAATCATCGCCGAGTCACATTCGGCAACCCCCTGCAAAGGGCTTACCGAGAGGCATACACTCTCCCCTTTTGCACACCTGGCGATCGTTCGAACACATGGAGTGACCTCTGATGGGCATGCGAAACGGGCGCGTTCGACGACCGGTCGGTCGAGGAACGCGCCCGTGTTCGGAGTGCGGCCTGTGTTCGGAGTGCGGCCTGTGTTCGGAGTGCGGCCCGTGTTCGGGCTGCGGCCCGTGCTCAGCCCACCGAGCTGTACGCCACGACGCCCCGGAGCAGTTGGTCGACGGCCTTGCGGGCGTTCTTCGCGACCGTGCTGCCCTCGCGCGGGGCCGCCGCGGAGATCTGACCGAGGACGTCGATGACCTGCTTGCACCAGCGCACGAAGTCACCCGCCGGCATCTCCGCCTCGCGCAGCACCTCGTCCAGGCCCTTGTCGTTGGCCCACATGTACGCCGCCCAGGCGAAGCCCAGGTCCGGCTCGCGCTGGCCGACGCCCTCCGCCTGACTGATCTTGAACTCTTCCTCCAGAGCGTCCAGGCGGCCCCAGATGCGCACCATCTCGCCGAGCGACGCCTTCACCGCTCCGGACGGCAGCTTGGGAGCCATCGCGTCGTCGCCGACCCGCGACTCGTAGACCAACGCGGAGACACACGCGGCCAGTTCGGCCGGGCTCAGCCCTTCCCACACGCGGGCGCGCAGGCACTCACTGGCCAGCAGGTCCAGCTCCCCGTACAACCGGGCGAGCCGCTTGCCGTGCTCGGTGACCTCGTCACCGCGGAGGTAGTCGAGCTCGGTGAGGAGCGCGACGATGCGGTCGAAGGTGCGGGCGATGGTGTTCGTACGCCCCTCGATGCGGCGCTCCAGCTGCGAGGTGTCGCGCTTGAGGCGGTGGTAGCGCTCGGCCCAGCGCGCGTGGTCCTCGCGCTCGTCGCAGCCGTGGCAGGGGTGCGCGCGCAGCTCCGTGCGCAGCCGTGCGATCTCCTGGTCGTCGGCGGCCGCCGCGCGCCCCCTGCGGTGCCGGTCGGGGACGATGTGCCCGGCCTTGGTGCGCAGCGCGGACGCCAGGTCGCGGCGGGACTGCGGCGAGCGGGCGTTGAACGACTTCGGGATGCGCATCCGCTCCAGGGCCTCGACGGGCACCGGGAAGTCCATGGACGCGAGCCGCTTCACCTGCCGCTCGGCGGTGAGCACCAGCGGCCGCGGACCGTCCACGTGGTCGAACCCGCGGTGGCCGTTGGCCCGTCCGGCGGGCAGGCCCGGGTCCAGAACGAGCGCGAGGCCCGCGTACTTCCCCGTCGGGACGTGGATGACGTCCCCCGGCTTCAGCTTCTCCAGGGCGGCGGCGGCAGCGACCCTGCGCTGGGCGGCGCCCTGTTTGGCCAGCTCGGTCTCGCGGTCCTTGAGATCGCGGCGCAGCCGCGCGTACTCCTCGAAGTCGCCCAGGTGGCAGGTCATGGAGGCCTTGTAGCCCTCCAGGCCCTCTTCGTTCTTCTGCACCTGACGGGAGATGCCGACGACCGACTTGTCGGCCTGGAACTGCGCGAAGGACGTCTCCAGGAGCTCGCGCGAACGGTGCCGCCCGAACTGCTCGACCAGGTTCACCGCCATGTTGTACGACGGCTTGAAGCTGGAGCGCAGCGGATACGTACGGGTGCCCGCGAGGCCGGCCAGATGCTCGGGGCTCATGGCGCGCTGCCAGAGGACCACCGCGTGGCCCTCCACGTCGATGCCGCGGCGCCCGGCACGACCGGTCAACTGCGTGTACTCGCCCGGGGTGATGTCGGCGTGCTGCTCGCCGTTCCACTTGACGAGCTTCTCCAACACCACGCTGCGCGCGGGCATGTTGATGCCGAGCGCGAGGGTCTCGGTGGCGAAGACGGCCTTGACGAGGCCGCGCACGAAGAGCTCCTCGACGACCTCCTTGAAGGTGGGCAGCATGCCCGCGTGGTGCGCCGCGATGCCGCGCTCCAGACCCTCCAACCATTCGTAGTAGCCAAGGACATGGAGGTCCTCGTTCGGAATGGAGGACGTGCGCTCCTCGACGATCTGGCGGACCGTCATCCGCGCCTCGTCGTCGTTCAGCCGCAGACCCGCGTACAGACACTGCTGCACCGCGGCCTCGCAGGCCGCGCGGCTGAAGATGAACGTGATCGCGGGCAGCAGGCCCTCGGCGTCGAGCCGCTCGATGACCTCGGGGCGGCCCGGCGTCCAGATCCGCGACCGCTGCCTGCGCTCCCGCTCGCGGTCGGCCTCGCGGATCATCTTGCCCTTGCGGCGGTCGCGCGGGTTGTACGAGCGGCTGGCCTCCATGCGGGCCATGCGCGTGAGGTCCGGGTTGACCGCCTTCTTGTGGCCCTCGCCCTCCTCGAAGAGGTCGTACATCCGGCGCCCGGCGAGCACGTGCTGGAAGAGCGGCACGGGCCGGTGCTCGGAGACGATCACCTCGGTGTCGCCGCGGACGGTGTCGAGCCAGTCGCCGAACTCCTCGGCGTTCGACACCGTGGCCGACAGGGAGACCAGCGTGACCGACTCCTGGAGGTGGATGATCACTTCCTCCCAGACGGCGCCGCGGAAGCGGTCGGAGAGGTAGTGCACCTCGTCCATGACCACATAGCCGAGGTTCAGCAGCGACTGCGAGCCCGAATACAGCATGTTGCGCAGGACTTCGGTGGTCATCACGACCACCGGGGCGTCGCTGTTGACGCTGTTGTCCCCGGTGAGGAGGCCGACCTTGTCCGCGCCGTACCTCCTGGAGAGGTCGGCGTACTTCTGGTTGGAGAGCGCCTTGATGGGCGTGGTGTAGAAGCACTTCTTGCCCTGGAGGAGCGCGAGGTGCACGGCGAACTCGCCGACGATCGTCTTGCCCGAGCCCGTGGGGGCGGCCACGAGCACGCCCTTGCCGGCCTCCAGCGCCTGGCAGGCCTCGATCTGGAAGGGGTCGAGGCCGAATTCGTACATCTCGCGGAAGGACGCGAGTGCGGTGGCCTGCTCGACAGCGCGCTTGCGCGCCGCCGCGTACCGCTCGGCCGGTGAGAGGTCCTCTGTCATCGTGCTTTCGAGACTACCGGCCACCACTGACAACGGACGATCAATATCGTGACCCGGCCCGCGGCAGCGCGTTCCGGCTCACGGCACGAGCACCCGCACCGCACCCGGCACGCACTCCGCGGTCAGCGGCAGCGCGCCCAGCGGCTCCCCGTCCGCGTACCCGGTGATGCCGGGCGCGGCGAGCTCGACCCGTGCCGCGCGGTGCACGGTGATCTTCGGATGGTCGAGGTGGGTGCCCTTGTAGACCCGTGGGAAGACCTTGAGCAGCGTCGTACGGCTGCAGTCCCCCACCACGGTGACGTCGAACAGGCCGTCGCTCATGTCGGCCCCGGCGCAGATCCTCATGCCGCCGCCGTACGAGGTGCCGTTCCCGACCGCGACGAGCGTGGCCTCGACCTCGTGGACGTCGCCGCCGTCCAGCGTGATGCGGTACGGGACCGGTCTGAACGCCGCCAGTTCCACGGCCATCGCGATGTCGTACTTGAAGCGTCCCGTGGGCCACCGCATCCGGTTGCCCCGGTCGTTGACCCGCGAGTCGAAGCCCGAGGCGAGCACCGTCCCGAACCAGGTCCCGCCGGCCCTGCCCAGATCGACGTCGCGGGTGCGCGTCCCCTTGAGGGCCTCGGCCACGATCTCCCCCGCGGCGGCGGGCCCGCGCACCGGGAGGCCGAGCGCCCGCGCGAAGTCGTTGCCGGTCCCCACGGCGATCACGCCGAGCGGAGTGCGGGTCCCCGCGACGGCCTGCAGCGCGAGGCTCACCATGCCGTCACCGCCGACGGCTATCAGCGCTCCCGTGCCGCCGTCGACGGCCTCGCGGGCCCGCCGCAGCGCGTCAGGGGCGTCCTCGCCTATGACGGTGCGGACGGAGAAGCCACGGGCCCGCAACGCGGAAGCGGCCGGTTGCGCTGCGTGAGCGCCCCGGCCGCGGCCCGCGGTGGGATTGACGAAGAGGGTGATCTCGCTGGTCACGGCCGGACCCTACAAGGTCGGGTCAGGTCGTCGGAACCAGATCAGGTCACGTCGTCGAAACCGTTCACACGGTGATCGGCCCGACCGGTGCCCGCCTGCTCCGGCAGCGCCTGCGGCGACCGCACCGATTCGACCTCACCGACGGCCTCGGGCGTCAGATCGAGGTCGGAGGCCTCGTCGTCGTCGAGCTCGGCGTCCGGGTCGTTGCGGCGGCGGCGCTTGTCGTTCAGGAAGGAGATGCCGACGGCCATGAAGTAGAGGACGACGATCGGTCCGGCGAGCGCGATCATGCCGACGGGGTCGGTGGTCGGGGTCGCCACGGCGCCGAAGATGAAGACTCCCATGACCACGCCGCGCCACCACGTGAGCATGCGGCGTCCGGTCACCATCCCCGTCATGTTGAGCATCACCAGGAGCAGGGGCAGCTCGAAGGAGATGCCGAAGACGAGGACCATCCTGACGGTGAAGTCGAGGATCTTGTCCATCGCGAGGAGGTTCTCGGCCTGGTCGGGCGTGATGCTGATCAGGACCCGCATGCTGACCGGCATGATCGTGTACGCCAGCCAGGCGCCCCCGAAGAAGAGCGGCACGGCGGCGGCGACGAACCAGTAGGTGTACTTCCGCTCGTGCTTGTGCAGGCCCGGCGCGACGAACGCCCAGAGCTGGTACAGCCACACCGGGCTGGACACGATTATGCCGACCATGAGGCTGACCTTCACCGTGGTGGTGAAGGGCGACAGCAGGTCGTTGAACGTCACCTTCGCGCAGTGGCCGCCCGTAGGGTCCATCCCCGGCTCGCAGCGCGGCACCGGATCAGCCAGGAACTCCATCAGCTGCTGGCTGTAGAAAGCCGCCACGATCGACACGACCGTGATGGCGAGGAGCCCCTTCGCGAGCCGGTTGCGGAGCTCGCGAAGGTGCTCCGCGAGGGACATCCGCCCCTCGGGGTCCTTCTCCTTCTTGCGGGCAGACTTGAGCAACCCACGTCCTCATCTCGTGCGGCAGGCCGGCCGTCGCCGGCCTTGGATCAGCGCTGCGTCGTACGGTCGGTCGGCTCGGTGACCGGGCGCGAGCTGGTCACGTCGCCGGGGGCAGCCTGGATCGTGCGCTTCTGGAGGGCCGGGTCGCTCGGCGGGTCGGCCGGGGCGGCGGCGTCGTCCTTGCCCTCCGACTTCATGGCCTTGGCCTCGCTCTTGAGGATGCGGGCCGACTTGCCGAGGGAGCGCGCCATGTCGGGCAGCTTCTTCGCTCCGAACAGCAGGACGACGATGACGAGGATGAGAATGATCTCGGTGGGGCCGAGCCTACCCATAGCTGTTTACCTTCTTCACCGAGGCGACAGGAGTCTGGTTGCCCGGCAGACCGGACATACATCCGATCTCCCGCGCTGACAGCGATCGTAACCCCCCGGGGTAAACGCTCGGCAATCCCCGCGCATACTCCGAGTGCGGCCCCCGCCTCGATCCCGGGCCGTGCCCGCAGCGTACCCGCCCCCCTTGGGGAGTTGACAGGTCGCGGACGCTAAAGAGCACCTCTTCCCGCACCGGCCACAGCGGCCGCTGCCTTCTCCAGGTCCTCCGCCGCCCGGTTGATCTGCCGTGTGGTCTCGGTCACTTGACGCGCGAGACGCTGCGCCTCCACGAAAACCTTGATCGCCAGTACGCCGAGGACGGCGAGGCCCAAGAAGCCCGCCGCGATCGCGAACATCGCCCAGAACATGCGCCGAGCCTAGACGGTCGAGTGCAGTCGCAGCGTCCGCACCCCGCCGCCGGTGAGGAGTTCGACGATGCGCTCGCCCGCGGGCTTGCGCACCGCGGCCCCGCACTCGGGGCAGGTGAAGGAGTAGAAGGTGGTGCGGCGGCTGGCGCCGATCGCGAGCCGGATGGCTCCCGCGGACAGCTCGAAGCGGGCGCGGCAGTCGGGGCAGGCGGCCGTGAAGAGGACGGAGGCGGGCCTCAGCTGCGACGGGACTCCTGGAAGCCCGGACATGGTCGGTGTGCTCAACGCCCCTGCTCCTGACTGTCGTAGTCCCTCTCGTACGCCCCGGCACCCGTGCCGTACGCCTCTATGTCCTTTTCGTACGCCGCCAGGGCCTCGCGTGCCGCGTGCCGCGCGCTGTCGGCGAGCTGTGCCGGGGAGACGATCCGGCCGTCCCCGCCGAGCCGCAGCGCGAGCCGGCGCAGCGAGGCGGGCTCGGGGGTGCGCAGCGTGATCCGCAGGCCGCCGTCGGGCAGCTCCTCGGCGCTGTCGTGGGGGTAGTACTCGGCGACCCACCGGCCGCCGGGGCCGACCTCGACGACGACCTCGGGGTCCTCGGCGGCGGGCTGCACGAGCCCTTCGGAGAGGTCACGCAGCTCCACCTCGGGCGGCGCGGACGGCTCGTCCAGGATCTTGATCTCGGCGACGCGGTCCAGGCGGAAGGTGCGCCGCGCCTCGGAGCGGCGGCACCACGCCTCCACATAGGTGTGGCCGACGCTCACCAGGCGGATCGGGTCGATCTCGCGCTCGGTGACCTCGTCGCGTGCGGGTGAGTAGTAGCGGATCCAGAGCCTGCGCCGCTCGGAGATGGCCCGGTCGACGTCGGCGAAGACGCCGCCCTCGGACTCGAAGGTCACCGAGAGGCGGGAGCTGGCGCCCGCCGCCTCGCCTGCCGCGGTCTCCAGCTTCGCGGTGGCGCGCAGCAGGGCGAGACGGTCGCTCTCGCGCAGGCCGGGCAGTGTGGACACGGCGCGGGCGGCGACGAGGAGGGCGGTCGCCTCGTCGGCGGCGAGCCGCAGCGGGGCCGCCACGTCGTCCGGGTTGTGCCACCAGATGCGGTCGCCGTCGGTGTCGATGTCCAGGAGGTCGCCGCCGCGGAAGCTGGTCCCGCACATCGGCAGCACGTCGAGGTCGGAGATCAGCTCGTCCGTGGTGATGCCGAAGGCGCGGGCGACGTCGCCGACGTGGGCGCCGGGGCGCTCACGCAGATAGGTCACCAGGGACAGCATCCGCCGCGTCTGGTCGATGGCGTTCGAGGCCATTGGTCTTCCCTTCCCCTCAGCCCTTGGCCACGGCGCGCAGCCGGTCCACGACGTCGGCCCGCAGCTCGGCGGGTTCCAGGACCACCACATCGGGTCCGAACTCCACCAGCCAGGCATCGAGCCCGTGCCCGTACGGAATCTCCAACTCTTCCCATCCGTCGCCCAGTTCCCGCACGGCGACGGCCTTGGCCCGCAACGGGTAGCCGGCGTCCGTGCGCAGCCGGATCAGGGCGGTGCGGTCGGCGGTCTCCCCCGCCCAGCTCGCGACGGTCTCACGGACCGTGACGACGTCCGGGACGTCGGCGGTGTACTTCCCCGCCCGGGCGCGCACCTTGCCGGTGATCCGGGAGAGCCGGAAGACGCGCTCGGCGCCGCGGTCGCGGTCCCAGCCCGCGAGGTACCAGTGGCCGCGCCAGCACTCCAGCGCCCAGGGCTCGACGTGGCGCTGCTCGGGGCGGGCGGCGGTGGCCTTGCGGTAGTCGAAGACGACGGGGCGGCGGTCACGGCAGGCGAGCATCAGCGGCTCGAAGGACGCCTCGTGCGCCGGAATCCGCGGCTCCAGGGCGCTGTGCCCGCCGTACGGGTCCACGTCCTCGGGCAGGCCGGCGGCGCGCAGCTTCTGCAGGGCGCCGCTGGCGGCACCGGCGAGACGGGCCTGCTGCCAGACCTTCGCGGCCAGGCCGAGGGCGGCGGCCTCCTCGGCGTCGAGGGTGATGGGCGGCAGCCGGTTGCTGTCGCGGCGGGCGAGGTAGCCGACCTCCCCGTCGAGGTTCTCGACGGTCTCGATGACCAGGCCCAGCTCGCGCAGATCGTCCTTGTCGCGCTCGAACATCCGGTTGAAGGAGTCGTCGGATCCGGCCGACCGGCCCCCCGGCCCGAAGGCCTCGACGTAGGCCTCGATGGAGTCCCGGAGCTCGCGCTTGCTGAGCGGCCGCCGGGTCCCGAGCAGGCACAGCGCAAGGTTCATCAGCCGCTCGGCCTTGGCAATGGCCATCGACGCCCTTTCTCGGCTGTTCAGATTGTGCTTCCGACCGATGACCGTACCGCCCGGGGGTGTCTGCGCAAAAGCCGAGGGTCCATGCCGGACAGGCATGGACCCTCGGCGAAAGGATCAGGTCACAGACGTCCTCAGACGGAGACCAGATCGCAGACGAAGATCAGCGTCTCGCCCGGGGCGATGCGGCCGCCGCCGGCGCCGCGGTCGCCGTACGCCAGGTGGGCCGGGATGGTCAGCTCGCGCCGGCCACCGACCTTCATGCCCTGCACACCCTGGTCCCAGCCGGAGATGACCTGGCCGGCGCCCAGCTGGAACTCCAGCGGGTTGCCGCGGTTCCAGCTCGCGTCGAACTCCTCGCCCGTGCTGAAGGCGACGCCCACGTAGTGGACCTTGACGAAGTCGCCCGCCTTGGCGACCGCCCCGTCACCCTCCCAGATGTCCTTGATCTGAAGATCGGCCGGCGGCTCGCCGACAGGGAAGTCGACCTCGGGCTTGTCAATGCTCACGAAAATGCTCCTGCTTGATACGAAAGGTCAGCTCGGACAGTCTTGCATCTCCGAGCGGTCACATCTTCGCGAGGATGTCCACGGCGAAGACCAGCGTGGAGTCCTTCTTGATGGTGCTGCCCTGCGGGGGCTTGTCGCCGTACCCCAGCTCCGGCGGGATGACGATGAGGACGCGGCTGCCGACCTTCTTGCCCGTCAGACCCTGCGCCCAGCCCTTGACGACCTGCGCGAGCTGGAACGAGGCGAGCTGCTTGCGCTTGTACGAGGAGTCGAACTCCTTGCCGTCGGCCCAGAGCACCCCCTTGTACTGGCACAGGAGGCTGTCCGTCTCCTTCACCTCGTCGCCGTCGCCCTCGAGGATGTACGAGGCGACGAGCTTCTTGGGGGCCTCGGTCTTCGGGATGTCGATGGAGGGAGCCTTGCCGTCCGTGGCCGTGCCGACCTTGGGCAGGTCCTTGTTGGACTGCGCCACCTCCTTGCCCTTCGCCGAGCTCTTGGCGTTGAAGGTGTCCACGAGGTCGACGACGAACACGAGCGTGTCCGAGCCCTTGATGCCCGCCTGCTTGTTGCCCTCTTCGCCATAACCCATCTTCGGGGGGATGGCGATCTCCACACGGCTGTCGAGCTTCTTGCCGACCAGGGCCTGGTCCCAGCCCGGGATGACCTGGCCGACACCGATCGGGAAGACCGTGGGGTTGCCGCGGTCGTAGGAGTTGTCGAAGACCTTGGCCGTCGCCCAGATCTGGCCGAGGTAGTTGGCCTGCAGATAGTCGCCCTTGACGACCTCCTTGCCCTTGCCCTCGATCAGGGTCTTGACCGCGAGGTCGGAGGACGGCTTGCCCGATCCCTTGGCGACGGTCGGCTTCTGACCGAACTTGTCACCCTTCGTGATCTCGGGCAGCGGTCCGTCGACGATCTTCGCGGTCGGCGGGGCCGACGTGGCGTTCGTCGGGCTGTCGCTGGGCTTCGTCTTGGCCTTGTCGGCCTTGTCGTCACCACAGCCTGCCAGCGTCAGCAGGCCGGCCGGAACGGCAAGGAGGAGTGAGCGTCGGCGCACGGTGGGGGCCTCGTATCGGTCGATCTTGTGGGTTGGCGTGCGCGCAACTCTACGGCGTGAGAAGGGCGCCGTACGAGGAACGTACGGCGCCCGTGTTGCGTTCCCGCAACATCACTCGATTCCCACGCGTCCCCCGGAATCCGGGGTTCACATGCCGGCGATGAGTTTCTCCACCCGGTCGTCCACGGACCGGAAGGGGTCCTTGCACAACACGGTGCGCTGTGCCTGGTCGTTGAGCTTGAGGTGGACCCAGTCGACCGTGAAGTCACGGCGCTGCTCCTGGGCCCGCCGGATGAAGTCGCCGCGCAGCCGCGCGCGGGTGGTCTGCGGCGGCACCGACTTGCCCTCGAAGATCTTCAAGTCGTTGCAGATCCGGGCGGCTTGCCCCTTCTTCTCCAGGAGGTAGTAGAGCCCTCGACGGCGGTGGATGTCGTGGTACGCGAGGTCTATCTGCGCGACTCGCGGGTGCGACATGGTCATGTTGTTCTTGGCGCGGTACCGCTCGATGAGCTTGTACTTCATGACCCAGTCGATCTCGGTGCCGATGCGGTCGAGGTCCTCGCTCTCGATCGCGTCCAGCGTGCGGCCCCACAGCTCCAGGACCTGCTCGACGGTGCCGGTGCGGATGCCGCGGCGGTCGACGAAGTCCACCGCCTTCTCGTAGTACTCGCGCTGCACTTCGAGGGCCGAGGCCTCACGTCCGCTGGCCAGACGCACCTTGCGGCGGCCGGTGATGTCGTGGCTGACCTCACGGATGGCCCTGATCGGGTTCTCCAGAGTGAGGTCCCGCATCACGGTGCCCGCCTCGATCATGCGCAGCACGAGGTCGGTGGCGCCCACCTTGAGGAGCATGGTCGTCTCGGACATGTTCGAGTCGCCGACGATGACGTGGAGCCTGCGGTAGCGCTCGGCGTCCGCGTGCGGTTCGTCGCGGGTGTTGATGATCGGCCGGGAACGGGTGGTCGCGGAGGACACCCCTTCCCAGATGTGCTCGGCGCGCTGGCTGACGCAGTACACGGCGCCGCGCGGAGTCTGCAGCACCTTGCCCGCGCCGCAGAGCAGCTGCCGGGTGACGAGGAACGGAATGAGGATGTCCGCGAGCCGGGAGAACTCCCCGTGACGGGCCACCAGATAGTTCTCGTGGCAGCCGTAGGAGTTTCCCGCCGAATCGGTGTTGTTCTTGAATAGATAGACGTCGCCCGCGATTCCCTCCTCGTGCAGGCGGCGTTCGGCGTCGACGAGCAGGCCTTCCAGAATGCGCTCGCCTGCTTTGTCGTGGGTGACCAGCTCGGTCACATTGTCACATTCGGGTGTCGCGTATTCCGGATGTGATCCCACGTCGAGATACAGGCGGGCGCCGTTCCGCAGAAAGACGTTGCTGCTGCGGCCCCATGACACGACACGGCGGAAGAGGTAGCGCGCCACCTCGTCAGGCGACAGACGGCGCTGTCCCCTGAACGTGCATGTGACGCCGTACTCGTTCTCCAGCCCGAAAATGCGGCGGTCCATGACTGAACATTACGCCTGATGCCCGGCACTGAAACCGGGTTCGACGGTACCGTTTCGATCATTTTCCGATGAACCCGCAACGACCCCGGATTCCGTGACCGGTACCAGTACCCGCGCCGTGGCCAGCAGAACCATCAGCGCGGCCACCCCGGCGAACCCCGGCACGGCGAACCCCCACGCGGAACCACCCCGCTCGACGACGGGCCCCGCCACGGCGGTTCCCAGCGACGCGCCGACCCCGAACGTCGTCACGAGCCAGGAGAACGCCTCGGTGACCGTCCCGCGCGGAGCGTGCCGGTCCACGATGACGAAGGCACACGCGAGCGCCGGCGCGAGGAACACACCGGCGAGCACCATGAGCGCCGTCATGGCGACCGCGCCGGGCGTGAACACCAACGGCCAGTAGCAAAGGGCCAGCAGCGCCACCAGAACGCTCAGCCTGCGCTCCGGCGCACCACTCCACTGCCGCGCCCCGTACACGGACCCGCCGAAGAGCGCGCCGAGCCCGATCGCCGCCATCATCCAGCCGTACACCGCGTCGCCGCCGTGCGCGTCCGCGTACGAGACACCGGCGACGGTGATGGAGCCGAGCGCCATGCCGATGAAGAGGAACGCGCCGAGGAGCGCGAGGAGTCCGGGCGAGCGCAGGGCCCCGAGCCAGTGCGCCTCCCGCGGCGCCGAGCGCCACGCGCGCGAGGGCCGGGACACCACTACGGAGAGGGCGCCCAGCACCCCGACCACGTTGACGACCAGCAGTGCCACCTGCTCCGACCACAGGGCCACACAGCCGGTAATGAGCAACGGCCCGACGGTGAACATGACTTCCTGGGCGATGGCGTCCATGGCGTACGCGGTGTGGACCTGCTCCTCCTTGCCGAGGACGCTCGGCCACAGGGCGCGCAGGCCGCCCTCCAAGGGCGGAGTGAACAGTCCGGCGGCCCCGACCGCGACATACGCGAGGACCAGCCGGTCGGGCCCCGTGAAGGCGAAGGCCGCCATGCCGAGCCCGGAGAGCAGCGCGGCGGGCAACTGGACCCGCGGCTGGCCGTACAGGTCGACGAGGCGCCCGAGCAGCGGCTGGCCCACCGCGTTGGCCACGCCGTACACCGCGGCGAGCGCGCCGGCCAGGCTGTAGGTGCCGCCCTCGGCCCGGATGAACAGCACGATGGCGATCGGCGCAGTGGCGTTCGGCAGCCTGCCGACGAGCGTCCCGGCGAGCAGCCGGGTCGCGTAGCGCCTTCTGAGGATCTCCGCGTATCCCGCAGCCATGCTCTCCCGCCCTTCCCCCGCACGTCGAGCCGGGGTGTTACGTATAACGACCGGCGTCATACGTACCATGAGCGCTGTCCGCGGGTCCACCGCGACTCCCCACGGCACGGACCTCTCCGTGGCGCGGGCACGAGCTGGGAGGTGTCAGTGGCCGGGCCGCTACAGGAAGCCGGGGGTTCCCGCCCCACGAGCCGCGACGTCGCACGCGCGGCCGGGGTCTCCCAGGCCACCGTCTCCCTGGTGCTCGGCGACAAATGGCGCGGCCGCGTCGCAGAACCCACCGCGGAACGGGTCCGGTCCGCCGCACGCGAACTGGGCTACCGCCCCAACCTGGCGGCTCGCAACCTCCGCCTCGGCCGCACAAGGACAGCGCTGCTCGTCGTCCCCGAGCTCACCAACGAATTCTTCGCGCACGTCTACACCGGCGTCGCCCGCATCGCCGCCCGGCACGGCTTCGGCGTGCTCCTCTACCCCTCCCCCGACGGCATCGGCCCGGCCCGCGACCCCTTCGCCTCGGCACGCGCCTCCCTGGACGGCGTCCTGGCCTCCTCCATGGCCTCCGACGTCCTGGCCACCATCCGCGGCGACGACCTGCCCCTGGTCATGCTCGACAGCGACCCCGCCGGCAGCCTGGGCGCCACCACCGTCAACCTCGACCTCGCCGACGGCATGCGCCAGGTGACGGAGCATCTGCTCGCCCTCGGCCACCGCGACTTCCTCCACCTCGGAGCGGACGTCGACTCCTGGACCTTCGACGTACGCGCGGAGGCCCTCGCCCGGACACTGCGGGGCACCGACACCGCCGTGCGCCGGGTCGCCGCCCCCCTGAACGTCGAGGGCGCCCGTGTCGTCGCGGAAGCGGCCCTGTCCGCCCCAGGACCCCGGCCCACCGCGGTCGTCTGCGACGACGACTTCCTCTCCGCCGGCGCCTGCAAAGCGGCACGGCGGCTCGGCCTGCGCGTCCCCGAGGACGTCTCCGTCACCGGCTTCGACGACCTGACCCTGGCGACCGCCGTCGAACCGGAGCTGACGACGGTCCGGCTGCCCGCCGAGCGGTTCGGGGAGCGGGGCATGGAGTCCCTGGTCGCCGTACTGGAGGGCCGGAGACCCGATGCCACCCCGCTCCCCGTCGAACTGGTCGTCCGCGGCTCCACCGGCCCCGCCCACTGACGCACACACAGAAGCGCCCCGCCTCCCGGCCGCAGGGCCGGAACACGGGGCGCACCCGGAACAGGAAACGGAAACGAACTACTCGACGTCGCCGCCGGACCGCGGCGCGGGCCCGGCGTCCCCGGCGTCCTCGGTGTCCTCGTCCGTGTCGGTGGCCGCGTCCGTCGCGCCGCCCTCGTCGAGCAGACGCGACAGCTGACGGCCCACGATCCGCTTGAACTTGCGCTGCTGCGGCCGCGTCCGGTCGAGGATCGCCACCTCGAGCCGCTCCGCGGGGATCTCCCGCTCGCTGCCGTTGGTGTCGCGGGACAGCGCCTGCACCGCGAGCTTGAGCGCCTCGGCCAGCGTCATCCCGTCCTGGTGACGCTGATCGAGATACGTGCTGATCTGTTCGGCATTGCCACCGACCGCGACCGAACCGTGCTCGTCCACGATCGAACCGTCATGCGGCAGCCGGTAGATCTGGTCACCGTCCGGCGTGGCACCCACCTCGGCGACGACCAGCTCCACCTCGTACGGCTTCTCCGCGTTGCTGGAGAAGATCGTGCCGAGCGTCTGCGCGTAGACGTTGGCGAGCCCACGGGCCGTCACGTCATCGCGGTCATAGGTATATCCACGAAGGTCGGCGTACCGCACACCGCCGATCCGCAGATTCTCGTACTCGTTGTACTTGCCGGCGGCCGCGAAGCCGATCCGGTCGTAGATCTCGCTGAACTTGTGCAGCGCACGGGACGGATTCTCGCCGACGAAGACGATGCCGTCGGCATACTGCATCACGACAAGGCTGCGGCCACGGGCGATGCCCTTCCTGGCGTATTCCGCCCGGTCGGCCATGGCCTGCTGGGGTGAGACATAGAACGGCGTCGACACCGGATCCGTCCCTTTCTGTCAAAAAACTTCAGTCAGTGGCGAATTCGGAGCGATCAGAGCAGCGAGGCCCGCGGGCCGTCCGGCTGCTCGAGCCGCTTCTCCAGGATCGCGCGCGCGATGGCGGAGGACTCGTCGTCCGTCAGCCTCCGGAACCCCTCGTCGGAGATCACGGTGACGATCGGGTAGATCCGGCGGGCCACGTCCGGGCCGCCGGTCGCCGAGTCGTCGTCGGCGGCGTCGTACAGCGCCTGGACGACCAGCGTCGTCGCCTGCTCCTCGGTGAGACCGTCGTGGTAGAGCTTCTTCATCGCACCGCGCGCGAAGACCGAACCCGAACCGGTCGCCGCGAAGCCGTGCTCCTCCGAACGCCCGCCCGTCACGTCGTACGAGAAGATGCGGCCCTTCTCGCGGTCCACGTCGTACCCCGCGAAGAGCGGCACGACGGCGAGACCCTGCATGGCCATGCCGAGGTTGCTGCGGATCATCGTGGAGAGCCGGTTCGCCTTGCCCTCGAGCGAGAGCGTGGCGCCCTCCACCTTCTCGAAGTGCTCCAGCTCCAGCTGGAAGAGCTTCACCATCTCCACGGCGAGGCCCGCCGTACCGGCAATGCCCACCGCCGAGAACTCGTCGGCCGGGAAGACCTTCTCGATGTCGCGCTGCGCGATCACATTGCCCATGGTCGCCCGCCGGTCACCGGCGAGGACCACGCCGCCGGGGAACGTCACGGCCACGATGGTCGTGCCGTGCGGCGCCTCGATGACGCCCTGCGTGGGCGGCAGTTGGCGGTTGCCGGGCAGGATCTCCGGCTGGTGCTCGGACAGGAAATCCATGAACGACGACGAACCAGGCGTCAGGAAGGCAGCTGGTAGACGCCCGGTGCTACGAGTGTTGGCTTCCACGCGTTTCCTTCCACGTATGCGGCCGCTCGCCTTATGGAGTCCGGCCGATCCTTGAACTGCCCCAGCGCGGCGTTGCAGCTGAAGCACAGTACGCCTCGGACCCTACCCGTGTCGTGGCAGTGATCCACATGTACCGCCGGAGCGGCCAGGCAGATACAGCAGACGCCGACTTGAGACGCGACCAACTCATCTCGGTCGGCCTCCGTGATGCCGTACTGCCGCTTCAGATGGCCTGCTCGCCCCTTCACCGCTTTGCAGGGCTTGCAGAGTGTGGCCAGGCCATCCGAAGCCCGACGATTCCGGTCCCACTCGCTGTGCGGCTTGATCTCCCCGCACGTGCGACAGAACTTGTGCCCCTCAGGCGTCGCCACCCTCGGTCTCACGTTCTTGCCGCGGGCCAGTTGCCGTTCCTGGTGGTACGCCGCGGCACAGCTGCGGCAGTACGCCTGGAGACCGTCCCGCATGGACCTGTTGCTGGCGAACTCCGCGCTTGGCTTACTCTCCTGGCACCGCGAGCATCGCTTCGCCACAGTCAACTCGCGAGCTCCAACGAACCCGGACGCCGCCTTCGATTCAAAGGCACAATCACTCTCCACCCTTCTGAACGAAGGACCGCACGAAATCCTCTGCGTTCTCCTCCAAGACATCGTCAATCTCGTCCAGAACCGAGTCGACGTCGTCGCTCAGCTTCTCCTGGCGTTCCTTGAGGTCCTCCGAAGCCTGCGCGTCCTGCGTCTGCTCCTCGGTCTCCTCGGTGGGACGCGTCGCCTTCTGCTGTCCGCCGCCGGTGTCCTTGGTCGCCATCTACCTCACCCCGCTCGCTCGGTTAGACGTTCTTGATCAGACCCTACGCTCCGGGTCCGACATCGGCCCCGCAGTTGCGTCAACGTGCGGGACCCACCTGTGTGATTCCCCCGTCGATGACCTTTCAGCCGCCCGAGAGGACCCGAACCAGCTCCTCTGCCGTGCGGCAGCGGTCCAGGAGTTCCTTGACGTGGTTCCTCGTGCCGCGCAGGGGCTCCAGCGTGGGGACCCGTTGCAGAGAGTCACGGCCCGGGAGGTCGAAGATGACCGAGTCCCAGGACGCCGCGGCCACGTCGTCCGCGTACTGCTCGAGGCAGCGGCCGCGGAAGTAGGCGCGCGTGTCCTCGGGCGGCTTCGTGATGGCGCGCTCGACGTCCGCCTCGTCAAGGAGCCGCTTCATCTTGCCCCGCGCCACCAGACGGTTGTACAGGCCCTTCTCGGCCCGTACGTCGGCGTACTGGAGGTCGACCAGGTGGAGCCGTGCGGCGTCCCAGTCGAGGCTGTCACGGCGGCGGTAGCCCTCCATGAGCTCCCGCTTGGCGACCCAGTCGAGCTCTCCGGAGAGGCTCATCGGATCGCTTTCGAGGCGGCCGAGGACGTCTTCCCAGCGGGTCAGTACGTCCTTGGTCTGCTCGTCGGCGTCGGAGCCGTACCGCTCCTCGACGTACTTGCGGGCCAGTTCGAAGTACTCCATCTGGAGCTGCACCGCGGTCAGTGAACGGCCGCTGCGGAGCGTGACGAGGTGCTTCAGCGATGCGTCGTGCGAGACCTGGTGGAGCGTGCGCACGGGCTGGTCGACCGCGAGGTCGACGTTGATGAAGCCGTCCTCGATCATCGCGAGGACCAGGGAGGTCGTGCCGAGCTTGAGGTACGTCGAGATCTCGGAGAGGTTGGCGTCGCCGATGATGACGTGCAGCCTGCGGTACTTCTCGGCGTCGGAGTGCGGCTCGTCGCGGGTGTTGATGATCGGCCGCTTCAGCGTCGTCTCCAGGCCGACCTCGACCTCGAAGTAGTCGGCGCGCTGGCTGAGCTGGAAGCCGTGCTCGTGGCCGTCCTGTCCGATGCCGACGCGGCCCGCCCCGGTGACCACCTGGCGGGAGACGAAGAACGGCGTCAGGTGCCGCACGATGTCCGAGAAGGGGGTCTCCCGCTTCATCAGATAGTTCTCGTGCGTGCCGTACGACGCGCCCTTGTTGTCGGTGTTGTTCTTGTAGAGGTGGATCGGCTGGGCGCCGGGGAGCTGTGCCGCGCGGTCGGCGGCCTCGGCCATGATGCGTTCGCCGGCCTTGTCCCACAGGACCGCGTCCAGGGGGTTGGTGATCTCCGGTGAGCTGTATTCGGGGTGCGCGTGGTCCACGTAGAGGCGCGCCCCGTTGGTCAGGATGACGTTGGCGAGGCCGATGTCCTCGTCGGTCAGCTGGCTGGAGTCGGCGGCCTCGCGGGCGAGGTCGAAACCCCGCGCGTCCCGCAGCGGGTTCTCCTCCTCGAAGTCCCAGCGGGCGCGTCGCGCCCGGTGCATCGCCGCGGCATAGGCGTTGACGATCTGGGACGAGGTGAGCATGGCATTGGCGTTGGGGTGGCCGGGGACGGAGATGCCGTACTCCGTCTCGATGCCCATTACTCGCCGTACGGTCATGCGGCCCTCCTTGCCCGGCGGCGCTCCCGTCCGGGAACGGCGCTCAAGTACCGCTGGTGCTCCGGTGCGTGTGCGGTGCCCGTCCCCGCACTGCGCGACTCGGCGGTACCGCAGAGCCTAGAACGCCTTTGCGCTGGTGGGGAGATCATTGCCTTCATTGAAAAACAGACGGCTGCGGGTACCCGTGAAGGACACCCGCAGCCGTCCTGTGTTCTACAGGTATTGACCGGTGTTGGCCACCGTGTCGATGGAGCGTCCGGTGTCCGCGCCCTGCTTTCCGGTGACAAGGGTGCGGATGTACACGATCCGCTCGCCCTTCTTTCCGGAGATCCTGGCCCAGTCGTCGGGGTTGGTGGTGTTGGGCAGGTCCTCGTTCTCCTTGAACTCGTCGATGCAAGCCTGGAGGAGGTGAGCGACCCGGATGCCCTTCTGGTTCGCTTCGAGGAAGGCCTTGATGGCCATCTTCTTGGCGCGGCCCACGATGTTTTCGATCATGGCGCCGGAATTGAAGTCCTTGAAGTAGAGGACTTCCTTGTCGCCGTTGGCGTACGTCACCTCGAGGAAGCGGTTCTCCTCGGATTCGGCGTACATCTGCTCGACGACGGATTGGATCATGCCTTGCACGGTGGTGCGCCGGTCGGCGCTGTGCTCGGCCAGGTCGTCGGCGTGCAGCGGGAGCCGTTCGGTGAGGTACTTGGCGAAGATGTCCTTCGCCGCCTCGGCGTCCGGGCGCTCGATCTTGATCTTCACGTCGAGCCGGCCGGGCCGCAGGATCGCGGGGTCGATCATGTCCTCGCGGTTGGAGGCGCCGATGACGATGACGTTCTCCAGGCCTTCCACGCCGTCGATCTCGGCGAGCAGCTGCGGGACGATGGTGTTCTCCACGTCCGAGCTGACACCGGATCCGCGGGTGCGGAAGAGGGATTCCATCTCGTCGAAGAAGACGATGACGGGGGTGCCCTCGCTCGCCTTCTCCCGTGCACGCTGGAAGACCAGGCGGATGTGGCGCTCGGTCTCGCCGACGTACTTGTTGAGGAGTTCGGGGCCCTTGATGTTGAGGAAGTAGCTCTTCCCCGCGGGCTGGCCGGTCACCTCGGCGACCTTCTTGGCAAGGGAGTTGGCGACGGCTTTCGCGATCAGTGTCTTGCCGCAGCCGGGGGGCCCGTACAGCAGCACGCCCTTGG
This sequence comes from Streptomyces sp. NPDC093510, assembly GCF_040683555.1. Taxonomy (NCBI): domain Bacteria; kingdom Bacillati; phylum Actinomycetota; class Actinomycetes; order Kitasatosporales; family Streptomycetaceae; genus Streptomyces; species Streptomyces sp. NPDC093510. The sequence continues at coordinate 117,564 of NZ_JBFBEE010000008.1, forward strand.
GCGGCCGCAGTTCGTGCTCCTTGAAGAGGTCGGGGTAGAGATAGGGGAGCTCGACGGCGTCCCGGATCATCTCGATCTGGCCGCCGAGGCCGCCGATCTTCTCGTAGCTGATGTCGGGGACTTCTTCGAGGACGAGCTCTTCGACCTCGCTCTTGGGGATGACTTCGTAGACGTAGCCGGAGCGGGGTTCGAGAAGGAGGGCGTCGCCCGGGCGGATGGTGACGTCGAGGAGGGGTTCGGCGAGCCGCACCACTCGTTCTTCGTCGGTGTGTCCGACCACCAGGGCTCGGTCGCCGTCCTCGAGGATCTCCTTGAGGGTGACGATGTCGCCGACGCTCTCGAACTCCATGGCCTCGACCACGTTGAGCGCTTCGTTGAGCATTACTTCCTGGCCGCGCCTGAGCTCTTCGAGCTCCACGCTCGGGCTGACGTTCACCCGGAGCTTGCGGCCCCCGGTGAAGATGTCCGCCGTGCCGTCCTCGTTCGCCACGAGGAAGACTCCGAAGCCGGCCGGCGGCTGTGCGAGCCGGTCGACTTCCTCCTTGAGGGCCACGATCTGGTCGCGGGCCTCACGGAGCGTGTTGGCGAGCCGCTCGTTCTGCGCGGACACGCCGGCCAGGTTGGTCTGCAGCTCGACGATCCGCTCTTCGAGAATCCTCGTATGACGCGGAGAGTCGGCGAGCTTGCGTCGCAGGACGGCGATTTCCTGCTCGAGATAGGCAACCTGACCGGCGGGGTCTTCAGACCCTCGCCCCGGCCGGATGCCGCGGTTGATGTCGTCGTCGTGGGCTGCCACGGTCCTCACCTCCTCCAAGGGGAGCTGGACGCTTCCAGACCCTACCTGGGTGGGTGTCGATTGAAACCCCTAGATCACAAAGACGGTGGGGGTGTGTCCGATCTTCACCCTTGCGCTCTCCCTCACACCAGGGGAATACCCACCCAACAACATCGGAAAGCGGGCGGTTGTATCGTCGAAGTGTTCAACACCCGTCAGGGCTGGCCCGACTTGCTGGATCTCGGGCCGCCCGGCGCAGCGACCGGCAGGAGAGATGACCGTGCGGCACGAGGCCGAGACCGGCAGTGAGGGCGACCCGCTGGAGGTCTGGATCGACCAGGACCTCTGTACCGGGGACGGCATCTGCGCGCAGTACGCGCCCGAGGTGTTCGAGCTGGACATCGATGGTCTGGCCTATGTGAAGAGCGGTGACGACGAGCTGCTGCAGGCGCCCGGGGCGACAACGCCCGTGCCGTTGCCGCTCCTCAACGATGTCGTGGATTCGGCCAAGGAGTGCCCCGGCGACTGCATCCATGTGCGACGCGTTTCGGACGGGGTCGAGGTCTACGGACCTGAAGCGGCTTGATTCCGCCCCTGGCGGGCCGTCATACGCTGCGCGCCTCGGCGGGTGCGGCCCGCTCGAACGTCCCGTCCTTCCACTGCCACTTGGCCTTGTCCTGTTGGTCGGGGCAGCAGCGGGGCACGTCGGGTGAGGAGTAGCCGAGCAGGGTCGCGGTGACCGTGCCCTCGCGGACGGCGAAGTCGCTCACGCTGAGCCGGTCCTTCGGGTCGACGAGTGTCGCGACCACGCGGGGCTTTCCGGTCCCGGATCGGGTGATCACATAGATCCCGTCCGGTGGGGTGCCCGACCCGGCCTGGCAGTGGACCACGGCCACGGTCTCCGGTCTGCCGTCGCCGTCGAGGTCGCCGGACGCCTTCTTCTTCACGACGGGCTCCACGGGGCCGCAGGCGATCGGGAAGTCGACGGAGGCCGGGTCCGGTGCGGGTGCCGGGGCCGGTGCGGCCGCGGCGGCTCTGGAGTGCGGCTTCGGGTCTGTCTGTGCGGCGGTCGCGGCGTCGGGCTGCAGGACGGCGGAGCCCGCGACGACGGCGGCCAGCGCGGCCGCGGTGGCCAGCCAGTGGATGGGGCGGGTGGTGGCGTGTGCCAGTTCCGGGACGGCGGGGTGCTGCACTAGGAAGTGTCTCCTGTGAGGGCTGTGCCGGTGGGGAGGTGGCCAGCATCGTGCCATACGTCACAGTGAGGTGGGACACCGGGGTCCTGGTACGGGCTGGTGTCCTGTCAACGAAACGGCGCCGCCGCCGAGTTCCCTGGTCGGTCAGGGAACTCGGCGGCGGCGCCTGTTCATTGGGCGGGGTCTGCCGCGCGGGTCAGCGCGGGGTGCCGCCGTCGGCGTTCGGGCCGGAGTAGTCGTCGCCGTACGCGCCCTTGGCGGGGCGGCGGCGGCGCATCGGGGGTTCCACACCGTCCGCGAGGCGGCGGGCGGTGAGCAGGAAACCGGTGTGCCCGATCATGCGATGGTCGGGGCGGACCGCGAGGCCTTCGATGTGCCAGTTGCGGATCATCGATTCCCAGGCGGTCGGCTCGTTGAAGCCGCCGATCTCGCGGATGGACTCGACGGTCCGCGCGAGCTGGGTGGTGGTCGCCACGTAGCAGCAGAGGATGCCGCCGGGGACGAGCGCCTTGGAGACGGCCTCCAGGCACTCCCAGGGGGCGAGCATGTCCAGGATGACGCGGTCGACCTCGGTGTCGCTCAGGTTGTCCTGGAGGTCGCCGACGGTGAGCTGCCAGGCGGGGTGCGGGCCGCCGAAGTAGCGCTCCACGTTCTGCTGGGCGATCTCGGCGAAGTCCTCGCGGCGCTCGTACGAGTGCAGCATTCCCTGGTCACCAATGGCGCGCAGCAGGAAGCTGCTGAGCGAGCCGGAGCCCACGCCCGCCTCGACGACGCGGGCGCCGGGGAAGATGTCGGCGAAGGCCAGGATCTGACCCGCGTCCTTGGGGTAGACCACGGCGGCACCGCGGGGCATGGACAGGACGTAGTCGGGGAGCAGGGGTCGCAGCGCCAGGTAGGCGACGTTTCCCGTGGTTCGGACAACACTGCCCTCGGGAGCGCCGATCAGCTCGTCGTGGGGGAAGGAACCCTTGTGGGTGTGGAAGTTCTTCCCGGCCTCGAGCGTGAACGTGTAGTGGCGTCCCTTGGGGTCGGTGAGCTGGACCTGGTCCCCGACCTTGAAGGGCCCGCGACGGCGGGCGGCACCGGTCGGTTCGGACATGTGACCAGCCTACCGGCCGCGGCAGGGACCTCGGACCACCGCTTGAGGGGAGCGGGGCTCAGGACGGTCTGGCCATCGCCTTGACGAAGGCGCGCTCGACGTCGGCGGCGGAGAGTACTCCGTAGATCTCGCCGGACTCCTCGACGACGAGGTACTCGGTGGCGGGGGTGGCCCGGAGCGTGTCGAGCAGTTCCTCGCCCGAGAGCTCGGCGGAGATGCGCATGCCTTCGGTGATGTCCTGGGCGAGGCCGCCGACGCCGACCCAGGGGCGGCGGTGCTGGGGCACGGAGACGATGGCGGCCTCGCGGACGACGGCCATGGGGTCGCCGTCGGTGTCGACGACGACGAGGGCGCGGGCGCCGGCGTCGTTGGCCCTGCGGAGCGCTTCGGAGAGTGGGGTCTCGCTCTCGACGGGGACGGCGCGGCGGGTCAGGCTCCGGGCGCGCAGTTCGGGCAGGTGTTCGCGCAGGCGTGCCATGCGCAGGCTGTTTCCGGCGCCGGTCCAGATGATCGCGGCGAGGATCGCGGCGAGCAGGGCGTCGGTGACGGTGTTCATGCCGCCGATGTCCTCGGGTTCGCCGCCGAGGGCGCCGGACTGGTTGAGGAGGGGCAGCCCGACGAGGACGGAGACGGCGAGGGCACGGCCGACCCAGGCGGCGGCGACGGTGCCGCTCATGGGCTTGCCGGTGATCTTCCAGACGACGGCGCGCAGCATGCGGCCGCCGTCCAGGGGCAGGCCGGGCAGGAGGTTGAAGGCGGCGACGATGAGGTTGGAGATCATCAGGCCGGCGAGCAGGACGCCGGGCACGGTGCCGGGTTCTACGAGGCGCATGGCCCCGTAGAAGAGGCCCGAGAGGACGAGGGAGAGCAGCGGGCCGACGAAGGCGAGGACGAACTCGCGCCCCGGGGTCTCGGACTCCTTCTCGATCTCGGAGACGCCGCCGAAGAACTGCAGCTGGATGCGGCGCACCGGCAGCTTGAAGCGGAGTGCTGCGACGGTGTGGGCGAGTTCGTGGACGAGTACGGAGGCGTAGAAGGCGACGGCGAAGAAGAGCGAGACCAGGTAGCGGGCGCTGCCGAGCTCGGGCAGGACGCGGTCGAGCTGGCCGCCGAAGACCCAGGTGATGAGGGCGGCGACGAGGAACCAGCTGGGTGCCACGTAGACGGGTACGCCGAAGGGCCTGCCCATGAGCAGTCCGCCGCCGGGCCCTTTCTGTGCCTTGGGCGGCTGCGGCGTTCCTTTGCCGGGGGGTGGCGTGGGCGGGGTGCTCGGGCGCTGTGGCTCGGTGGGCCGCTCCTCGCGCGGCGCCTTGGTGAGGGATGTGCCGGTCTTGTCGTGCCGGGGCTGTTCCGGCTCGTGGGCCGTGTCCGTGTCCGTGTCGGCCGGACGCGTCGGCTCTCGGGAGCCGGTGGCGTCTTTCGGCCGCAGGCCCTCGGTGCCGTCGGACTGCGGCCCGCCGCTCTCGCCGCTTTCGTCCACGATGTCCCCTCGTTCGAAGCGTCCCTCGCCCCAATATGGCGCGGTTACCCGCCCGATCATGCAGGGTGAGAGGGTCTGTCGTCGATGGTATGCGGCTGTTGTCAGTGGTGGGTCGTAGGGTCTGTCCTCATGGAAACCAGCACCGACGGTGCCGCGGCGGCCGTGCGCCCGGCGTCTTTGTCGCCCTCGCGCGCGGGCGACTTCATGCAGTGCCCGCTGCTGTACCGCTTCCGGGTGATCGACAAGCTGCCTGAGAAGCCGAGTGAGGCGGCGACCCGGGGCACGCTGGTGCACGCGGTCCTGGAGCGGCTTTTCGATGCCCCGGCGGGTGAGCGCACCGCGCCGCGCGCCAAGTCGCTCATTCCGGGTCAGTGGGACCGGCTGCGGGAGGCGAAGCCGGAGCTGACGGAGTTGTTCGCGGACGATCCGGAGGGTGAGCGCATGGCGCGCTGGCTGTCCGACGCGGAGAAGCTCGTGGAGCGCTGGTTCACGCTGGAGGACCCGACGCGTCTGGAGCCCGCGGAGCGGGAGCTGTTCGTGCAGGCCGAGCTGGAGTCGGGCCTGAAGCTGCGGGGCATCATCGACCGCGTGGACGTGGCTCCGTCGGGTGAGGTCCGCATCGTCGACTACAAGACGGGCAAGGCTCCGCGTCCCGAGTACGCGGAGGGTGCGCTGTTCCAGATGAAGTTTTATGCCCTGGTGGTGTGGCGTCTGAAGGGTGTGGTGCCGCGCCGTCTCCAGCTTGTCTATCTGGGGAGCGGCGACGTCGTCACGTACGACCCGGTGGTGGCGGACCTGGAGCGGGTCGAGCGCAAGTTGCTCGCGTTGTGGGAGGCGATCGAGCTGGCGACCGAGACCGGGAATTGGCGGCCGAGGCCGACCAAGTTGTGCGGTTGGTGCGATCACCGGGCGGTATGTCCTGAATTTGGGGGGACTCCCCCGCCGTATCCGCTTCCTGTGAGGGCGCCCGAGTCGGCTGAGGGTGAGCAGGGCAGAATGGGCGCGGGCTAGCTGAAGGAGAGACACGTGGCCATCCGCGTCCTACTGGTCGATGACCAGCCGCTGTTGCGCACCGGGTTCCGGATGATTCTGGAGGCCGAGCAGGACATCGCGGTCGTCGGCGAGGCCGGAGACGGCCTGCAGGCTCTCGACCAGGTGCGGGCACTACAGCCCGATGTGGTCCTGATGGACATCCGCATGCCGCGGATGGACGGTGTCGAGGCGACCCGGCAGATCACCGGTCCCGGCCGGGACGGTCCGGCGAAGGTGCTCGTCCTGACCACCTTCGACCTCGATGAGTACGTGGTGGAGGCGCTGCGCGCCGGTGCCAGCGGCTTCCTCCTCAAGGACGCCCCGGCGAACGAGCTGGTGCAGGCGATCCGGGTGGTCGCGGCGGGTGAGGCGATGCTCGCGCCGAGCATCACCCGCCGGCTCCTGGACAAGTACTCCGCGCACCTCCCGTCCGGTGACGAGCCGGTGCCCGACACCCTGCACACGCTCACCGATCGCGAGGTCGAGGTCCTGAAGCTGGTCGCCCGCGGCCTGTCGAACGCGGAGATCGCCGCGGACCTCTTCGTCAGCGAGACGACCGTGAAGACCCACGTCGGCCATGTGCTGACGAAGCTGGGCCTGCGCGACCGTGTGCAGGCGGCGGTGTACGCGTACGAGAGCGGGCTGGTGCGTCCCGGCGCGCAGTGACCCGGCCGAGAGAAGTGAGAACGAAGAAGGTGGCCGCCCCCCGAGGGGGTGGCCACCTTCGTCTGTACGGTCAGCCGTCCGTACGGTCAGCCCTTGCTGATCTCCCAGAAGCGGAAGACCGTCGACGCGTCGAGGCAGGACTCCAGGCCGTAGACGCTGTCGCGGACGACGGCGTACTGCTTGGCCTGCCAGACCGGCAGGACCGGCAGCTGCTCGGCCACGATGTCCTGCAGCTCGCCGTACTGCTTGTCGGTCTTGGTGCGGTCGCTCTCCGTCGCGGTGCCCGGGATGATCTTCCCGGTGATGGTGCTGTTCTCGAAGTGGTTGCCGAGGACGTTGCCCTTGCCGAAGAACGGCTGGGTGAAGTTGTCCGGGTCCGGGTAGTCCGGCACCCAGCCCTTGACGTAGACGCCGTACTTGCCGGCCTCGATGTCCTTCTCGTACTGCTCGAAGGCGACGGACTTCACATCGGCGTCGAAGAGGCCGGACGCGTTGAGCTGCTTGGCGATGGCCCGCAGCTCCTGGTCGGTGGCCGGGCCGTAGCGCGTCGGGGTCGACCAGAGCGTGAGCTCGACCTTGCCCTCGACGCCGTCGGAGCGCAGGGCGGCGGCGGCCTTGGCGCGCTGCGGGCGGGCGCCGTACGTGTCGAAGAACGCGGTGTTGTGGCCGCCGATGCCCGCGGGCACGATCGAGTACAGCGGCGTGGCCGTGTCCTGGTAGACCTCCTTGACCAGGGCGTCCCGGTCCAGGAGGTAGGCCATGGCCTTGCGCACGCCGAGCTTGCCCGCGACCGGGTCCTTCATGTTGAAGACCAGGTGCTGCACCTCGGCGCTGGTGCCCTCGACGATGTCGACGTCCTGGCCGTCCTTGGAGGTGTCCTGCTCGATGTCCGCGATGTCCGCGGCGGCGAGGCCTCGGTAGGCCAGGTCGATCCGGTCCTCCAGGAGCGCCTTCTTCAGGCCCTTCTGGTCGCCGTGGAAGAACTTGATGGCCACGCCGTCGTTCTTCACCTTGGCGTTGCCCTTGTAGCCGGAGTTGACGGAGAAGACCGCCTGCTCCTTGTCGAACGAGTCGAGCGTGTACGGCCCGGAGCCGACGGCCTTGCCGTCCTCGCGCAGCCCGTTCATGTCGTACTCGCGGTGGTCCACGATCGAGCCCGCGCCCGAGGCGATCTTGCTGGGGAAGGTCGCGTCGGAGTACTTCAGCTTGAAGACGACGGTCTTGGCGTCCGGTGCCTGCACCCGGTCGAGCATCGGGAACATGATCGCCGGGCCGTCGCCGTCGTTGATCTTGCGCATGCGGTCGAAGGAGAACTTGACGTCCTTCGACGTGAGCGCGTTGCCGTTGCTGAACTTCAGCCCGTCACGCAGCTCGCACTTGAAGACCTTCGCCTCCGTGTCCGTGAACCCGCAGCTCTCGGCGGCCTCCGGCTCGGGCTCGGTGGCGCCCTTGGGGAAGCTCAGGAGCGACTGGAAGACGTTGTTGAACAGGAGCCAGGACCCGGGGTCGTAGCCGGATGCCGGGTCGGTGGCGAGGACGTCGTCGGACATCCCCATCACGACCGCGTCGCCCGTGTCCCCCGCACCGCCCGATTCCGTGCCGCAGCCGGTCAGCAGGGCGGCGGCGAGCCCTCCCGTGAGGGGAAGGGCCAGCCACTGGTTACGACATTTCACGTACGTGCCTTAGTTGTTGTGGTCGTTCGCTGGAACTTGGAAGTGGACCCGGGTGCGGAGGTCAGCCGCTGACGCCGCGGCTGAGCTCCCACAGCTGGAGGTTCGAGGAGGAGTTGAGGGCCCACTCGACACCCGTGATGTCGTCACGCGCCGCGATGAACTGCTTGCCCTGCCAGAGCGGGAGCACCGGGACGTCCTCGGCGACGATGTCCTGGATGCGGCGGAAGCTCTTGGAGGCGGCGAGCCGGTCGGCCTCGCGGCGGGACGTCGGGATCAGCTGCTCGTTGATCGTGTCGTTCACGTACGGCGAGCCGAGGAAGTTGTCCTTGTCGAGGAACGGCGCGAGGAAGTTGTCGGCGTCCGGGAAGTCGGGGAACCAACCCATGCCGTACGCCGCGTACTTGCCGTCGCGCTCGGCCGCTCGGAAGGTGTTCCACGGCACACCCTTGATCGACACGTCGAACAGGCCGGAGTCGTTCAGCTGCTTGCGCAGCAGCTCGAACTCCTTCTTGGTGCCCGGGCCGTAGTGGTCGGTGGTGTAGTGCAGCGTCATCTTCACCGGCGTGGAGATGTTCGCCTTGTTCAGCAGGGAGCGGGCCTTGGCGGTGCTCGGGTTGCCGTACTTGTTGAAGAACGAGTTGGCGTGCCCGGTGATGGTGGACGGCACCAGCGAGTACAGCGGGTCGGCCGTCGAGCCGTACACCGCGGAGGCCAGCGCGCCGCGGTCGACGAGCTGCGCCATGGCCTGGCGCACGGCCTTGTTCTTGGCCGTCGGCGCTTCGGTGTTGAAGGCGAGGTAGCGGATCTCCAGACCCTGCATCTCGACCACGTCGATCTTCTTGTCCTTGGCCCCGTCGTACTCCTGGACCTGCTCGGGCGACATGGTGCGCGTCATCAGGTCGATGTCGCCGTCCTCCAGCGCCTTGCCCATGGCGTCGGTGTCGGTGAAGTTGCGCAGCTCGACCTTGTCGCTCTGGACCTTGAACCCGCCCTTGTACTTGGGGTTCCTCGTGAAGACCGTCTTGACCAGGCGGTCGTCGGTGACCTCCTGCTTCGCCGTGTACGGGCCGGAGCCGTCCACCTCGAAGCCGTCCCGCAGCTTGTTCTTGCTGTAGTGGTCCTTGCTGATGATGCCCGCGGTGGGCGTGGCCAGCTTGAACGGGAACGTCGCGTCAGGGGTCTTGAGGTGGAAGACGATGTCGCGGTCGCCCTGGACCTCGATCTCGTCGACGTTCGACACCAGACCGTCCGAACCGCTGGGGTACTTGATCTTGATGTCGCGGACCCGCTCGATGGAGAACTTCACATCGGCGGCCGTCAGCGGCTTGCCGTCGGAGAACGTCAGCCCCTTGCGCAGGGTGCAGGCGTAGCGCTCGTTGCCCGTGTCGGTGAAGCCGCACTGCTCGGCGGCCTCGGGCTGCGGATCGCCGCCGCCGCGCGGCATGGCCATCAGCGTCTGGACGGTCTGGCGCAGGATGTTCCAGGAACCGGCGTCGTAGGCGTACGCCGGGTCGAAGGGCGCCGGGACCTCCTTGGAGATGGCGAACGTGTCCGTGGTGCCGGCGGTGACCGGCTTGTCGCCGTCTCCGCCGTCCGAACCGCCGCACGCGGCGAGCGCGGGGGCGAGCAGACCTATGACAGCCGGCAGCACCAAAGTCTTGCGGTTCATGCTCGACGTTCTCCAGAGCTCTTGAATCCCGTGAATCCCGCAACGCGGGGTGTGGGTTGGTGGGGCACGGGGGGTGGGGCGATGTTCTCGCGACGAGATTAGTCCGCACCAGACGGGCTCCGGAGGGCACCTGAAGGGTCCATCAATCACGCTGCGAAACCGGGCGTGGACACACTGATAACCCGACACCGGAAGGTTTCGTGCACGCTCCCACCAATCGGGACACAACGACACGTCACCCAGGGCCCCAGGAGGGCTCACTGCACACGCCGATCCCACTGTCGACCCCCGATGGAGTGGGAAACGTCACACCTCCGAAGGGCCTTCGAAGTGGAACGGAACGGAGCTGTCAGAGGGTCATCAGGCCTTGCAGGAAAGGCAGGTTGACGTGTTCGAGGGAGGGGACGACGGTGCGGCCCGCGACGGCGGGGATGGGCGCGACCGACGGCACGGCCACCACCCGGCAGCCGGCGGCCTCCGCGGCGGCGACGCCGGTCGCCGTGTCCTCGATGACGGCGCATCTGGTGGGGTCCACACCGAGCCCGCGGGCCGCCACGAGGTAGGGGTCGGGGTGCGGCTTGGTGCGGGCCACCTCGTCGCCGGCGACGGAGAGTTCGAAGTGGTGGGCGCCGACCGAGTCGAGGACGCGGTCGATGATGCGGCGGTGCGACGCGGACACCAGCGCCATCGGCACGTCGTGCGCGGCGAGTTCGGCGAGCAGGCGCGCGGCACCCGGCATCAGCGGCAGGGAGCGGCTGATGCGGTCCTCGAAGCTGTCGTTGAGCAGCACGGTGAGCTCGGCGACGGTGACGTCGGCGCCGGTCGCCTCGATGAGGAAGCCGGCGCTGCGCGTCATGGGGCCGCCGACGACGACCTCGCGCCAGGCCTCGTCGAGTGCGTGGCCGAGGGAGGCGAAGACGGCGACCTCGGCGTCCCACCAGAAGCCCTCGGTGTCCACGAGGGTGCCGTCCATGTCGAGCAGCACGCCCTGCAATGCGGAGCCTTCGGCCGTTCGGGTGCCGAGCGCGGGAACCGTACTGGTCATGCGACCACACCTTCCATGAGGGACGAGAAGGCCGGTCGCCTCCTTCTTGCGGGAAGGCAACCGGCCTGCACTGGACCGACCAGTGTACGACTGCGCCGGATCAGCGCGCGTTGAAATATTTCGCCTCGGGGTGGTGGATGACGATCGCGTCGGTGGACTGCTCGGGGTGGAGCTGGAACTCCTCGGAGAGCTGCACGCCGATCCGCTCGGGCTGCAGGAGCTCGGCGATCTTCGCGCGGTCCTCCAGGTCGGGGCAGGCGCCGTAGCCGAGCGAGAAGCGCGCGCCGCGGTACTTCAGCGAGAACATGTCCTCGACGTCGTCGGGGTCCTCTCCCCCGAAGCCGAGCTCGGCGCGGACGCGGGCGTGCCAGTACTCGGCGAGCGCCTCGGCCAACTGGACGGAGAGGCCGTGCAGTTCGAGGTAGTCGCGGTAGGAGTCGGCGGCGAACAGCTTGGCGGTGGCCTCGCCGATCTTCGAGCCGACGGTGACGACTTGCAGGCCGACGACGTCGATCTCGCCGGACTCCTCGGGGCGGAAGAAGTCCGCCAGGCACAGGCGGCGGCCGCGGCGCTGGCGCGGGAAGGAGAAGCGGGTGCGCTCCGAACCGTCGTCGTTGAGGAGGATCAGGTCGTCGCCCTTGGAGACGCACGGGAAGTAGCCGTGCACGACGGCCGCCTCCAGCATGTTCTTGGTGTGCAGCTCGTCCAGCCAGCCGCGCAGGCGCGGGCGGCCCTCGCTCTCGACGAGCTCCTCGTACGAGGGTCCGTCCCCGGTGCGGGCCTGCTTGAGGCCCCACTGGCCCTTGAAGAGGGCGCCCTCGTCCAGCCAGGACGCGTACTCCTTGAGCTGGATGCCCTTGACGACCCGGGTGCCCCAGAACGGCGGGGTGGGAATCGGGTTGTCGGTGGCGACGTCGGAGCGGGCGGGCCCCTCCTCCTCGGTGACCTCCAGGACGGCCGCGGTGGCCTTGGTGGGCACCCGGCGCTGCTTCAGCTCCGGCAGGGTCGCCCCGGGCACGCCGCGCTTGACCGCGATGAGCGCGTCCATCAGGCGCAGGCCCTCGAACGCGTCGCGTGCGTAGCGCACCTCGCCCTCGTAGATCTCGTGCAGGTCCTGCTCGACGTACGCCCGGGTGAGCGCCGCCCCGCCGAGGATGACGGGGAAGTCGGCGGCCATCTTGCGCTGGTTGAGCTCCTCCAGGTTCTCCTTCATGATCACCGTGGATTTGACCAGCAGTCCGGACATGCCGATCACGTCGGCGCGGTGTTCCGCGGCCGCGTCGAGGATCGCGGCGACGGGCTGCTTGATGCCGAGGTTGACGACGTTGTAGCCGTTGTTGGACAGGATGATGTCGACGAGGTTCTTGCCGATGTCGTGCACGTCGCCGCGGACCGTGGCCAGCACGATGGTGCCCTTGCCCTCGTCGTCGGTCTTCTCCATGTGCGGTTCGAGGTGGGCGACCGCGGTCTTCATGACCTCGGCGGACTGCAGCACGAACGGCAGCTGCATCTGCCCGGAGCCGAACAGCTCACCGACGACCTTCATGCCCTCCAGGAGGGTCTTGTTGACGATGTCCAGGGCGGGCGTGTCCTGGAGCGCCTCGTCGAGGTCGGCCTCCAGGCCGTTCTTCTCGCCGTCGATGATGCGGCGCTGCAGCCGCTCGTCCAGCGGCAGGGCGAGGAGCTCCTCGGCCTTGCCCGCCTTCATCGACTTGGTGGAGACGCCCTCGAAGAGCTCCATGAGCTTCTGCAGCGGGTCGTAGCCCTCGGCGCGGCGGTCGTAGATCAGGTCGCGGGCGACGGTGACCTGCTCGTCGTCGAACCGGGCGATCGGCAGGATCTTGGAGGCGTGCACGATCGCCGAGTCCAGGCCGGCCTTGACGCACTCGTCCAGGAAGACCGAGTTGAGCAGGACGCGGGCGGCCGGGTTGAGGCCGAAGGAGATGTTGGACAGGCCGAGCGTGGTCTGCACGTCGGGGTGGCGCTTCTTCAGCTCCCGGATCGCCTCGATGGTGGCGATGCCGTCGCCCCGGGACTCCTCCTGGCCGGTGCAGATGGTGAAGGTCAGGGTGTCGATGAGGATGTCCGACTCGTGGATGCCCCAGTTGCCGGTCAGGTCGTTGATCAGGCGCTCGGCGATGGCGACCTTGTGCTCGACGGTGCGGGCCTGGCCCTCCTCGTCGATGGTCAGGGCGATCAGCGCCGCCCCGTGCTCCTTCGCGAGGGCGGTGACCTTCACGAAGCGCGACTCGGGGCCGTCGCCGTCCTCGTAGTTGACCGAGTTGATGACCGCGCGGCCGCCCAGCTTCTCCAACCCGGCCTGGAGGACGGGCAGTTCGGTGGAGTCGAGCACGATCGGCAGTGTGGAGGCGGTCGCGAAGCGTCCGGCGAGCTCGGCCATGTCGGCCACGCCGTCGCGGCCCACGTAGTCGACGCACAGGTCGAGCATGTGGGCGCCCTCGCGGATCTGGTCGCGGGCCATCTCCACGCAGTCGTCCCAGCGGCCCTCGAGCATCGCCTCGCGGAACTTCTTCGAGCCGTTGGCGTTCGTCCGCTCGCCGATCGCCATGTACGAGGTGTCCTGCCGGAACGGCACCGTCTGGTAGAGCGACGCGGCGCCCGGCTCGGGGCGCGGGTCGCGTGCCGGCGTCTCGATGCCGCGGACGCGCTCGACGACCTGGCGCAGGTGCTCGGGCGTCGTACCGCAGCAGCCGCCCACCAGGGAGAGGCCGTAGTCGCGGACGAAGTTCTCCTGCGCGTCGGCCAGCTCGGACGCGGTCAGGGGGTAGTGGGCGCCGTCCTTGCCGAGGACCGGCAGGCCCGCGTTCGGCATGCAGGAGAGCGGGACGCGGGAGTGGCGGGCGAGGTAGCGCAGGTGCTCGCTCATCTCGGCCGGGCCCGTGGCGCAGTTCAGGCCGATCATGTCGATGCCCAGCGGCTCCAGGGCGGTCAGCGCGGCGCCGATCTCCGAGCCGAGGAGCATGGTGCCGGTCGTCTCGACGGTGACCGAGCAGATCAGGGGGAGGTTCGCGCCGGTGGCGTCCAGGGCGCGGCGGGCGCCGAGGATGGCGGCCTTGGTCTGCAGGAGGTCCTGGGTGGTCTCGACCAGGAGCGCGTCGGCGCCGCCGGCGATCATGCCTTCGGCGTTGGTCTGGTAGGCGTCGCGCAGGACGGTGTACGGGGCGTGGCCGAGGGTGGGCAGCTTGGTGCCGGGGCCCATCGAGCCGAGCACCCAGCGCTGCTGTCCGGTGGAGAGGGTGAACTCGTCGGCGACCTCGCGGGCGATGCGGACGCCCGCCTCGGACAGCTCGAAGTTGCGGTCCGCGATGTCGTACTCGGCGAGGGCGGCGAAGTTCGCGCCGAACGTGTTGGTCTCCACGCAGTCGACGCCGACCGCGAAGTACTCCTCGTGGACGGAGCGCACGATGTCGGGGCGCGTGACGTTCAGGATCTCGTTGCAGCCCTCGAGCTGCTCGAAGTCGTCCAGCGTCGGGTCCTGCGCCTGGAGCATGGTGCCCATCGCGCCGTCGGCCACCACCACTCGGGTGGCGAGGGCCTCGCGGAGGGCGTCGGCTCGGGTCCTGCTCTCGGACGAAACAGGCGTGGGCTGCGACGACGGGGTTGGCAACGAGGCCATGAAAGAGCTCCCTGGAGTGCGACGGCTGTCGGCTTTGCGCCTTCTGGCTGGAGGGCGCACCCGGTCAGGGTAGCGGGGACCAAGGTCCCTTTGTGAAGTAGTCCACCAAACGGACGTGCGGGTCGGGCTTGGCCGGATCGGATGCTTGACACGGTCAACGGGGGCAACACGTGCTGTCCGCGCATTAGCGAGAGGTCGACAACGACCGATAGTGTTCAGCATTGTCGAACGTCGAGTTGGTGCAAGAGGACGGAGGTCGGGGCTGCGATGGCACGCAACATCCAGTCGCTCGAAAGGGCCGCGGCGATGCTGCGGCTGCTCGCGGGCGGCGAGCGACGGCTCGGCCTCTCGGAGATCGCCTCCGCCCTCGACCTCGCCAAGGGCACGGCCCACGGCATCCTGCGCACCCTCCAGGCGGAGGGCTTCGTGGAGCAGGACTCCGCGTCGGGCCGCTACCAGCTGGGCGCCGAGCTGCTGCGCCTCGGCAACAGCTATCTGGACGTGCACGAGCTGCGGGCCCGCGCCCTGGTGTGGACGGACGACCTGGCGCGTTCAAGCGGCGAGAGCGTCCACCTCGGCGTGCTGCACCAGCAGGGCGTGCTCATCGTCCACCACGTCTTCCGGCCCGACGACAGCCGCCAGGTCCTGGAGGTGGGGGCCATGCAGCCGCTGCACTCCACGGCGCTGGGCAAGGTCCTCTCCGCGTACGACCCGGTCGCGCACAACGAAGCCGTCGAGGCGGAGCGCCAGACCTTCACCGTGCACACGGTGGCCGACTCCGAAGGGTTCGAGGGCGTCCTCGACCTGACGCGCGCGCGTGGGTACGCGGCGGATGTCGAGGAGACCTGGGAGGGCATCGCCTCCGTCGCCGCCCCCATCCACGACCGGCGCCGCATGCCGGTCGGCGCGGTCGGCGTCACCGGCGCCGTGGAGCGCGTCTGCAAGGACGGGGAGCTGCGGCCCGAGCTGATCGCGGCCGTGCGGGACTGCGCCCGCGCCGTGTCCAGGGACCTGGGCGCCGGGCGCTTCTGAGCCGCGCCGCACCCCTTCGGGCTGCGGAATCACCGATAACGCGAAACGATCAATAACGATCGTGTTTTCAATAACAGAACTCTTGACGAGCAAGTGAGCCCAGGGCGAGACTCGCGTCCATCGGTCGGCATTGTCGAACACCTACCGGCATTACGCGCTAGAGTGTGACAAGGCCAAGGGCCGGCAACGACCTCACCTGAGGTCGCGGACCACCGGAGGGACCCGGGGTTCGCCTTCCCCTGGACGAAGGACAAAGGAGTCGCGGGTGTCCAGCTCCGACATCTTCATCGGCGAGACCATCGGTACCGCCGTGCTCATACTGCTCGGCGGTGGCGTGTGCGCCGCCGTCACGCTCAAGCGCTCGAAGGCCAAGGACGCCGGCTGGCTCGCCGTCACCTTCGGGTGGGGCTTCGCCGTACTGACCGGCGCCTATCTCGCGGGGGGCGTCTCCGGCGCCCACCTCAACCCGGCGGTCACGCTCGGCCTCGCCGTCGAGGGCGGCACCAAGTGGAGCGACGTACCGCTCTACCTGGGCTCGCAGCTGCTCGGCGCGATGATCGGCGCCGTTCTGGTGTGGGTCACCTACATGGGCCAGTTCAAGGCCCACCTGACCGACCCCGAGATCCTCGCGGCGCAGCCGGTGGAAGAGGGCATGGTCGACCAGAAGGCCGCCCCCGCGGCGGGCCCGGTGCTCGGCATCTTCTCGACAGGACCCGAGATCCGCAACTACGTCCAGAACGTGCTCACGGAGATCATCGCCACGGTCGTCCTGGTTCTCGCCATCCTGACGCAGGGCCTCAACGACGGCGGCAACGGCCTCGGCACCCTCGGCGCCCTGATCACCGCGCTCGTCGTCGTCGGCATCGGTCTCTCGCTCGGCGGTCCCACGGGTTACGCGATCAACCCGGTCCGTGACCTCGGTCCGCGCATCATCCACTCCGTGCTGCCGCTGCCGAACAAGGGCAGCTCGGACTGGTCGTACGCCTGGGTTCCGGTCGTCGGTCCGCTGATCGGCGGCGCCATCGCCGGCGGTCTCTACAACGTCGCGTTCAAGTAGACCCGCGACAGCGACCGATGACCGCCGTAGACGTGACCGCCGCAGACGCCTGAGAGCCGTCAGAAAAGAAGATTCTGGAGCACACCGTGACCGACGCACACACCGCAGGCCCCTTCATCGCGGCCATCGACCAGGGCACCACTTCGAGCCGCTGCATCGTCTTCGACAAGGACGGCCGGATCGTCTCCGTCGACCAGAAGGAGCACGAGCAGATCTTCCCGAAGCCGGGCTGGGTCGAGCACGACGCGACCGAGATCTGGAACAACGTCCAGGAAGTCGTCGCCGGAGCCGTGTCAAAGGCCGGCATCACCCGCGACGACATCAAGGCGATCGGCATCACCAACCAGCGTGAGACCACGCTGCTGTGGGACAAGAACACCGGCGAGCCGGTGCACAACGCCATCGTCTGGCAGGACACCCGCACCGACGCGCTCTGCAAGGAGCTCGGGCGCAACGTCGGCCAGGACCGCTTCCGCCGCGAGACCGGCCTCCCGCTGGCCTCCTACTTCGCCGGGCCCAAGGCCCGCTGGCTGCTCGACAACGTCGAGGGCCTGCGCGAGCGCGCCGAGGCGGGCGACATCCTCTTCGGCACCATGGACTCCTGGGTCATCTGGAACCTGACCGGTGGGGTCGACAGCGGCAAGCACGTCACCGACGTCACCAACGCCTCCCGCACCATGCTGATGAACCTCCACAAGATGGAGTGGGACGAGCGCATCTGCGACTCCATCGGCGTCCCCGCACAGATGCTCCCCGAGATCCGCTCCTCCGCCGAGGTCTACGGAGAGGTCACCGGCGGACAGCTCGGCGACCTGCTCGGCGGCATCCCCGTCGCCTCCGCGCTCGGCGACCAGCAGGCGGCCCTGTTCGGCCAGACCTGCTTCGACGAGGGCGAGGCCAAGTCCACGTACGGCACCGGCACCTTCATGCTGATGAACACCGGTGACAAGGCCATCAACTCCTACTCCGGGCTGCTGACCACGGTCGGCTACCAGATCGGCGACCAGAAGCCGGTCTACGCCCTGGAGGGCTCCATCGCCGTCACCGGTTCGCTGGTGCAGTGGATGCGGGACCAGATGGGCCTGATCAACTCCGCCGCCGAGATCGAGACGCTCGCGTCGTCGGTCGAGGACAACGGCGGCGCCTACTTCGTACCGGCCTTCTCCGGCCTGTTCGCCCCGTACTGGCGCTCCGACGCCCGCGGTGTGATCGCCGGTCTGACCCGGTACGTCACCAAGGCGCACATCGCGCGCGCCGTCCTGGAGGCCACGGCCTGGCAGACCCGTGAGATCACCGACGCCATGACGAAGGACTCCGGCGTCGAGCTCGCGGCCCTCAAGGTCGACGGCGGCATGACCTCCAACAACCTGCTGATGCAGACCCTCTCGGACTTCCTCGACGCGCCGGTGGTGCGCCCGATGGTGGCCGAGACGACCTGCCTCGGCGCCGCCTACGCCGCCGGTCTCGCCGTCGGCTTCTGGTCCTCGACCGACGAGCTGCGCGCCAACTGGCGCCGGGCCGCGGAATGGACCCCCCACATGGACGCGGGCACCCGCGACCGTGAGTACAAGAGCTGGCTCAAGGCCGTCGAGCGGTCCATGGGTTGGCTCGATGAGAGTGGCGAGGAGTAAGACATGACCACCCTGCAGAGCGTCCCTGCCCTCGGGACGCATCCGGCTGCCGGTTCACGTGCTGCTTTTGGAGTGGCGAGCCGCGCCGAGACCCGGGAGCAGCTTTCCAAGGCGACGTACGACCTCCTGGTGATCGGCGGCGGAATCCTGGGCATCTCCACCGCCTGGCATGCCGCGCAGTCGGGACTGCGGGTGGCCCTGGTGGACGCCGGTGACTTCGCCGGCGCCACCTCCTCCGCCTCCTCCAAGCTGCTCCACGGCGGTCTGCGCTACCTGCAGACCGGTGCGGTGAAGCTGGTCGCGGAGAACCACTTCGAACGTCGCGCGGTGTCCCGTCAGGTGGCCCCCCACCTGGCGAACCCGCTCACCTTCTACCTGCCGGTCTACAAGGGCGGCCCGCACGGCGCGGCCAAGCTCGGCGCGGGCGTGTTCGCGTACAGCGCGCTGTCCGCGTTCGGCGACGGCGTCGGCCACCTGCTTTCGCCCTCCAAGGCCGCGCAGGACGTGCCGGAGCTGCGCACGGACAACCTGAAGGCCGTCGCGGTCTACGGCGACGACCAGATGAACGACTCCCGCATGGCCCTGATGACGGTCCGCGCGGCCGTCGAGGCCGGTGCCGCCGTCCTCAACCACGCCGAGGTCACAGGACTGCGCTTCACCGGGGGCCGGGTCACCGGCGCCGAGCTCAAGGACCGCATGAGCGGCGACGAGTTCGGGGTCAACGCCCGCCTGGTCCTGAACGCGACCGGCCCCTGGGTCGACCACCTGCGCAAGATGGAGAACCCGGACGCGTCGCCCTCCATCCGCCTCTCCAAGGGCGCGCACCTGGTCCTCAAGCGCACCGCTCCCTGGAAGGCCGCGCTGGCGACCCCGATCGACAAGTACCGCATCACGTTCGCCCTCCCCTGGGAGGACATGCTGCTGCTCGGCACCACGGACGAGGAGTTCGAGGGCGACCCGGCGGACGTGAGCGTCACCGAGGCGGACACCGCCCAGATCCTGGACGAGGCCGCGTTCTCCATCCGCGACCAGCAGCTGTCGCGGGACCTGATCACGTACTCCTTCGCGGGTCTGCGGGTGCTGCCCGGCGGCCCCGGTGACACCTCCAAGGCCAAGCGCGAGACGGTCGTCACCGAGGGCACCGGTGGCATGCTGTCGGTGGCCGGCGGCAAGTGGACGACGTTCCGCCACATCGGTCGTACGGTGATGAAGAAGCTGGAGTCCCTGCCGGGGCATCCCCTCGGCGACGACTACGAGCCGATCTCCGAGCTGCCGAAGAAGCTGCCGCTGCCCGGTATCGCCAACCCGCGCGCCGTCGCGCACCGCCTCCTGGTGGACGGCCCGGCGCCCGGCCCGCGCATGGCCGCCGACACCGCCAAGCACCTGGCGACGCACTACGGTTCGCTCTCCTTCGACATCGCCCGCCTCGCGAACGAGAACCCGGAGCTGGCCGAGCGCGTCCACCCGGACGCCCCGGAGATCTGGGCCCAGGTCGTCTACGCCCGCGACAACGAGTGGGCCGAGACGGCGGACGACGTGCTGCGCCGCCGTACGACGCTGACGATCCGCGGCCTCGCCACGGACGACGTGCGCGGCAAGGTCGAGGACCTGCTGAAGAAGAAGGACTGACGGTTCATCGGCAGTAGGTAATAGGTAGTGGGTAAGGGGCGGCCTCCCTGGAGGCCGCCCCTTACGCGTCCACGCACTGGGACACCCTGTGGCGGGCCGGGGGCGGGAGTTACGATCCCGAGAACACCCGCTGACCTGCCCTGGAGTGACCATGACTCTCCTGACGACCTGGCCGGAGGCCGGGCCCGAGACCGTCGTCCGCCGCACCGCGGACCCGGCGGAGATCGCCGCCGCACTCGCTCCCATAGGCGTGCGCTACGAGCAGTGGCCGGTGCGCGAGGACGTACCGGCCGACGCCGACAGCGACACCGTCTTCGCCGCGTACCGCGCGGAGATCGACAAGCTCAACGCCGAAGAGGGCTTCCGGACCGTCGACGTGGTGGCGCTCCACCCGCCGGCCGACGGCGACGATCCGTCGTGGCCGGAGAAGGCGAAGGCGGCCCGGCAGAAGTTCCTGGCCGAGCACACGCACGACGACGATGACGAGGTCCGCTTCTTCGTCGCGGGCGCCGGGATCTTCTACCTCCACGTGGGCGGCGAGGTGCACGCCGTGTACTGCGAGAAGGGCGACCTGCTCGGGGTGCCGCGCGGCACCACGCACTGGTTCGACATGGGCACGTCCCCCGCGTTCACGGCGATCCGCTTCTTCCACGAGGAGGACGGCTGGATCGGCAACTTCACCGGCAGCCCGATCGCGGACCGCTTCCCCGACTTCGACGAGATCCACTCGGGGTACGCCGCGTGACGGACCAGAACCTGTACGGCGTGGACGCCGTCGTCCTCGACATCGAGGGCACCACCAGCGCCACCGGGTTCGTGGTGGACGTGCTGTACCCGTACGCGCGCGAGCGGTTCGGCGAGCTGCTCGCCTCGCGGGGCGACGAGCCCGCGGTGGCGCGGGCCGTCGCGCAGGTACGGGCGGAGATCGGCGAGCCGGACGCCGATGCCGGGCGCGTGGAGAAGGTCCTCGGCGAGTGGGTCGACGCCGACCGCAAGGCCACGCCCCTGAAGACGCTCCAGGGGATTCTCTGGGCGGAGGGCTTCGCGCGCGGCGAGCTCGTCTCGCACTTCTACCCTGACGTCATCCCGGTCCTGCGGCGCTGGCACGCGGACGGGGTGCGGCTGTACGTGTACTCGTCCGGGTCGGTGGCGGCGCAGCGGGCCTGGTTCGCGCACTCCGCCGAGGGCGATCTGCTGGAGCTCGTCAGCGGCCTGTACGACACCGAGAACGCGGGGCCCAAGCAGGAGGCGGACTCCTACCGGGCCATCGCCTCGTCCACCGGCGTCACCCCCGGGCGGCTGCTCTTCCTCTCCGACCGGCCCGGTGAGCTGGACGCGGCGCGGGCCGCGGGCTGGCGGACGGTCGGCGTGCGCCGCGCCGGGGAGCCGTACGCCGACGCCGACTTCGGCGATCACCCCCAGGTCCCGGCCTTCTCCGGGATCGCCCCTCTTGCCGCCACTCCTGACGCTGGGAGCAGTTCATGACCGACACCGCCGCCGACGTCACCACTGCCGGCACCGCCGCCGATGTCACCGCCGCGGACCTGGAGGAGGCGGGGGCGGTGCTGGCCGTCGAGGCCGCGCGGTTCGCGTCGTTCGGCTGGATGCGGGGGACGTCCGGGAACCTGTCGCTGGTCCTCGCGCGGGACCCGCTCCGGCTCGCCGTCACCGCGAGCGGGCGCGACAAGGGCGAACTGACCGCGTCCGACGTGGTGTTGACGGACGGCGAGGGCGCGGCGGTCGGGCCGGGGCGCCCCTCGGCCGAGGCCGCCCTGCACGCGCGCGTGGTGCGGCTCACCGGCGCGGGCGCGGTGGTGCACGTCCACACGGTGGCGTCGGTGGTCATGGGGCAGCGCTCCCCCGCCGGAATCCCCTTCGAGAACCTGGAGATGCTGAAGGGGCTCGGGCATCCGACGCACGAGGTGTCGGTGACGCTCCCGGTGATCGAGAACAGCCAGGACATGACCGTGCTCGGTGACCGCCTCGAAACGGCGCTGCGGCCGGGGATGCCGGCGGTGGTGGTCGCCGGGCACGGTATCTACGTCTGGGGAGCGGAGCCTAGCGAGGCGCGGCACCGGGCCGAGGTCGTGGAGTGGCTCCTGGAGCTGGAGCTGGCGCGGGGCTGACCTTCTACCCCAGCGCCTCCTTCGGCGTTTGCCCCGCCGCCACCTCCAGCACGCCCCGCTCCGTGACCAGTGCCGTCACCAGGGTTCCCGGCGTCACGTCGAACGCGGGGTTGTGGCCGCGCGAGGCCGCCGGGGCCGTACGGACGCCTGCCCACTCCAACACCTCGTCCTCGCCCCGGAGTTCGATGTGGATGGCGTCGCCGGACGGGGTGGTGAGGTCCACCGTCGTGGTGGGCGCCGCCACCATGAAGGGGATGCCCGCGTGCGCGCACGCGAGGGCGATGCCGACCGTGCCGACCTTGTTGGCCGTGTCGCCGTTGGCCGCCACACGGTCCGCGCCGACGATCGCCGCGTCGACCTCGCCGCGCAGGATCGTGCCCGCGGCCGCGCCGTCCGCCTGGACGTAGTGCGGGATGCCCTCCTGGGCGAGTTCCCAGGCCGTCAGCCGGGCGCCCTGGAGGAGGGGGCGCGTCTCGTCCGCGTAGACCGTTTCGAGCCGTCCCCTGGCGTGCAGTTCGCGGATGACGCCGAGCGCCGTGCCCCAGCCGGCCGTGGCGAGGGCGCCGGTGTTGCAGTGCGTGAGGATACGCAGCGGGCGGTCCGCGGCGGCCGGCACGCGGTCCAGGAGCCAGTCGGCGCCGTACGCGCCCATCGCGTGGTTGGCGGCCAGGTCCTCCTGGACGATCGCGTCCGCCTCGGCGAGGACCGCGGCCGTCCCCTTGTCGATGAAGGGCTTCACGCGGTCCACGCACACCATCAGGTTGACCGCGGTGGGCCTGGCCTCCCGGATGCGGGTGACCTCGGCGTCCAGGCGCGCACGGTCCCAGCCCTCGCGCCCTGCCTGCGTCATGGCGAGCGCGACACCGTAGGCGCCCGCGGCGCCGATCGCGGGCGCGCCGCGCACGACGAGCCGGACGATCGCGTCGACCAGGCCGTCGACCGTCGTGACGGCCAGGCGCTCCAGGGAGTGCGGGAGCACCGTCTGGTCGATGAGGGAGAGGGACGGGAACGGCTCGCCGCCCTCCGTCGCCGCCGTCCACGTCACGGCACGCAGTTCCTGGCTGTTCATGGGCTCAACTCCGAGTGAAAAGGGGCGTTTCCGGCCATGCGGGGAGGGGTGCCGTCACCGTACCTGACGTGCGCGAACCACATTTCGAGACGATCGCACGGCCGTCCGAAATCCGGTGTTACCCTCGCCGCCACCCAGGACAGATCGATCCGATCCACGGTGTGAGGAGGACAGCCATGACCGCGAAAGCCGGTGCGATGTGCTGCCCCGCCGTGTCCCGCGGCCGCCGAATGTGCGGCTGTCGCCGCTGTCTTCGCTGTCTTCGCTGAGCGACACCGTTTCAGCACGTACGACTCTCCTGTCACCGCCCGGGCCCCGGGCACCTCCATGAAGGCGATGGCCATGTCCCCGCTGTCTCTGCGTACGCACACGTCCCTGCGGATCACCGCCGCGGCCGTCGGTGCCGTCCTGCTCGCCACCGGCTGCAACGCGGCGGCGAAGGACGGCGATTCGGGCGGCGGGGGTGGCGGCAAGGCGTTCACGCTCGTCACCCCCGACCCCGTCGCCCAGAACGAGTTCCTCAAGCTCGCCGTCTCCGGGGTGAAGGCGGCGGCGAAGGCGCACGACGGCTCGCAGAAGGTTTTCCAGAGCAGCGACACCGGCTCGCGGCAGCAGAACGTCGCCTCGGCCGTGGACTCCGCTCCCGACGTCGTCGCGCTGGTCGGCTTCGAGTTCGCCGACATCGTGGCGCAGCAGGCCGAGGCCCACCCGGACCAGCAGTTCCTGCTCGTCGACGCGTGCACGAAGAAGACGTACAAGAACGTCACCTGTGCCGTCTTCCGCGAGCACGAGGCTGTCTTCCTCGCCGGTGCCGAGGCCGGTCTGCTCACCGGGAGCAAGAAGGTCGGGGCGGTCGACGTGCTCGACACCCCGCAGTTCCGGCGGTACAGCGAGCCCTTCGCGGCGGGTGCGAGAAAGGTGAGGCCGGGTGTGCGGTCCCGGACGCTGTTCGTCGGCGGGCAGTCGCCGTTCAACGACGCGGCGCGCGCCAAGGACCAGGCGTCGACGCTCGCCTCGGGCGGCGTCGACCAGGTGATGGCGGCCGCGGCGGCGGGCAACACCGGCGTCTTCCAGGCGGCGAAGGCCGCGAAGGCCGCGAAGGGTGAGGGCTTCCAGGCGTACGGGGTGGACGCCAACCAGTGCCTGGGCAGCCCGGGGGTCGTCGTCGACAACGTGCTCAAGAAAACCGACGTCGCCGTGGAGAAGGGCATCGGGCAGATCCTCGACGGCAAGGGCGGCACCACCGTGTCGTACGGCCTCAAGGAGGGCGGCATGTCGCTGACCGGCCTGGAGCCGGGGCTCGCCGACTCCAAGTGCCTGATCGCTGAGCCCGCCAACAAGGACGTGCTGAAGCGCGTCGAGAGGCTGCGCGACGACATCGCCGCCGGAAAGCTGACCGTCGATGACCCGGCCGCCTGAGGACACCGGCGCCCCGTTCGCCGTCGAACTGCGGGGCATCACCAAGGAGTTCCCCGGCACGCTCGCCAACGACCGGGTGGACCTGGCCGTGCGGCGCGGTGAGATCCACGCCCTGATGGGCGAGAACGGCGCGGGCAAGTCGACGCTGATGTCCGTCGTGTACGGGCTGCTGCGGCCGGACGCCGGGCAGATCCTGCTCGACGGGCGCGAGGTGTCCTTCGCGAGCCCGAGCGAGGCGATCGGCGCGGGCCTCGGGATGGTGCACCAGAGCTTCAAGCTGTTCCCCTCCTTCACGGTCGCCGAGAACGTCGTGTACGCGGCCGAACCGCGCCGGTTCGGTCTCACGGACCGGGCGGAGGCGGTGCGGCGGGTGGCCGCGCTCGCCGCGGAGCACGGGCTCGCCGTCGACCCGGTGGCGAAGGTCGGCGACCTGCCGGTGGGTGTGCGCCAGCGCGTGGAGATCCTCAAGCTCCTTTACCGCGGCGCCCGTACGCTCATCCTCGACGAGCCGACCGCCGTGCTGACCCCGGCGGAGGCGGACGCGCTCTTCGGAGTGCTCCGCTCCCTCGCCGACGAGGGCCGCACCGTCCTTCTGGTCACCCACAAGCTGCGCGAGGTGATGGAGGGCAGCGACGCGGTGACGGTGCTGCGCGACGGACGGGTCGCGGCGCGCCTGCGGACCGCCGACACGAGCGCGGACGGCATCGCTGCGGCCATGACGGGGCGCGCGGTGGAGCTCGACCGGGTGCATCCGGCGGGCTCGCCGGGCGGCCCGGTCCTGACGGTCGAGGGCCTGACGGCGGACGGGGTGCGCGAGGTGTCGCTCACGGTCGGCGCCGGGGAGATCGTCGGCATCGCGGGGGTGGCGGGCAACGGCCAGTCGCACCTGGTGGAGGCCGTCGCGGGGTTGCGGCCGACGCTGGCGGGGCGGGTCACGCTCGCCGGGCGGGACATCACCGACGCGTCGGCCGCGGGACGGCGTGGCGCCGGGCTCGCGTACGTCCCCGAGGACCGCGCGGCGGTCGGCACGGCGCCGGCCGCGACGGTCGCGGAGAACCTCGTGATGGGGCACCACCGGGGGCACGGTCTGCTGCGTCCCGGCCGGCTACGCGAGCACGCGCGCGTGCTCGTGGAACGGTTCGGCATCAAGGCCGCGTCGTCGGGACAGCCCGCGGGCTCGCTCTCGGGCGGCAACCTGCAGAAACTCGTGATCGGCCGCGAACTGGCCCACGAAGTCCCCCTGTTGATCGTCGAGCAGCCCACCCGCGGCGTGGACATCGGCGCCGTGCAGACGATCCACGACCATCTGATCGCACACCGCGACGCGGGCCACGCGATCCTGCTCGTCTCCGCCGAACTCAGCGAGATCCGCGGGCTCTCGGACCGGGTCCTCGTGATGTACGAGGGCGGGGTCGCCGCGGAGTTCACCCGCGAGGAGGCGGACGAGCCGACGCTGGGGCTCGCGATGGCGGGCGGCGGGACGACTGGTCCGCCCGCTTCCCCCACCCCGCCCGTCCCTCTCAAGGAGGCCCCCTGACATGGCCGTCGAGAGCCTCTCCCGCCTGTACGGGGAACACTCCCCCGTCCGGCGGGCCCTTCGGTCGTCCGCCCTGCACTCCGTCGTCGCCGCCGTCCTCGTCGGGGCGCTGTTCCTCGTCGGCACGGGCGCCGAGCCGATCGGCGCGTACGCAACCGTCGTCAGCGGTTCGCTCGGGCCCGACGGGATCGGGTCGACGCTCACCACCGGGACGAGCATCCTGGGCCTCGCCGTCGCGCTCGCGATCCCGATGCGGGCGGGGCTGCTGAACCTGGGCGGCGACGGGCAGCTGGTGCTCGGCGGGATCGCCGCCGCTGCCACCGGGCTCCACGTCCCGCTGCCCGCGCCCCTCGCCGTGGTTGCCGCCCTGCTCGCCGGGATGCTGGCGGGCGCCGGCTATGCCGCGCTCGCCGCGGTCTGCCAGAACCGGTTCGGCGTTCCCCTGCTGGTCAGCAGCCTGTTGCTGAGCTATCCGGCGATGTCCCTCGCCTCCTATCTCGCGCGTTTCCCGCTCAAGGAGGACGGTTCGAGCCTGCCGCAGACGCGGCGGCTCCCGGAGGGCGTGGAGCTGCCCGCCTTCGGTTCGTCGACGGTCACCGTGGGGCTGGTGCTCGTCGTGATCGCCGCGGGCGTCTTCGTCTTCGCGGACGCCCGCACCGCCACCGGCTACGAGATCCGCATGACGGGGCTCAACCCGCGCTTCGCGGCGTACGCGGGCGTCGACAGGCCCCGCCTCACGCTGCGGCTCATGGCTGTCTCCGGAGCCGTCGCCGGGCTCGTCGGCGCGATCGGGGTGCTCAGCTTCCCGTACCGCTTCATCGACGGTTCGCTGACCGCGGCCGGGCACACCTGGACCGGTCTGACGGCCGCGCTCCTCGCGTCCGCCGCGCCCCTGGGCACCGCGGTCGCCGCGCTGTTCTTCGCCGCGCTCGACGTCGGCGGGCTCGCCATGGAGCGGGCCACGGAGGTGCCGCGGGAGCTGACGCAGGTGCTCCAGGCCGTCGTCATCGTCTTCCTGGCCGCCCGCCTCCGCTTCACCTGGCGGCGCGCCGGGAAGGCCGTACGCCCCGAGGGGGATCTCTGATGTCCGTCGACTCCGCGCTGTTCCATTCGGCGCTCCTCGCGCTCACCCCGATCCTGCTCGCCGCGCTCGGCGGCGCGGTCTGTGAACGCGCGGGCGTGTTCAACATCGGGCTCGAAGGCATGATGCTGATCGGCTGCTTCAGCGCCGTCGCGGGCAGCTGGTTCACGGGCAGCGCCTGGCTGGGCGTCACCCTCGCCGCCCTCTCGTCCGCCGCGTACGCGATGATCCTCGCCGTGGGAACCATCACCCTGCGCGGCGACGCGGTCGTACTCGGCGTCGCGCTGAACCTCCTCGCGGTCGGCCTGACCGGCTTCCTGCTGCGCACCGTCTTCGGTGTCCAGGGGACGTTCTCCGACCCTGACCTCGCGGGCCTCGACGGCGTCGACCTCGCCTTCCTCGGCCCTGTCCTGTCCGGGCACTCGCCTCTCGTGTACGTCTCGTGGGCGGCCGTCGCCGTCGCCGCCGTGTTCCTCGCCCGCCATCCCTGGGGGCTGCGGCTGCGCGGGGTGGGCGAGGCGCCGGACGCGGCGGCGACGCTCGGTGTGAGCCCGGCGAAGTACCAGTACGCCGCCGTCCTCACCGGAGGGCTGCTCTGCGGTCTCGCGGGCGCCCAACTGGCCCTGGGCAACGTCACGTTGTTCTCGGAGAACATGACGGCGGGGCGCGGCTGGATCGCCGTCGTCGCCGTGATGCTGGGCCGGGCGCTGCCGCTCGGGGTGCTGCTCGCGGGGCTGCTCTTCGGCGTCGCGGAGGCGGTCGGGTTCCGGTTGCAGGGCAACGGTCTGCCGCAGCAGGCGACCGACGCCGCCCCCTATGTGGTGACCCTGGTCGCCCTCTTCCTGTCCACGGCGCGCCGCAAGCGCCGAAAGCGTTCCAAGTCCCCGGTAGGAGCATCCACATGACGTCGCTCACCGACGCGCTGCCCATCACCCGTGTCCCCCGCACCGGCCTGCCCGCGCGGGCGGTAGTCGTCGGCGACCCGGGCCGGGCGGCCGCCGTCGCCGACCTCCTGTCCGACGCGAAGGAGGTGTCGTACCACCGCGAGTACCGCACCTTCACCGGCACCTGGCAGGGCACCGAGGTCGTCGTCGCCTCGCACGGCGTCGGCGCGCCCGGCGCGATCCTCCTCTTCCAGGAGCTCGCGGAGGCGGGTGTCACCACGATCCTGCGGCTCGGCACGGCGGGCGCGATCCGTCCCGGCATCCGCGACGGCGACCTGGTCATCGCGGACGCGGCGGTGCGCGACGACGGTGTCACGCAGCAGCTGATCCCCGCCGAGTACCCGGCGTTCTCCGCGCCGGAGGCCGTCCTCGCGCTGCAGCGCGCGGCGCGGGCGGCCGGTGCCCCGTACCACCGGGGCGTGGTGTGGACGCGGGCCGCGTTCCAGCCAGGCTTCCTGCCGCTGCCCGGCGAGGCGTACGCGGCCGCCGGGATCGCCGCCATCGAGATGGAGCTTTCGGCGCTTTTCGTCTTCGCCTCGACGCACGGCCTGACGGCGGGCGGCGCCCTGGTCGTGGACGGCGCGAACGCCGACGAGCTCGTCGACAAGGAGGCCACCGGCGGGTACGACCCGCACCGCGAGGTGGTCGCCGACGGAGTCGACCGGGGTGCCCGGATAACCTTGGACGCGCTGCGCCTGCTGGCCTCCACCGAGCGCTGAACGACCGTGGCGATCAGCCGATGCCGAGGCGACCAGGGAGAACGGAACGATGCACGCCACTGACCTGCCGTCCCAGGACCGGGGCGGCCACATAGACCTGCTGGTGCACGGCGGCGACGTCCTGACCGTCGACGACGCGGGCACCGTCGTGCCGGACGGCGCGGTCGCCGTCCGCGGGGGCCGCGTCGTCGAGGTGGGGCCCGCGGCGCGGCTGCGCGCCGGGTACGAGGCGGCCGAGGAGATCGACGCGCGCGGCTGCCTCGTCCTGCCGGGCCTGATCAACACGCACACGCACCTCGCGATGAATCTGATGCGCGGCATCGCCGACGACGTCACGCTGCAGGGCTTCCTCGCCCGGGTCGTCCCGCGCGAGGCCGAGATCCTCTCGCCGGAGACGGTGGCGGCCGCGATGCGGGCCGCGATCGCGGAGTCCGTGCGCGGCGGCGTCACGACCGCGCTCGACATGTACTGGTTCCACGAGGCGGCCGAGGACGCGGCCCGCGACGCCGGGTGGCGGCTGCTGACCGGGCCGACGTTCATGGACGTGCCGGGCCCGCCGGACGGCAGGCCCTACGGGGAGCGGCTCGGCTGGGCGACCGCGCACCTGAAGGCGTACGTTCCGGCGCCGGGCACCCGTCCCGTCGTCTGCGCGCACTCCGCGTACACGCTGAACCCCGCGCAGCTCACCGAGATCACCGCGCTGGCCCGGGAGCACGGCGCGCTGCTGCACATCCACGCCTCGGAGAACGCGGGCGAGGTGGCGGCCGTCGTCGAGCAGCACGGCATGCGCCCCGTCGAGCTGCTCGACTCGCTCGGCGTGCTCGGCCCCGACACGCTGCTCGCGCACGCCGTCGACCTCACGGACGCCGAGGTCGCGACCCTGGCCCGCACCGGCACGGCGGTGGCGCACTGCCCGGTCTCCAACCTCAAGCTGGGCTGCGGCATCGCACGTGTTCCCGCACTCCTGGACGCCGGCGTCACGGTCGGCCTCGGCACGGACGGCGCGGTGTCCTCCAACACCCTCGACCTGCTCGGCGCGGTGAAGATCGCCGCGCTGGTGCACAAGGCGGGCGGCGACCCCACCGCGGTCGGCGCCGAGCAGGCCGTCCGGATGGCGACCATCGAGTCGGCGCGCGCCCTCGGTCTCGGCGACCGCCTCGGTTCGCTGGAGGCCGGCAAGCAGGCCGACCTGATCGTCCTGGACCTGGACCGTCCGCACCTCGCGCCCCGGCACGACCCGTGGTCGACGCTCGCGTACGCCGCGTCGGCCGCCGACGTCCGGGACACTGTGGTGGACGGCCGTGTCCTGATGCGCGGCCGCGACCTGCTCACCCTCGACGAGCCGGCCGTCCTGCGGGCCCTGCGGGACGCGGCGACGACCTCCGAAGCAGACACCGAAGTGGCAACCTCCGTATGACGTTCGAACCCACCCGCGGTTTCACCGGCCGCGCCCGCGCCGCCGACCGGGACCCACGACTGCCTCCGGGGCAGTACGACGCGCGCGACGGCTGGCCCGTCCTGTCCGCCGAGGTCACCCCCCGGCTCGCCGCCGCCGACTGGACGTTCCGCGTCGACGGCCTGGTCGCGGCCCCGCGCACCTGGACCTGGGACGAGGCGCACGCCCTGCCCGCCTCCGAGTACCGGGGCGACATCCACTGTGTGACGAGCTGGTCCAAGTTCGGGGTGCGGTTCGGCGGGGTGAGCCTGGACACGTTCCTGGCCGCGACCCGCCCGCTCCCCGCGGCGACGCATGTCGTCGCATACTCGCACACCGGCTACACCACGAACCTGCCGCTGTCCGACGTGACGGGCGGCAAGGCGTGGATCGTCTGGGAGTACGGCGACGCGCCGCTCCCCGCCGAGCACGGCGGCCCTGCCCGCCTGATCGTCCCGCACCTGTACTTCTGGAAGAGCGCCAAGTGGGTCGCGGGACTGCGGCTCCTCGACCGCGACGAGCCCGGCTTCTGGGAGCAGAACGGATACCACCACCGGGGCGACCCGTGGGCCGAGGAGCGTTACGCCGGTGACTGACCTTCCGAACCCCTCCTCCGCGGAGCAGCGCTTCGTGCCGCCGACGGCGTTCGCCGTGCCCGGCCGCATCGCGGTGAGCAACCGCTCCGCCGCCGTGTGGCAGCACGCGACGGTCGTGGAGATCCGCCGCGAGACCCCGAGCGCCTCGACGTTCCGCCTGAAGGTGCCCGACTGGCAGGGCCATCTGCCGGGCCAGCACCTGATGCTGCGGCTCACCGCCGAGGACGGCTACATGGCCCAGCGGCACTACTCGATCGCGTCCGCGCCCGACGGCGGCGGCGAGATCGAGCTGACCCTCGACCACGTGCTGGACGGCGAGGTGTCCGGCCATCTGCACACCGTGGCGGCGGTCGGCGACACCGTCGAGGTGCGCGGCCCGCTCTCCGGCTTCTTCGCCTGGCCCGGCGACCGCCCCGCGCTGCTGCTCGGGGCCGGTTCGGGCGTGGTGCCGCTGATGTCGATGGTCCGCCACCACCGGCTCGCGGGCCTCGACGTGCCGCTGCGCCTGATCGTCTCGGCGCGCACGCCCGAGGACCTGATCTACGCGGACGAGTACGCCGAGGAGACCACGGTCGTCCTGACCCGCTCCGAAGGCCGCCTCCACTCCGGCCACCTGGCGCCCTTCCTGAGCGAGGAGGGGCGGCCCGAGGGCGGCTGGGAAGCGTACATCTGCGGCTCCAACGGCTTCGCCGAGCACGCCTCGCGGCTTTTGGTGGAGGGCGGTCAGCCGGTGGACCGGATTCGGATCGAACGCTTCGGCTGAGGAACCGGTCCGATCCCGGCACTCACCTGCGGCGCGGTCGCGTGCCGGGACATAATCGCCTGATACATCGGATGTCTTTCCGGCACTTTTGACTGTTGAGGCGAGGTCCCATGGCTGTCACCGACGAGGCCATCGAGAAGATCAAGGACATGATCGTCTCAGGCGCGCTGCGCCCCGGCGACCGGCTGCCCAAGGAGAGCGAACTCGCCGCCGAACTGGGCCTTTCGCGCAACTCGCTGCGCGAGGCGGTGCGCGCCCTCGCGTTGATCCGCATCCTCGACGTGCGCCAGGGGGACGGCACGTACGTCACGAGCCTGGACCCCCAACTCCTCCTGGAGGCGCTGAGCTTCGTCGTCGACTTCCACCGCGACGACACGGTCCTCGAATTCCTCGCCGTGCGCCGCATCCTCGAACCCGCGGCCACGGCGATGGCGTGCGCCCACATCACCGAGGACGAACTCGACTCGCTGACAAGGCAGTTGGACGCCCTGGGCGCCGCGCCGTCCGTGGAGGAGCTGGTCGCCTGCGACCTGGAGTTCCACCGCGGCATCGTCCAGTCGTCCGGCAACTCCGTCCTCTGCTCCCTCCTCGACGGACTCTCCGGCCCGACCACCCGGGCCCGCATCTGGCGCGGCCTGACCCAGGAGGACGCCGTCAGCCGCACCCTGCACGAGCACCGGGCGATCCTCGCCGCACTGCGGGACCGCGACGCGGAGGCGGCCAGGTCGTGGGCGACGGTGCACATCGCGAGCGTGGAGCAGTGGCTGCGCTCGACGCTGTGAGATCGCTTCGCTGCGTTGCGAGAGCGGTTCGCTGCGCTGTGAGACCGGTTCGCTGCGCTGTGTGAAGGCGTGCCTCCGCCCGGCGCGAAGCCGCCGTTTCCCGGCGCCCGGCGTGGGCAGTGATCATGCACTCCCCCACGCAAGGGGGCTGCGGAGGGACCCCGCCGACGCCGTAAGGTTGGGGCGTACGCAAGGGAACGTCGGAAGGAGGCCTGGGTGATCGAGCTCGAGGGGGTACCCGAGCTGGTCGACCCGGTCATGGTGGCCGCGTTCGAGGGCTGGAACGACGCCGGTGACGCCGCCTCCGCCGCGGTCGCGCATCTCGACAAGGAGTGGAAGGGCGAGGTGTTCGCGGCGCTGGACGCCGAGGACTACTACGACTTCCAGGTCAACCGCCCGACGGTCTGGCTGGACGGCGGGGTGCGCAAGATCACGTGGCCGACGACCCGGCTCTCGGTGGTCCGCGTCGGCGGCGACAAGCCCCGTGACCTGGTCCTGGTGCGGGGCATCGAGCCGTCCATGCGGTGGCGGTCGTTCTGCAACGAGATCCTGGGCTTCGCGCACGAGCTGGGCGTCGAGCTGGTCGTGATCATGGGGGCGCTGCTCGGCGACACCCCGCACACCCGGCCCGTCCCGGTCAGCGGAGTGACGTCCGACCCGGACCTCGCGCGCACCATGGACCTGGAGGAGACCAAGTACGAGGGCCCGACAGGCATCGTGGGCATCCTCCAGGAGGCGTGCACGCACGCGGGCGTCCCCGCCGTCAGCCTCTGGGCGGCCGTCCCGCACTACGTGTCGCAGCCGCCCAACCCGAAGGCCACGCTCGCGCTCCTCAACCGCCTGGAGGACCTGATCGGTCTGCGTATACCGCTGGGCGAGCTGGCCGAGGACGCGCGCGCCTGGCAGGTGGGCGTGGACCAGCTGGCCGCCGAGGACAGCGAGGTCGCGGAGTACGTCCAGTCGCTGGAGGAGGCGCGGGACACCGCGGAGCTCCCCGAGGCGTCGGGCGAGGCCATCGCCCGCGAGTTCGAGCGGTATCTGCGGCGCCGTGACGGCGGCGACGGTGCCGCGTATCTGCGGGACACGCCCAGCGATCGGACCAGGCCGCCGAAGCCGAAGCCCACGCAGCGGCCGGGACAGGGCGCGGAGGGCGAGAACGACAGCGAGGACTCCGGGCCCGCCGATTCCTCGGACGACTAGGACGACTCGGACGACTCCGACGACTCCGACGACTGAGGTTTCGTAACGCGCCAATGGGGCGGCACCCGCACGGGTGCCGCCCCATTGTGCTGCTCATGGCCGATGTGTATCACTTGGCCGAATTGCACGGGGTTCCCCTTTCAACTTCTCTTCAAACATTGTTGCGCGAAAGAGGGGTGGACGTCGCGGCCCTGCCGTAGCAGGGTGTGCCCCGGACACCTGGCGCAGCGCACAGCACGGCACCCGAAGAATCGAAGGGAGCGGTGAAGCGATGACCGAGCAGGCAGACCCGGTGCGGGACCCCGGAGCCGGCGGGCCGGGCCCCGACGGGGCGGGATTCACCTACCGAGAAGCGGACCACGAGCTGATCGTCGTCGCACGGCCCGAGGCCCGGCTCCGCGCCGGGGAGCGGGACGTCCGATCGGCCTCCGGCTCCGACGTGTCGGCCCTGAACATGTTCCTCTCCGACGAACAGCTCTCCCTGGAGCCGCTGTTCGGCAACGAAGACCGGCTGCGGGCCGCCGCGCCCCCGGCCGAAGGCGAAGACGACCTGCCGGACCTGGCCCTCTTCTACCGCGTCCGCGGCGGCGATGACAGGTCCGAGGAACTGCGGGCGCGGATGGCGGCGCTGCCGGGCATCGACACGGCGTACGTCAAACCGGGCGCGGTACCCGCCGCCGACCACGTGGCGCCGACCCAGCCGCACGACCTCGACGACACGACCCGGCGGCGCAAGGAGGGCATGCCCGCGACGCCCGACTTCACCAGCCGCCAGGGCTACCTGAAGCCGGCCCCCGAGGGCATCGACGCCCGCTGGGCCTGGCAGCGCATCGGCGGCTCCGGCGAGGGCGTCACCGTCATCGACATCGAGGGCGCCTGGCAGCTGCGCCACGAGGACCTCGCCGCGAAGCTCGCGGGCGTCGTCGTCGGCGCCCCGATCCAGGACCTGGCCTGGCGCAACCACGGCACCGCGGTCATCGGCGTCCTCGGCGGCGACCGCAACGCCGTCGGCGTCACCGGCATCGTCCCGGAGGCCGTGACGGCGGCCGCCTCCTTCCAGCCTCTCGGCACGGCGGCCACCATCCACGCGGCGGCCGAGCGGCTGAACCGCGGCGACATCATCCTGCTCGAACTCCACCGCCCCGGGCCGAAGTCCGACTTCGAGCCGCGCGACGACCAGAAGGGCTACATCGCCATCGAGTGGTGGCCCGACGACTACGCGGCGGTGCGCCACGCCACCGCGAAGGGCGTCCTCGTCGTGGGCGCGGCGGGCAACGGCGCCGAGTCCCTGGACGACGCGGTCTACGAGCGCAGGCCCGACGGCTTCCCCGCCTGGTGGCGCAACCCCTTCAACCCCGCCAACCGCACCTCCGGCGCGGTCCTGGTCGGCGCGGGCGCCCCGCCGCCCGGCACGCACGGCCGCGACCACGGGCCCGACCGCTCACGTCTGGCGTTCTCCAACTACGGCGCGCGCGTGGACGCGCAGGGCTGGGGCCGCGAGACCACCACGACCGGTGGCTCCTGGAACGGGCCCGGCGATCTGCAGGGCGGCGCCGACGAGATCGCCTGGTACACCGACACGTTCTCCGGCACGTCCTCCGCGTCGCCGATCGTCGTCGGCGCCCTGGCCGCGCTGCAGGGCATGCTGAAGGCCGCGGGCCAGCAGCCGATGACGCCGAACCGGGCGCGCGCGATGCTGCGCTCCACGGGCTCGCCGCAGCAGGACGCGCCGGGCAGGCC
Source organism: Streptomyces sp. NPDC093510 (assembly GCF_040683555.1). Classification (NCBI taxonomy): domain Bacteria; kingdom Bacillati; phylum Actinomycetota; class Actinomycetes; order Kitasatosporales; family Streptomycetaceae; genus Streptomyces; species Streptomyces sp. NPDC093510. The sequence goes on from NZ_JBFBEE010000008.1 coordinate 152,593, forward strand.
CGCGTCGCAGCGCATCGGCAACCGGCCCGACATCAAGGCGGCGGTCACGAACCTGCTGCCGTCGGCGGTGGGCTCGGGCCAGGCCGAGCGGTACTGGGACGAGTTGCTCCCGTACCCGCCGGAACTCCCGCCTCGGCTCCGGCTGTTCGTGGCCGGCGAGTGGCGCAACCTCGACAACCCGTCCCCCGAGACACGGCAGGCGGTCCACGCCGCCTTCGCCGGGGGCCGACCGGACGTACGCGTCTGGTTCTCGGACGACGAGGTCGTGGGCCTCGTCGTCACGGGCTGAAGCACGACCCCTCCAGCACGACCGCACTCCAGCACTGCTGAAGGACCACAACCATTGAGGGAAGGTGGCACACGCATGAGCACCACCCCGCAGATGAGCCAGCTGGGCCAGCAACAGGGACAGCAGCAAGGACCGCAGCAGTACGGCCAGCAGCAGTACGGAACACAGCAGTACGGCCAGCAGCAGAGCCCGAGCACGGCCCCGCCGCAGCAGCAGGGCCGGCAGCAGTACCAGCAGCAGCCCATCGGCCAGCAGCAGTACCCCCAGCAGGGCATGCAGGGCCAACAGGGCATGCAGGGCCAGCAGGGAATCCAGAACCAGCCCGGCATGCACGGTCAGCAGGGCATGCAGAACCAGCCCGGCATCCAGGGCCAGCAGGGCATGCAGCAGGTCCCGCCGCACCTGCGCCAGCAGTTGCAGCAGCTCGGCCAGCAGCAGCCCTTCCAGCACCTGCTCCAGCAGTTCGGCCAGGAGCAGGAGCAGCAGATCCCGCAGGCGCAGGCGCCGGAGATCTCCACCCAGGCGCTCGCGTCCAACGTGGCGACGGCGTTCTGGGACGTCATCGAGCCGCTCCCGGGCCAGGCGGACATCCTCTACCTGCACGTGGACAACGCCTGGCGGGCCTTCGTCAACCCCAACCCGCACACCCACGACGAGGTCCAGGAGGCGTTCGCCTTCGGACAGCAGGTGATCGGCTACTACGACACCAACAACCCCGGGTACCTGCTGGCCATCGTGGTCACCAAGTGACCCTCGTGTGAGCGGACGGCGGCGCCGGGCGGAGACTTCTCCGCCCGGCGCCGTCGACTGTTCCTACGCGCAGGTGAACCGGGCGGCGGCCCAGTCCGCGTGGTCCCCGCTCTTCGAGCCGTTGGTGTCGGTCGCCTTCAGCTCCACGTGCCGGGCGCCGCGCACATCGACGTCGACCGGCACGGTCGCCGAGGCGCCCGTCACCTTCGGCGAGGTCCACAGCACCTTGCCGTCGGCCTCGACGGAGAAGGCGGCCTCTCCGTAGCCGTTGATCTCGTCGTCGATGCCCACGTCCGCGGTGAAGGTGGAGCACCGGCCGCCCGGATAGACCTCGATGGCGGAGTCGGCGTGCGTGCCGATCCCCTTCTCGTACGTCTTTCCGGCCAGGGTGAGCGGGTGGCCGTCGTCGGCGCCGGACTCGCCGTTGCTGCGGTCGCGTTCGGCGGGACCGTATCCATTGGTGGACTTCAGCCACTTCATGTCGCTCGCCCAGGTGTCCTTCGAGGGCGCCTCGGGCATCACGCCGAGCGCGAACCGCTGGACGGTGGTGCGGTCCTGGCCGGCCGAGCGGTGGCGGGCGGTCGCGGTGAGCGGCTGTTCGCCGATGTCCGCGTCCTTGGCCGGGGTGAGGGCCACCTCGACGCGGCGTGTGGTGCCGGCGGGGACGCGGTCCGCCTTCGCGGTGCCGACGGTCCAGCCCTCCGGCGCGTCGACGGTGGCCTCGACACGGGTGGCGTCCTTCGTGCCGGCCGTGATGTCGACGGCGACCTTTCCGGGCGTGCCGGCGCCGATCTCCTGGCCCGCCGGGACGCTCACGGTGGCGGGTGCGCCGGGCACGGCGCCGCCGACGGCGCTGGTGTCGTCGAGGGCCAGCTCGAAGGCGCGGTCGGTGCGCAGTGCCTTCGTCTTCACCTTGACGACGCCGCCGCGGTCGTCCCTGTCGTAGAACCAGCCCTGCCGTGCGCTGTCGTACGCGCTCTTCGAGGTGAGCCGCGGCAGCCTGTGCCCGTCGAGCTCCACGCGGGCGGGCGCGTCTCCGGTGTGCAGTGTGAACGCGTAGGGCCTGCTGCTCTGCTTGCCCTTGTACGTGCCCTTGCTCGCGCCGATCCGCACCCGCACGTCGCCCGCTCCGGAGCGCGGCGCCCGGACGTCGGCGCGCTGCGTGGCGTACTTTCCGGCGCGGTGCTCCCGGGTCACGCCGTCGTCCTCGTACAGCTCGAAGGAGGATCTGCCCTGAGGGTAGATGTCCCAGGCGAGCGGCGAGTCCGCCTTCCTGTCCTCGTAGGAGCGGATGCCACCGGGCCACATCGGCACACTGGCGCCGCCCTTCACGAAGAGGGGCAGCGTGTCGAGGGGCGCGCTGTAACCGTCGACGGTGGTCGGTCCCTGGTAGGTCCGTCCGCTCCAGTAGTCGGTCCAGGTGCCCTTGGGCAGGTAGATGCCGTCGCGTGTGGTGCTGTCCTTGTGGACGGGCGCCACGAGGAAGTCCTCGCCGGTCAGGAACTCGTACTTGGCGGCGTCCGTCGCGGCCTTCGGGTCGTCCGGGTACTCCAGGGCCAGCGGCCGCACGGCGCCCACACCGGTCCTGGTCGCCTCGTGGGCGTACGAGTAGAAGTAGGGCAGCAGCGCCTCGTGCAGCTTGAGGTACTTGCGGTTGATGGAGGTGTAGGGCTCGCCCTGGCGGAAGGGCTGCTTGTCGCTGGCGGCCCAGCCGTCCATCGTCATCGTGACCGGCAGGAACATCTTCCACTGCAGATCGCGTACGTACGTCTTGGGGCTGCCGCCGAAGATGCCGTCGACGTCACCGGTCGTATAGGCGAGGCCGGACATGGTGGACCCGGCGTACGTCGGGATCTGCCAGCGGATGTACTCCCAGCTGCCGCTCTGGTCGCCGGACCACTGCACGCCGCAGCGCTGGGCGCCCGACCAGCTCTCGGGGGCCCAGGTGAAGCCCCGGGCGTCGCTGTTGTCCTCGATGCCCTTGTACGCGTCCTTGCAGCCGTCGAGGGCCTTCTTGTAGCCGTCGCCGACCCACGCGACGTCGAGCTTGGCGACGCGCTGGCCCGCCTTCACCTGCTCGGCGATCTTGTCGAGGCCGTCCTCGGTCCACAGGCCCATCTTCATCTTGCGCTCGGCGAGGCCCTTGGCGGTCTCGGCGAGGTCTTCGTAGCCGCAGCCGTAGCCGTCGTTGACGAGCATCCAGCCGTTCGGCATGTCGTTCTCGACGTACCCGTCGGCGACTTTGAGGGAGTCCAGGGTGTGGCGTTCACCGCGGTTGGCGTTGTGGAGGTAGCAGTCGGCGTCGCCGATCTCCATGCCGTAGACGGGTGGCAGGAAGGGCTTGCCCGTGAGCTTGGTGTACTGCCCGATGACGTCCTTGGCGGCGTCGCCGCCGCGTCCCGCGAAGTAGTAGGCGTCGAAGCGCTGTTCCTTCGCAGTGGCGGTCACGGGCTCTGCGAAGTCGTACGTGTTGGGCGCGTACGTGTTCCGGAAGACGCCGTAGCCCTTGGAGGACAGGTAGAACGGCACGGAGTTGGGGTGCCCTCCGTCGTCCCAGTTGTAGTCGACACTGACCTCGACCTTCTTGCCGCGGTGCGAGGTGTTGCCGCGTCCGTTCTGCATCCCGGCGCCGTAGAACTGTTCGTCGGCGCCGCGCGCGAGGCTCTGCGTGGTGGCGCCCTTCGTCCAGGACAGCCCCTTGGACTCGGCCCAGACGCGGCTGCCGTCGGAGCGGTACAGGGCGAAGCGGAGGGGCGACTTGTAGGCGCGCAGGGTCACCTTGGAGGTGCTCAGCTCGTAACGGTCGCCCTTGTCCGCCCACTTGGTGCGGGGCGGATCGCCCTGCGGCAGGACAATGTCGTCACCCGTCGGGTCGGTGAACTCCCCGTCGGGGGCGAGTTCGAGCCGGAAGGTCTCCGCCGAGACGAAACTGACGCGGGCCTCGGCCTCGCCCGCGCTGATCCGGTAGACGGCCCCGTCGTGGCCGAACCCGGTGACGTCGCCGACCGTGGTCGCGGACTCGTCGACGGCCCGCGCGGACCCGCCACCGGGCCCCGCGAAACTCACGAGAAGGCCCAGGAGAGCGGCCGCGGCCGCCGATCTGAAGCGCGTGGAAGATCTCATGGCGGAGGTCTAGCGCGGCAACTGGCCCCGGGGCCATGGACTTTGCACACCCACACGTGGATTTCCCACACCCACAGCACGAACGAACCGAACGGGCGGAAAGTTCCAGCCCGCCTGCACGTACTGACGAGCCGGACGGCGGAAGACTCCAGCCCGCCCGCACTTGCCGACCAGCAGGACGGACGGAGGTTTCCAACCCGCCCGCACTCGCCGACCAGCCGGACGGACGGAGGTCTCCAGCCCGCGCGCACTTGCCGACCAGCCGGACGGACGGAAGATTCCTGCCTGCCTGCACTTGCTGACCAGCCGGACAGGCGGAAGATTCCAGCCCGCCCGCACTCGCCGACCAGCCGGACGGACGGAAGATTCCTGCCCGCCCGCACTTGCTGACGAGCCGGACGGGCGGAGGGTTTCAGCCCGTCCGGCGTTTGAGGACGAGCCCGCAGGGCGATCGGGCTCAGCGAGGACAACCGCTACAAGGCCACGCCAAGCAACGCGTCGACGGCGCGCGACACCACACCGGGCGCCCCCTCATCCGTACCGCCCTCGGCGTCCTGACGGGCGGCCCAGCGGTCGACCGCGACGAGCGCGGACGGCGCGTCCAGATCGTTCGCGAGGGCCTCGCGGATCTCCTCGACGAGCGCGTCGGCGGACGGCCCGTCGGGCCGGGACACCGCGGCCCGCCAGCGGCCGAGCCGCTCGACGGCCTCTTCGAGGACGCCGTCCGTCCACTCCCAGTCCGCGCGGTAGTGGTGCGCGAGGAGGGCGAGACGGATCGCCGCGGGGTCGACCCCGTCGCGCCGCAGCTTCGACACGAAGACGAGGTTGCCCTTGGACTTGGACATCTTCGCGCCGTCCAGGGCGACCATCCCGGCGTGGACGTACGCCTTGGCGAAGGGGTGCTCACCGGTCAGCGCCTGGGCGTGCGACGCGCCCATCTCGTGGTGCGGGAACACGAGATCCGATCCCCCGCCCTGCACGTCGAAGCCCATCCCCAGGTGGTCCAGGGCGATGGCCACGCACTCGATGTGCCAGCCGGGCCGGCCGCGGCCCAGCGAGCCGCCGTCCCAGCTCGGCTCGCCCTCGCGGGCGGCCATCCAGAGCATCGGGTCGAGCGGGTTCTTCTTCCCCTGCCGCTCCGGATCGCCGCCGCGCTCGGCGGAGAGCAGCTTCATGGCGGCGGCGTCGAGCCCGGACACCTCCCCGAAGTGGGGGTCCGACTCGACGGAGAAGTAGACGTCGCCCTCCAGCTCGTAGGCGGCACCCATGTCACGGAGCCGTTCGACGAGCGGCACGATGCCGGGTATCGCCTCGACGGCTCCGATGTAGTGCTGGGGCGGCAGGAGCCGCAGCGCGGTCATGTCCTCGCGGAACAGGGCGGTCTCGCCTTCGGCGAGCTCGACCCAGTCCTTGCCGTCGCGGTTGGCGCGTTCCAGGAGCGGGTCGTCCACGTCGGTCACGTTCTGGACGTAGTGAACCTGCCGCTTGGTGTCGAGCCACACGCGCTGCACGAGGTCGAACGCGTTGTAGGTCGCCGCGTGACCCATGTGGGTCGCGTCGTACGGAGTGATGCCGCAGACGTAGATACGGGCGACGGGACCAGGGTCGAGGGTGACGAGTCCACCGGTCGCGGTGTCGTGGATCCGGAGGTCGCGGCCCTTGCCAGGAAGGGCGGGGACCTCAGAAGCGGGCCAGGCATGCATGCCCTGAGCCTAACCGGACGGGGCGTCCGTATACGAGTGGGGATCATCGGAACGGTGGCTGAACCCGCGCTCTTGCGCGACGGGCGGGCGTGTGCAGGGCGCGCTAGGGGGGCGGATCAGGCCGGTGACTGCGGATCAGGCCAGTGGCCGCGGATCAGGCCGGTGGCCGCGGATCAGGCCGGTGGCCGCGGATCAGGCCGGTGGCCGCGGATCAGACGGGTGGCCGCGGATCAGACCGGTGGCCAGGGAATCGCGGGCCACTCCCCCGTCGGTTCCGGATGGCGCCCCGACTCCAGCAGGGCAGCGACCCGCCCGCGCAGCGCCTCGGTCTCCGCGGCGGTGATCAGCCCGCCGAGCCGCTCGGCGAGCGCGGCCCCCTCCTTGAGGCCGTCCCGCAGGGCCTGGAGGGCCTCCACCGCCTCGTCGGTCAAGGGCTCCCCCGCCCAGCCCCAGAGCAGCGTCCGCAGCTTGTTCTCGGCGTGGAAGGTGACACCGTGGTCGATGCCGTAGAGGCGGCCGTCCGCGGCGAGCAGGTGGCCGCCCTTGCGGTCGCTGTTGTTGATCACGGCGTCGAGGACCGCGAGCCGGCGAAGACGCACGTCGTCCGCGTGCACGAGGAGCGCCGTCCGCTCCTCGTCGACCTGCGCGAAACCGACCGCCTTCCAGCCCTCGCCCGGTTCGTCGCCGTCGACCAGGGCGAGCAGTTCCGCGTCTCCGGAGGTCTCGATCCACAGCTGGCACATGCCCTCGCCGTGCGGACCCGCACGCAGCACGGTCGGCGGCACGAGGTCCCAGCCGGTGGCCAGCGACACCTCGTACGCGGCGACCTCGCGCTGCGCGAGCGTGCCGTCGGGGAAGTCCCACAGGGGGCGCTCCCCTGCGACCGGCTTGTAGACGCAGGCGGCCTCCTGGCCCTCGTACGCGACCGTGCAGTAGAGCACCGCGTTCGAGGCCTCACGGATGCGGCCGCGCACGGTCAGCTCGCCGTGGGTGAGGAGCGTGACGGGGTCGACGCTCACGCTCCCCGCCGGTATCCGTTCTGGCGCGGGCATACGTGTCCTTCCGGGTCGAGCGGGAGGCTGCACAGCGGGCACGGCGGGCGTCCGGCGTTCACGACGTCGAGGGCTCTCTTGGCGAAGGCGCGGGCCTGCGCCCCGGTGAGGCGGACGCGCAGCATCGGCGGGCCGTTCTCGTCGTCCTGCAGAAGCCTTTCCTCGGCGGCGGCGAGGTCGTCCTCGGAATCGGCGTCCAGCTCGACGAGGGCCTGTGCCTCGACGACCATCCGCTCCTCCTCGCCGTCCCAGGCGAGCGCCATCGTGCCGACCCGGAACTCCTCCTCCACGGGGGAGTCGAGCGGTGCGCTGTCGGCGACGTCGGTGGGTGCGACGGCCGGCACCGGGGCGTTGCCGCCGCTGCGGCGCACGACCTCGTCGAGGAGCTCCTCCATGCGCTCGGCGAGCGCCGCCACCTGGGTCTTCTCCAGGGCGACGCTGGTCACCCTGACGCCCGCGGAGGCCTGGAGGAAGAACGTACGCCGTCCGGGCAGCCCGACCGTTCCCGCGACGAAACGCTCCGGGGGGTCGTAGAGGAACACCTGACGGGACACGACCTGTCTCCATTGGATCGACTGCAAGAGGGCTGCTTCAACCGCTTCACCCTACTGCGGGCGACGATCACGGTGCGCCCGCACCGCCACCCACGGTGGCGTCGCCGCCCGGCGGCTCCTCACGCGGCGCCAGCGAGGCGAAGTCACCGGTGTCCCCGAGGCGCACGAGGAAGGGGCGCAGCCGTGTGTAGCGGATGACGGTGACGGAACAGGGCTCTACGGAGATGCGCTGGAAGAGGTCGAGGTGGAGCCCGATGGCTTCCGCGACAAGGGACTTGATGATGTCGCCGTGCGAGCACATCAGGTACATGGCGTCCTCGCCGTGGTCGCGCTCCACGCGCGCGTTCCACTCGCGTACCGCCTCGGCCGCCCGGGTCTGCATGGCCCGCATCGACTCGCCGCCGGGGAAGGCCGCGGCGGACGGGTGCTGCTGGACGACCTCCATCAGCGGCTCGTCGGTGAGCTCGGCGAGCTTGCGGCCCGACCAGTCGCCGTAGTCGCACTCCCCGATGCGTTCCTCCGTGTGCGCCTGGAGGCCGGGCCTGGCGGTGAGCAGCGGCGCCACGGTCTCCTGACAGCGCTGCAAGGGGCTGGTGACGACTTCGGCCAACGGCAGCGCGGCGAGCCGCTCGGGGAGCGCGGCGGCCTGTGCGGCGCCCCGCTCGTCGAGGGCCACGCCGGGAGTCCACCCGGCGAGCAGACCGGCCGTGTTGGCGGTGGAGCGTCCGTGCCGGACGAGGATCAGCGTGGGCATGCGGTTCACCCTATGCGTCTGCGGAGGTGCAACGGCTGGGGAGGCTGGGAACAATGCGCAGTGTGATCGTCGACTGTGCCATTTATCGCGGGGGCCGTCGGACCGAAGGCCCCCAGGACTTCTCCGACGCCCTCGATGAGGCGCGGACGGCGGAGGACGCGTTCGTGTGGATCGGTCTGCACGAGCCGACGGAGGACGAGTTCGAAACCGTCAGTCAGGAGTTCGGGCTGCATCCACTGGCCGTGGAGGACGCCCTCAAGGCCCATCAGAGGCCCAAGCTGGAGGTCTACGACGATTCGCTGTTCATGGTCCTCAAGCCGGTCGTGTACGAGGCGGACAGCGACACGGTCTCCTCCGGAGAAGTCATGATCTTCGTGGGTGACTCGTTCGTGGTGACCGTGCGGCACGGCGAGGGCGCGCCCCTCGGCGTCGTACGGCACCGTCTGGAGGCCGACCCCGACGTGCTCAAGCACGGTCCGACGTCCGTCCTGTACTCGATCGCGGACGCCTCCGTGGACCACTACCTGGAGGTCGCCGACGAGTTGCAGGCCGACCTGGAGGTCCTGGAGGCGGAGGTCTTCTCTCCGGAGGGCGGCCGTTCGCGGCCCACCGCGTCGCGGATCTACACCTTCAAGCGGCAGATCCTGGAGTTCCGCCGGGCCACCGGCCCGTTGGCGCTGCCCGTGGCGCGCCTCTCCGGAGCGGGCCCTTTCAGCCCTTCCGTGCCCTTCGTGGACGAGACGGCGCGGCCCTTCTTCCGGGACGTCAACGACCACCTGACGCGCGTCAACGAGTCCGTGGAGGGTCTGGACCGACTGGTGTCGGACATCCTGTCCGCGCATCTGGCGCAGATGAGCGTCCGGCAGAACGACGACATGCGGAAGATCTCGGCGTGGGCGGCCATGGCGGCGGTCCCCACGATGATCGCGGGCATCTACGGCATGAACTTCGACCACATGCCCGAGCTGCACTGGTGGTGGACCTACCCGGCCGTGATCCTCCTGATGGTGGTCCTGGAGATCGTCCTGTACCGGATGTTCAAGCGTCGCGGCTGGCTGTAGCACCCGGCTCCGGTGTCGGGCTCCGGTGTCGGGCTCCGGGCTCCGGGCTCCGGTGCCGCGCTCGGCTCCCCCGTCAGGCGAACTCGGCGGCCGAGGGCGCGGGCCCGCCCAGCGCGTCGCGCCGCTCCGGCGTCCTCAGCGAGACCATCCGCCGCCAGCCGCCCGACCTCTCGTAGCCGTGCAGGGCGTGGATGCCCGCGGCGAGCAGCTGCCGCTTGGCCGGGGCCCAGCCGAGGATGCGCCCCATGCGCTCCATCACCGCGAGGCTCACGTCGCGGTGGATGTGGATCTCGGCGTGCGCGCAGTCGCGCAGGGTGCGCTGGATGGCGCGGCCGTGTCCGGCGTACGCGAACCGCAGCAACTCCTCGTGGCAGTAAGCCAGATGGTTGTCCTCGTCGTGGGAGATCATCCGCACCGCGCGGCCGATGTCCGGGTCGTCGGCGAAGTGCTTGAGCAGGAGCCGCATCTGCTCGGAGGCGCGCTGTTCGGTGACCCTGCTGTGGGCGAGGTAGGTGACGATGTCCTGCACGGTGAGCGGCTCGTCGGCCTTCAGCCGGTGGTGCGCGAGGCCGATGCCGTGCTTCTCCAGGAGCATCGTGTAGTCGGTGTCGTGCGGGACGTCGACCGGTCGCAGGCCGCGCTTCTTCATGAGGGCGTGGAAGATCCGGCCGTGCTTGTCCTCGTCGGCGCCGTGCCGGGCGATCTTGGGCGCGAGCGCACGCTCGCTCTCCGGGACGAGCGCGGCGATGCGGCCGTTCTCCCAGCCGCCCTGGGCCTCGCCACTGGCGGCGATGGAGCAGAAGAGCCGGAACGACTCGTCGTTGTCGAGGATCTCCCTGAAGACGCTCTTGGTCGACAACATCACTGGCACCTCCATGCCCTGTGCGCATATCCGCGCTGCGCATATCCCCGCAAAGAGACAGTCAAGTGCGAGGTTCCGCAAGGGGCAACAGCTGTACAGGTCAGCTCCGCCGAACGGCGGAGACGGGCACCTCCACGAGGCCGTAACCGCGGGCCCTGTGACGCGTTGTTCCCCGTGACGGCCGTGGCGGGGAGACCCCCCGAGCCCCCACCACGGCCGCGGACTTCCTGCTCCCCGCTCTGCGAGACCCGCGCGCTATGCGAGACCGGCGCGCTCCAGGGCCTCCGTGCCCGCCCGCAGCGCCGTGATCCGCTCCTCCAGCGTGAAGCCCGCGGGAGCCAGCGTCAGCGTGGTGGCACCCGCCGCGGCGTAGGCCTGCATCCGGTCGGCAATCCGGTCCACGGAACCGAGCAGCGTGGTGGAGTCGATGAGCTGCCGCGGCACGGCGGCGGCCGCCCCGTCCTTGTCGCCCGCCAGGTACTTGTCCTGGATCTCGGCGGCCTCCTTCTCGTACCCCATGCGCTGCGCCAGCTGGTTGTAGAAGTTCTGCTTCCGGCTGCCCATGCCGCCCACGTACAGGGCGGTGTACGGCCGGAACATGTCCGCGAGGGCGTCGACCGCGGAGTCCTCGCCGACGGCCAGCGGCAGCGTCGGGACGATGTCGAAGCCGTCCATCGCCTTGCCGGCCTTCTCGCGCCCGGCACGCAGATGCCTGACCGCGGTCTCCTCCAGGTGCTCCGCCGCGGGGAAGATCAGCAGCGCACCGTCGGCGATCTCGCCGGTCTGCTCCAAATTCTTGGGGCCGATCGCGGCGACGTACAGCGGGATGTGCTCGCGCTGCGGGTGGACGGTCAGCTTGAGGGGCTTGCCGGGGCCGCCGGGCAGCGGCAGCGTCCAGTGCTCGCCCTCGTACGAGAGGCGCTCCCGCGTCATGGCCTTGCGGACGATCTCGACGTACTCGCGTGTGCGCGCCAGCGGCTTGTCGAACTTCACGCCGTACCAGCCCTCGGACACCTGCGGGCCCGAGACGCCGAGGCCGAGCCGGAAACGGCCGCCGGAGAGCGAGTCGAGGGTCGCCGCCGTCATCGCGGTCATCGCCGGCTGGCGGGCCGGGATCTGGAAGATCGCGGACCCGATGTCGATACGTTCGGTCTGCGCGGCCACCCAGGACAGCACCGTCGCGGCGTCCGAGCCGTACGCCTCCGCGGCCCAGCAGACCGCGTAGCCCAGCTTGTCGGCCTCCTTGGCGACGGCGAGATTGTCCGCGTCCATCCCCGCGCCCCAGTAGCCGAGGTTGATCCCGAGCTGCATGACCGATCCCCTTACCGCTGTACTCATGAGTAACGTCCTGTGCCGGGGACTGTAAAGGGTGACCGGGTTCTCCACAATCGCTGCTTTGTCCACAGGCTCGCCCGTCGCACGGGCCCGGCCAGTAATCTCAGCGCCCATGGAGCAGAGGCATCTCGGCCGGACCGGCCTGCGCGTGTCCCGCATCGGACTCGGCACCCTCACCTGGGGGCACACCGAGGAGAACGACGCCGCCGATCTGTTGAAGGTGTTCTGGGAGGCGGGCGGCACGCTCGTCGACACCGCCGATGTGTACGGCGACGGGGAGGCCGAATATCTGCTCGGGCGCATGATCGAGCGGCTCGTGCCCCGACGCGACCTGGTCATCGCGACCAAGGCGGGCAGCGTGCCCGACCTCGAGCGGCGCGTCGACGGCTCCCGGGGCCACCTGCTCGACGCGCTCGACGCCTCCCTCAACCGCCTCAACACGGACTACGTGGACCTGTGGCAGCTGCACGCCTTCGACCCGGAGACACCCCTGGAGGAGACCCTTCAGGCCCTCGACATGGCGGTCGGCAGCGGACGGGCCCGCTATGCGGGGGTCTCCAACTTCTGCGGCTGGCAGCTCGCCAAGGCCGCCACATGGCAGCTCGCACCGCCCGGCACCCGCACCCGCCTGGCCAGCACCCAGATGGAGTACTCCCTGCTGCAGCGCGGGGTGGAGCGGGAAGTGCTGCCCGCGGCCGTCGACCTCGGCGTCGGGTTGCTGCCGTCCTCGCCGCTCGGCCGGGGCGTGCTCACGGGGAAGTACCGCCACGCCACCCCCGCCGACTCACGCGGCGGCTCCGACCAGATGGCACCCTTCGTCGCCCCGTACCTCGACGACACGGCGGGCCGCATCGTCGACGCCGTCGCGACGGCCGCCGACGGGCTCGCCGCGACCCCGCTCCAGGTCGCGCTCGCCTGGGTGCGGGACCGCCCCGGGGTGACGGCCCCGATCGTCGGCGCGCGCAACGCGCAGCAGCTCGCGGCCGCATTGTCAGTGGAGACCCTTAGTCTTCCTGACGAGATCTGCCGGGCGCTCGACGACGTGTCGGCTCCGGTGCACCGCTATCCCGATCACGACTGGAGCACGCTGTGAGTACGGAACCCGCTGCCGCGGAGGACCCCGAGGCCGCTGCCGCGGAGCAGCCGGAGTCGCCCGGCGCGGAGGAAGCCTCGCCGGAGACACCGGAGACACCGGAGACACCGGAGACGTCGGACACATCGGATACACCGGACACATCCGAGACGCCGGAGGGCGAGGCCAAGAGCGAGGGCACCGAGCTGTCGGAGACCGAGGCCGAGATCGCCGCGCAGCGGGAGCTGCGGGAGAAGATCGAGCAGCGGAAGGCGTCGAAGCAGGGACCGATCGGGGCCGGCGCGAAGCTGAGCGGGACCGCCGCCGATCTGCTGGCCGCCGTGCGCGCCGTGGAGAGCGGCGAGAAGCCCGTCGCGAGCGCCTTCCGCGACCCGGAGCCCGCACCGCGCAGGCCCGCGCCGTCAGCCACGCCCGAGCCCGTGCGTCCGCAGCGGCCCTCGCCGGCGCAGGCGCCCGGGGCGGAGACCGTAGAGGCCGTCGCAGCCGTGCTCGCCGAGGGAGGCGCGCCGGCCGCCCTCACCGCGCCGACGGCGGCCGCGCTCGGCGAAGGCGCCGACGAACAACTGCGCGCCGACCCCTGGCAGCTGCTGCGGGTCGCGGGCGTGCGGCCCGAGCAGGCCGACGGGTTCGCGAGGGCGCTGCTCGGCCCGGAGTGCGGGCCCGACGACGAGCGCAGGGGCCGTGCGATCACCGTATGGCTTTTGGAGCAGGCCGCCCTCGCGGGGCACACGGCGCTCGACTCCGCCGCGCTGACCGCCGCGCTCGGGCAGCGCGCGGTGCCGGACCCGGACGCCGCCGTGCAGAGCGCGCTCGCCGAGGGCGACGCGCTGGTCTTCCAGGACGCCCTCGAAGGGACCGATGTGCCGGTCCAGCGCACGGACGACGAGGGAGCGGGGGCCGGCGAGGACGGCGCGGAGGACGAGCCGGAGCGCCCGGTCCGCGTCCTGATCGGCCTGGAGAGGTACGCGCTCGCGGAGGAGAGCCTCGCCGACAGCCTCGCCCGAGTGATCAACTCGCTCTCCAAGGAGGACGGCTCGAGTCCCCCGGAATCCGACTGGGAGGCCGCCGCGGCCCAGGTGTCGGGGTCCGCCGCCGAGCTGATCCGCGCCGTCGCCGGGCACGGCCTCGTGCTGCACTCCGGCGGCGAGGAGGCGCGCGCCGAGCCCGCCGCGCTGGTCGCCGCGGCGACGCGGCTCGGCCTCCGGGTCTGCGCCGCCGCCCACAGCGCCGACGGACGCCGCCGCGTCGCGCGGGCCACGGGCGACGACGGGACCGCGGTGACCGTCGCGGGGCTGCTCTCCGGCGACCAGGGCCCCGGGCGTGACGCGGACGGCGCGCTCGCGCTCGACCTCCTGGTCGTCCTGGACGCGCCGCAGCTGGACGTGGAGAGCGCGGCGATGCTCGCCGAGTCCCTGCCGGACGGCGCCCGGCTGGTGCTCAGCGGCGACCCCGGCGTCCTGTGGTCGGCGGGGCCCGGCCGGGTGTTCGCCGATCTGCTGGCCGCGCGCTGCTGCCCGCAGGTCGTCTCCCGCACCCCCGACCCGGGGCCCATCGGGGAGCTGACGTCCGGCATCGGCATCGGCGAGCTGAACCAGGTCGACGCGCCCGGCAAGGAGGTCGTCCTCGTCCCGGTGCGTGACGCCGCGGAGGCGATCCACCGCACCGTGCAGCTCGTCGCGGACTCGGTGCCGCGGGCGATCGGAGTGCCCGCGGAGCAGACGCAGGTCATCACGCCCGGACACGGCGGCGCCGCGGGCACCCGCGCGCTCAACGCCGCGCTGAAGGAACGGCTGAATCCGGGCCCCGGCCGGTTCGGCGGCTTCGACCCGGACGACCGGGTCGCGCATGTCCCCGCGGCGGGCCGCACGACGCTCGGCCGGGTGGTGCGGGCCGACGCGGAGGGGCTGCACCTGGAGTGCGACGGCGCCCCCGTCGTCGTACCGAAGGAGCGCGTGGAGCGCGAGGTGCGGCACGCGTGGGCGCTCACCGCGCACCAGGCGACCGGGCAGCGCTGGCCCGCGGTGGTCGTGGTGCTGCCGGGCGACGCGGCGCAGGCGCTGAACCGCCCGTGGGTCTACACCGCGTTCAGCCGCGGGGAGCGGCACCTGTCGGTCGTGCAGGGCGTGGAGGAGGCGCTGCCGCGCGCGGTGGCGGAACGCCTCTGGAAGGACCGTACGACGCGTCTGCAGACGCTGCTGCGCCCGCAGGTGCCCGCCGCGACGGCCTGAGCCGCCCGCTCGCGCGAAGCCTGCGCCCGCCGCCCCCTGGGAGGCGGCGGGCGCAGGAGCGATTCATCACGTGCGGCGCGTCAACGACCGGCTGTCTCGTCGGCGTCGTCAGTGTCGTCGGTGTCGTCGATCTCGTCGACGGGCACCGCCACATCGGGATCGATGTCGACGTCCGCGTCGAGGCCGTCGAGCTCGTCGTCCAGTTCGTCGTCGAAGACCACGCTGACGTCGAAGCGGCACACCACCCGGTGCGGGTCGGCCTGGTCGAAGGGGGCGTCGAGCCACTCCCCCGGCTCGGCGGGGGTGTCCACCGCGGTGACCCAGAGCGTGGAGTCGCCCTCCTCCAGGCCGAACTCCTTGTGCCGGGAGGAGATCTCGTCCGGCTCGAACTCCCCGAAGAGGACGCCGAGGGCGCTGTGCACGGTGTCGGCCGAGCCGGCGCCTCCCACGTCACCCGCGTCGAGGTCGGCGACCCGCTGGGCCTGCGCCAGGAGCCGCTGCGGCTCCGCCACGGTGTAGTCACGCCGGAGCAGCACGCTCAGCGCCTTCGCCTCCTCCGGGCCCTGGTAGGGCGGCAGTGCCTCCTCCGTGCCGGGGATCTCGAAGGGGGTGACCTCGTCGTAGCGGTCGTAGAGGAGTTCGTCGTACTCCTCCGCCGCCGCGGCGAGTTCGTTGAACGCTTCGTAGACGGCCGGATCGTCCTCGCCCGCCCTGCGTTCGACCGCGGCCAAGTGGCGGTCGAGCGCGGTCTTGACCGCCTCGGCGGCGGCACGTACCTCGGCAGCGGTGGGCTGCGCAGCATCAGACATAGTGCAGACGCTATCCGTACCGGGCCCGTGCCCGCACAATAGATGCGATGCCGGAATACGAATTTGTCGACGTGTATGTACCGCGCGGGGTCACCCGCAAGGAAGCCACACGCCTGCTGACCGACCACGCCGAGTACGGACACTGGGAGTTGGACCGCCTGAGTCTGCACCCCGACGGAAGCCGCAGAGTGCGGCTGAAACGGCGGATCATCCGCCAGGTGAGGGCCACCTGGTGAACCGGGAGAGCCGGGGAACACGGGAGAGCCGGAGAACAGACGAACGGAGCGGGTCCCCGCGACGGCGGGGCCCGCTCCGTTCGGCGTACTCGGACGACGCGGTGACTCAGGCGGCGGCCCGGGCCCTGCGGTAGAGCACGACGCCCGCGAGCAGCGCGCCCGCGCCGACGGGGAGCGCGAGGCCGAGCGGCAGCTCACTGCCCGTCGAGGCGAGCTGCGAGGTCCCCTCGGGCGGCGTGACGGTCTGCGCGTCCGGGTTGTTCGGGATGGCGCGGTCGTCGATCGGGCTGACCGGATTGTGCGGGGTCTGGGAGCCACCGGGGTCGCCGGGGTCACCAGGGTTGCCCGGGTTACCCGGATTGCCGGGGTTGCCGGGGTTGCCGGGGTTCTCCGGCTTACCGGGGTGCTCCGGGTCCCCGGGGTGTTCCGGGTCCCCGGGGTGCTCGGGCTCGGTCGGAGGCTTCTCACCGCCCGGCGGGGTCACCGAACCGCCGGAGTCGTCGGCGCAGTTGTTGCCCATGGCCGCGTTGCCGAGGCCGCCGATGGTGACGCTGTTCCCGCAGACGTTCACCGGTGCGTTGATGGGCAACTGCACGTCGTTGCCCGAGCCCACACCGGGTGAGTCACCGGCGTGGCCGTCTGCCTTGGCGCCGCCGGACGGCTTGTGCGAACCGCCGCCCTTGGGAGAGGTGTTGGCGCATTTGTTGCCCGCCGCCGGATTGAGGACGCCGACCACGTTGACGGTGTTTCCGCACACGTTGACCGGAGCGTCAACGGGGAGCTGGACGTTGTTGCCCGCCAGCACGCCGGGTGAATTCGTGCTGCTCCCGTTGGCGCCCGAATCCGCGTGTGCGTAATTGCCGGTCGCGGCGAACACGCCGGTCGCGGCCACCACGGTGATCAGGCCTTTTCGCGTGACCTGTCGCATAGCTGTTCCCTGCCTTTTGCCATCCGGAGTACGTACGGACCCGCTGGCCCGGACGTGGAATGCCGGTCGGCCCCGGAGCGCATGGCGCGCGCTCCGGGGCCGACGGACTCAGACCCTCAAGGGGTGAGGCACATCAACGTCACTTGTTGACGCAGGCGTTGCCGAAGGTGGGGTTCAGCAGCCCGATCACGGAGACCGTGTTGCCGCAGGCGTTCACCGGCACGTGCACGGGCACCTGGATAACGTTGCCCGAGACCACACCGGGAGACTTCACGGCGGCACCCTGGGCACCGGCGTCGGCAGCGGCGATGCCCGCGCCAGCGAGCACGAGACCACCAGTGGCAGCCGCAGCAGCGACGACCTTCTTGATCATTATTCCTCCTTGTTGGCAATGCAGTCCCAGCCGCGGACTGCATCACCTGTAACGAGGAGGGCGTGACGGGGCTACGAGCTTATGGTCCCTTTCACTCTTTTCAGTCAAGTACGCACGCGCTGACGATTATTGGAGTGTCGTTTCAGCACGCACATCGGCCGAATTCCGTCACGAAGCCTCGATGAACCGGTCGAGCACCCGGACACCGAACTTCAGCCCGTCGACCGGCACCCGCTCGTCGACGCCGTGGAACATGCCCGCGAAGTCCAGCTCCGGCGGCAGCTTCAGCGGCGCGAAGCCGAAGCCGCGGATGCCGAGGTCGTCGAAGGACTTGGCGTCCGTGCCGGCCGAGAGCATGTACGGCACGGCGCGGGCGATCGGGTCCTCGGCCCGCAGGGCGGTCTGCATGGCGTCGACGAGAGCCCCGTCGAAGGTGGTCTCCAGAGCCTTGTCGGCATGTACGTCCTCGCGCTTGACCCTCGGGCCGAGAATCCGGTCCAGATCGGCGAGGAACTCCTCTTCGTAACCCGGCAGGTAGCGCCCGTCGACGTGCGCGGTGGCCTGCCCCGGGATGACGTTCACCTTGTACCCGGCGCCGAGCTGCGTGGGGTTGGCGGTGTTCTGCAGGGAAGCGCCGATGAGCTTGGCGATGCCGCCGAGCTTGGCGAGCGTCTCGTCCATGTTCTCCGGGTCGAGCTCGGTGCCGAGGGCGTCGCCGAGCTCGTCGAGGAAGTGCCGCAGCGTCTTGGTGACCCGCACCGGGAACTTGTGCCGCCCGAGGCGCCCGACGGCCTCGGACAGCTCGGTGATCGCGTTGTCCTTGTGGATCATCGAACCGTGGCCCGCGGTGCCGTCCACGGTCAGCTTCATCCAGTGCATGCCCTTCTGGGCCGTCTCGACGAGATAGAGCCGCAGGTTCTCGTTGACGGTGAAGGAGAAGCCGCCGACCTCGCTGATCGCCTCCGTGCACCCCTCGAAGAGGCCCGGGTGGTTGTCGACGAGGTGCCGCGCGCCGTACGTGCCGCCCGCCTCCTCGTCGGCGAGGAACGCCAGGACGATGTCGCGCGGGGGCTTGCGGCCCGTGCGCATCCGCTCCCGTACGACCGCGAGGGTCATCGCGTCCATGTCCTTCATGTCGACCGCGCCCCGGCCCCACACGCAGCCGTCCGCGATCTCCCCGGAGAAGGGGTGGTGCGTCCAGTCCGCGGCGTTGGCCGGCACGACGTCCGTGTGGCCGTGGATGAGGAGCGCGGGCCGCGACGGGTCCTCGCCCTCGATCCTGGCGACCGTGGAGGCCCTGCCGGGGTGGGACTCGAAGATCTTCGGTTCGAGACCGACCTCGGCGAGCTTCTCGGCGACGTACTCGGCGGCCTTGCGCTCCCCCGGGCCCGAGTGGTCGCCATAGTTGCTCGTATCGATCTGGATCAGTTCGCGACAGAGGTCGACGACCTCGTCCTCACCGGTGACGGCCTTGCCCGTGCTGGACCCGCTCACGCTGGTTCCTCCCGCATTCGCTGCTGGTGGTCCCCTTCATCCTCCCTCTCCGGGGCCTCTCGCCCAAGGGCGGGCGGGTGTCGTCATCAGCCGTTCACGGCAGACCACAGGGGTGATCGAGTACCCCTGGAAGCCTGGTAATGTTCTCTGTGTCGCCGCGGGGAACACCCCGCCGAGACAGACACCTGGTCCGGGTGGCGGAATGGCAGACGCGCTAGCTTGAGGTGCTAGTGCCCTTTATCGGGCGTGGGGGTTCAAGTCCCCCCTCGGACACCAGCAAGGCCCCAGTCGTGAGACTGGGGCCTTTCGCGTGTACGGATGCGTGGCGTGTACGGATGCGTGAGGTCAGGCCGGGCCGGTGGCGTCCCGCCAGTACGCGTGGTTGCGGCGGGCGGCCCGGGTGTCGTCATGCCGTTCGCCCAGCGCGGAACCGTAGCTGTCGGCGAGCTCGGCGAAGGCCGCCGCCGCGCGCTCGGGACGGCCGCTCGCCCCCAGCCAGTGCGCGTGCTGCCACCGGCAGCTGAGGGAACGCACGTCCCCCGGGCCCAGCGCTCCCGAGGCGTCCACGGACAGCTCGGCGAAGAGGTCGGCGGCGGCTGCCGGGTCGCCGCCGACGCCGGTCCAGCGGGCCTGCTCGTGCCGCGCCTGGAGCGTGTCGGGGTGGGTCGGGCCCCGCTCGGCGACCAGCCGCTCGACGAGGCGGGCGTACCCCTGGGCGGCGTCGGCCTCGTGGCCGTTCTCGCCCTCGGCGTGGGCCAGGGCCCGGAGCGTGAGGAGAGTGAACTCGTGGCGTTCGCCGAGCACCTGGTCGCACTGGAGCGCGAGGGCCTGCAGAGCGGTCAGCGCTCCCGCCGGGTCACCGGCTTCGCCCAGTTCGACGGCTCTGCGCAGGTGCTCGGGTACGTCGGCGGGGATCAGCCGGCGGAACGCGGCGTTGGCCGCGAGGGCCAGCTGGTCGCTCGTCCCCGTGCCGCTCCGCTGGGGCCTCGGCTCCCCCTTCGCGGTCAGGACCCGGGACGTATGGCGGTACATCGCCTCCAGCGTGAGCAGCTCGCGTTCCGCGGCGGAGCCGTCACGGAGGAACCTGATGAGCTCCCCCGTGAACAGCGTGTGCCGGTCGCCCACGGGAGCGCGGGCCGGGGCGTTCGCGGGGGCCGAGGCCAGGACGAACGTGCCGGCGATCTCCAGCTGGCCGAAGTAGACCGACGCGCTGCCGCCCATGGCCTCGATGGCCCGGCCCGAGAAGCAGCAGTCGAGCAGCAGCACGCGGTTGCGGGCGGGGGCGGACGCCATCGTCTCGCGGATCAGGTCGAACCGCAGACTCGACCAGCCGAGCAGCCGGGTGTCGCTCCCGGTGAGCAGGAGATGGAGCAGGCCCCGGTCGTCCAGCGCGCCGTGGCCGGCGAAGTAGACGAGGAACATGTCCTCCGCCGTGCTCGCCGCGCGGCTGAGCGCCTCTCCCACCCGCTGAGGTCCGCTGACGTCCCGCAGCACCGTGCAACGGGCTTCGGGCAGGGCGCAGTTGGTCGGCCCTGTGAGGAGGGACCGGAGATCGTCGAGGTTGTTGCGCACCGCGGGGAGCGGGGGCAGTTCGACGTCGTCGTAGCTGCCGCAACCGATGAGTACTGCATGCGAGTTCGAGCCACGGGCCAACCGCATGTCGTCCCCCTCTTGCCGCACCACACCGCTGCCCAAATGATAGCGAGGCAACTCATTTGAGGAGCGGCGCTCTTACCGCTGTCCGAGGTTTCGGGCATGCTGGCCAATCCGAAGTCGGCCGCGACGACTGGGAGTTGCCATGGGACGCCCGGACACGATGGACAACCCTGACGAGTTAGGGCGCGAGGGGGGCACACGCCAGGCTTCCGCCGTCTGCACGGCGTTCCAGAATCTGGTGGCCGACGCCGCCCTCGCAGTGGATCCGAACGACTTCGTCTCCGCGGT
This sequence comes from Streptomyces sp. NPDC093510, assembly GCF_040683555.1. Lineage (NCBI taxonomy): Bacteria > Bacillati > Actinomycetota > Actinomycetes > Kitasatosporales > Streptomycetaceae > Streptomyces > Streptomyces sp. NPDC093510. Next base: position 173,181 of record NZ_JBFBEE010000008.1, read on the forward strand.
CCGGCTGCTCGACTCGGTCAGGACGAGCGGCAACTGCCTCTACGTGATCGGCAACGGCGGGAGCGCGGCCACGGCGGGCCATCTGGCGTGCGACCTCGCCATGACCTCGGGCCCGCACGCCGCGGGGCTGCGGACGAACGCGCTCACCGGCAACTCTCCGCTGCTCACCGCGCTGGCCAACGACATCGGATACGACCGCGTCTTCTCCGAGCAGCTCGCCCGCCTGCTCACACCCGGCGACGTCGTGGTGGCCATCAGCGTCAGCGGCACCTCCCCGAACATCCTCGAGGGCCTCAAGGCGGCGCGGTCGCGCGGTGTCCGCACGGTCGGGCTGCTCGGCGGTTCCGGCGGCAGTGCGGCCGCGCTGGTCGACGTGCCGCTGCTGGTCGACAGCGACGTGTACGGGGTGGTGGAGACCGTTCATCTGGGCCTGGTGCATTCGCTGGCCCTCGCGCTGGGCACGGGAAGGGGCCATCCCCGGGACATCCTGGACCCCTCGCTCGGCGGAATGCAGGGCTGACGGTGGACGGTGGGCCCGCGCGGGCGCCCCGTACGCGCACGGCCGATGTGGTCCTCGTGTCCGACCGGGGCCCCGTGACGTTCCGGTCCACGCCGTCGGGGCCGGTCCTGGAACGCCGGCCGGGCAGCGTGACGGCGCTGCTCGACAGGTCCGCGCGCGCCCTGCGCGAAGAGGTCTGCTGGCTGGCTCCCTCGACGAGCGACGAGGACCGCCGGGCGGTCCGGGACGGCCGGTTCGACGCCGCCGGGCCGGGGCTCGGTTACGGCTTCCACCCGGTCCCGTGCCGGGCCTCGGACTACCGGCGGTACTACGAGGACGCGGGCGTGCGCGGGCTCTGGTACGCGCTGCACGACCTCGGGAAGGACCTGCCGTCCGAGGGCCTGGGCGCCGGGCCCCCGTTCCGTGACGGTGCGGCGCTGCGGTCGTACCAGAAGGTGAACCGTGCCGTCGCCGCCGCGGCCGCCGCCCGCTGTCACCCCCGTACCGTCGTCTGCTTCCAGGACTACCAGTTCGTCACCGCCCCCGGGTTCCTCCGGGCGCGGCTGCCCACGCAGACGGTGGGCTTCTTCATGCACGCGGCGTTCGCGGCGCCGGCCGCGCTCTCGGCTCTGCCGGTCGTGGTGCGGGGGCTGCTCCTGCGGGGCATGCTCGCGGCGGACGTGCTCGGCTTCCAGTGCGAACGGTGGGCGGACTCCTTCCTCGATTTCAGCGAGGAGGCCGGATACGAGGTGGACCGGCGGGCCGGAGCCGTCCGGCACGCCTGCCGGCGCACGCTGGTCCGCCGCTACCCTGCCCCGCCCGACCAGGAGTACCTGTCCGGGGTGTTCGGCACCCCGGAGGCGGACCGGTGGTCCGGCGACTTCCGGCGGCTGCGGGAGGGGGTGCGGCTGCTGGTGCGCGTCGACCGGCTCGATCCGGCGAAGAACGTCCTGCGGGGCTTCGAGGCCTTCGCGCTGCTCCTCGCCGAGCGGCCTGAGCTCCGGGACCGCGTCAGGTTCGTGTGCTGTCTGACCCCGTCCCGGCCCGGGGTTCCCGAGTACGCGTGGTACGCGGCCCGCGTGCGGGAGGCCGTCGCCGGCATCCAGCGTGACTTTCCCGGCGTCCTGACCGTCCACTGGGAGGAGGACCGGGTGCGGGCCATGGCGGCGCTGCGGGAGTACGACGTCCTGCTCGTCAACTCGGTGCACGACGGGATGAATCTGGTCGCCCAGGAAGGGGTGCTGGTCAACCGGCGGGACGGCGCGGTCGTCCTGTCCGCCAGGACCGGGAGCGCCGAGCGGCTGCGCGAAGGGGCCGTCGTCGTCCACGACCCGCGCGACGTGCGCGAGACCGCGGCGGTTCTGCGGCAGGCGCTCACGATGCCGCTTCCCGAGCGGGCCGCGCGGGCCCGGCGGATGCGCGCGCCACTGCTGGAGACCTCGCCCGAGGGCTGGCTGCGGGCACAGCTCGGGGATCTCGCCGCGGTCCGCGACGGGACAGCGCCGTAACGCCCGCTGCGTCCGCACGGTCCCGCGCTCCTACGTCGCGGTCCGGTCGACCAGGTCGCTGAGGGTCTCGTTCACCGCCTCGGTGCGCGGGTCGCCGAGCCGCTCCAGGTCCTCCAGCGCGAGGGTGTAGTAGACCGCGGCCTCCTTGAGCCGTCCCATCGCGGCCAGCGTCGCGCCCAGGTTGAGCGCCGTCGTCGCGGCTCCCGGCTCGTCCCCGAAGGACCTTCTGATCCGCAGCGCCTCGTCGAAGGCCGCCACGGCCTCCTCGTCGCGCCCGGTGGTGCGGTAGGCCTCGCCGAGGTGGTTCAGCGAGGTGCCCTGGCCGAACAGGTCCTTGATCTCGCGCTGGATGCCAAGGGCACGGAGCCAGCATTCGATCGCCTCGTCGATCCGGCCGAGGTCGCGGTGGGCGGTGCCGAGGCTGTTGAGGTCGATGCCCTCGTTCCAGCGGTCCTTGATCTCCCGGTGGATGGCCAGCGCCTCGGTGGAGCAGCGGATGGACGCCTCGATGCGGTTCATCTGCCGCAGCGCGCCCGCGAGGTTGTTGAGAGAGGTGCCTTCGCCGTACTTGTCGCCGATCCTGCGGCGGATGGCCAGGGCCTGTTCCCAGACCTCGACGGCCTTCTCGAACTCCCGCGTGCCGCGGTAGGCGTTGCCGAGGCTGTTCAGTGTCCATGCCTCTCCCCTGGGGCAGCCGGAGCGGCGGGCGCCGCGGAGGCCGAGCTCGTGGGTGACGATCCAGTCGTCCAGGAGTTTGCGGACGTTGAAGAAGCTCCACAGGACCACGGGCAGCTGCCAGGCGATCGCGTCCTGCTCGTACTGCACCGCCTGCCGCACCAGCGCGATCAGGTGCGTCCGCTCGGTGTCGCACCAGGCGAGCGCCTCCGCGCCGTCGGCGAAGCGGAGCGGTTCGCACCGGTCGGGCAGTTCGTCGAGTTCGATCCTGCGCCGGTGGGGCATCAGCTGCCTGTTCGCCGCGTCCGCCGTGTGCAGGTACCAGAGCAGGGAGCGCCTGACGGCCTCGCGCCGTGACTCCGCGGACTCCTCCTCGTACGCGCGCTCGGCGGCGTAGTCGTGTATGAGGTCGTGGAAGCGGAACCGGTCGGGCGCCACCTGTTCGAGGAGATGGCAGTCGATCAGTCCCCGCACGTACAGGTTGGTGCGCATCCTGGAGTCGCCCGTGGCGGCAGCGGCGGCCAGCAGGCTGAACTCGCCCGTGGGATGCAGTCCCAGGATCCGGAAACAGCGGGCGCTTCCGGCGCCGAGCGCGCCGTACGACCAGGAGAAGGCCACGCGCACCTCGCGCTGCTCGTCCCCGGTGTCCTCCCCGTCCGCGGCGAAGGTGTCGAGCCGGTGGCGTTCGTCCCCGAGGCCCTCCAGGAGGTCGGCGATGGGCCACTGCGGATACGCCGCGACCCGCTCGCCGACGATGCTGAGGGCCAGCGGCAGATGCCCGCAGCCCGCCGCGAGCTCCTCGACCGCTCCGCGTTCCTGCACCACACGGTCGTCCCCGACGATCCCCGTCAGCAGCTCGACGGACTCCCGCTCGCTCAGTGTGTTGAGGCGGATGCTGCGGGCGCCGAAGTTCCCGACCAGGCCCTGGAGGCGGTTCCGGCTGGTCACGATGACCACGCAGGTGGCGCTGCCCGGCAGCAGGGGGAACACCTGTGCCGTGTTGAGGGCGTTGTCCAGGAGGACCAGCATCTTCCGCTCGTGCAGCAGGGTGCGGAACATGGCCGCGCGCGGTTCGAGTTCCTGCGGCACCTTCGGGGAGGCGACGTCCAGCGCGTGCAGGAAGTCGGCGAGGACCTCCGCGGGTCCGAGCGGAATCCCCGGGCCGTGGCCCCGCAGGTTGACGTACAGCTGTCCGTCGGGGAACGCGTCGCGCGAGCGGTGCGCCCAGTGCACCATCAGGGCCGTCTTGCCCACGCCGGGCGCTCCTCCGACGGAGGAGATGACGGCGGTGTCGGGGCCTTCCTTCCGGGACTGGGCGAGGAGCAGGTCCAGCTCGGCGAGCTCGTCCTCGCGGCCGACGAACCCCGGGCGGTCGAGCGGCAGTTGATGGGGCACCGGGAGCGGTGGCCGGTCCGTCGTGCCCGCCGCGGGCGACTGGAACCGCAGCAGCAGGCGCTCGATCAGTTTCCGGTCGAACTCCGGGTCGTCCGTGACGGCCCTGGACAGTTCGTCGACCGAGCCGACCGTGGACCGAAGACGGCTCTCGACCAGCCTCCGGAGCCCCTCCCAGCTGGTCTGCGACCCGGTCGTCGGGGCGTCGCGCGAGGGCGCGCCCGCGGCCGCTCCATGTATTTCCCCTGCTGACACGGATCCACCCCCCGTGGGTCAAAGCAAGTTGGGCGAATTATACGGCTTGCACAAGGATGCGAGACGTGTCCCGGAGGGGCGGCTTGGGTATTCTCGCGGCGTCCGGTTCTCCCTGAGGAGGGTGCGTGGCGAACGCATCGGCAGACGCACTGGTTCTCTTCGGCGCGACCGGAGATTTGGCGCGCCGGAAACTGTGGCCCGCCCTCTACCGCCTGTCGGTGTCGGAGCAGTGCGCGCCCCTGATCGTCGCCGTCGGGCTGCCCGGTCCCGGCCGGGCCGGGTTCGAGAAGTTCGTGTCCGCGGCCGTGGACGACATGTGCGGTCCCGCCGACAGCGCGGTGGTGCACCGGCTGCTGGCCAGGACGTGTTTCGTCGAGGGGGACACGACGTGGCGCGGCACGATGGAGGAGGTGGCGCGGGCGCTGCGCGACGCGGCCCGTCCCGTGTTCTTCCTCGGTGTTCCGCCGTCGCGGGCCACCGCGACGATTGCGGCGATGGGCGCCGTGGGGCTCCCCTCGGGCGCCGTGCTCGTGGAGAAGCCGTTCGGCAATGATCTCGATTCGGCCCGGATGCTGAATGAATCGCTGCTCGAGGTGTTCGCCGCCGATGCCGTGCTGAGAATCGATCACTATCTCGGCAAGGAGGCCGTCGAGAATCTGCTGGCTTTTCGTTTCTGCAATCCGTTCCTGGAATCGGTCTGGGACCGGACGTCGGTTTCCCGGGTGCAGATCACGCACTGCGAGGTCAGGGGTGTCGACAGCCGGGGATCGCTGTACGAGGGGATCGGGGCGGTCCGCGACGTGGTGCAGAGCCATCTGCTGCAGCTCGTCGGAATAGTGGCGATGGAGCGTCCGGCCGACGGCACCGCGGGGGCCTTCCGCGAGCGGATCGCGGACGCCCTTGCGGCGGTGCGGCCGGTGGCGCCGGGGCACCTCGTCCGCGGGCAGTACGCGGGCTACCGCTCGGAGGCGGGCGTGGCCGCGGACTCGACGGTGGAGACCTTCGCGGCGCTGCGGCTCGATGTCGACACCGAGCGCTGGCGCGGCGTTCCGTTCCTGCTGCGCTCCGGCAAGGGGCTCGCCGCTACGGCGATCGAGGTGGTCGTCGACTTCGTGCCCACCGAGGACCGCCTCTGGTTCACCCGGCAGGCGCCGGGGCCCGCCCGTGTCCGTTTCCGGCTCGGCAGCCGCGGCGGCGCCGTGCTGACGCTCAACGCCCGCGGGCCGGGGGTGGACGCGGGACCGGTGCCGGTCGACCTGGACTTCGACCCGCGGGCCCTGCCGTCCGCCGGCGACGAGTGGGAGGCGTACACGCACCTGCTCTCGGACGCGATCCACGGCAGGACGGGCCGGTTCGTGTCGATGCGTACCGTGGAGGAGTCGTGGCGCGTCGTGGCGCCCGCCCTGGATCTGCGGGACGCCCCGCTGGAGTACCCGCGTGGTTCCTGGGGGCCGGGGAAGGCGGCCGGGCTGCCGGGGGACGGGGGCTGGTGCGCGCCCCTGCCGTGACCGCGCGGCTGCTCGCCGTCAGCCGGTCGCCGTCAGCCGGTGGCCTTCGGTCCGGTCTGCGCGTCCCGGATCGCCATGCGGTGGGCGCCCCGCACTCCCACCAGCGGGTCGAGGGCGAGCCGTACCGGAATCTCCGCCAGGAGGTCGTGGTGGCAGGCGCCCGGACTGATGAAGCGGTTCAGGAACTCCGTCTCCTCGCAGAGGAGTTCCGCGACTCCGGGCGCCTGGAGGACCCCGCTCGTCAGGACGACGACTCCCCCGGCGGGCAGGCAGACCAGGACCACCCCGCGCAGGTACTGGCCGAAGAGGGACGCGAACAGCCTGACGACCGCGACCGCGCAGGGGTCTCCGGCCAGCGCCGCCGAGGTGATCACGGGCGCGACGGCGGCCCCGGTCCTGCGCGCCCGGTCCACCTCGTCGTGCAGCGCGGGGGCGGGCGGCGCCGTACGACGGACGTAGTCGTACATCCGGTCGAAGCCGCGGAGCCCGCCGATGGACTCCTCGACGGTGACGGCCCCCTCGGTCTCCGCCCTGAGACTCGCGAGGTATCCGGCCTCGAAGTCGTCCACGGGCTGCCAGGTGACGTGCCCCGATTCGGACGTGTGGACCACCCCGTACCCGTCCAGCAGGGCGCTGCCGACGCCGCTGCCCACGGAGACGGCGAGGAGCTCGCCTGCCGCGACGGCGGGATCGTGGCGGGTGAGGGGCCGTACCTCGTGCGGTCCGAGGTCCGCCATGCCGTGCGCGGTGGCCGTCATGTCGTTCACGACGCGCAGCCGGATGCCGTGCCGCTCCGCGAACTCCGCGCTGGCGAACAGCGGCCAGGAGGGGAGGTTCGTCATCCGCACGTTGCCGTGCGGCGGGACGCGGCCGGCGACCGCGAGGACCATGTTCGCCGGCCGCAGGTCCGTCTCTCGAAGGCAGGAGACCAGCAGCTCCTGGAGCGAGGGGTGGTCGGCGGTCCGCACCTTCAGTTCGGTGTATGCCGGATCGTCGGTCCAGCCGCCGCGCAGCCGGGAATTGGTGCCACCCACATCGAACGCGGCCACGGCTGTACGCACTGGATCACCACTTCGGGTCAGGTCGGGCCAATTGACGTACGGACCGACCGAGTTGTCGTGCGGCACAGTATGACGAGACGTCCATGCCCGGCGCGGGAACGGATTCGGTGATGTCGGTACAGATCAAGGTGACAGGCGGCCCTGCGGGATCGGGTACGACGCTGGTGCGGGACCTGCACGCCTGGCTGCAGCGGGAGGACGAGCTGCGGGGGCGCGTCCGGCTGCGCGGCGAGGCGCCGGAGCCCGGACAGATGGGGACCGTGACGGAGCTGGTCCTCACCGCGGTCAGCAGCGGTACGGTCGCCGCGCTGATCGCGTCCGCGCAGCTCTGGATCAAGCAGCGCCGCGCGGACCTCTCCATCGTCGTCCGGCACCCCGACGGCAAGGAGGTGGAGATCGACGCCCAGCAGATCGCGGGGGCCGAGGAGTTCATCCGAACGGTACTGCGCGACGCGGACCCTGCCCCCTGACGCCCGGCCCGCCCTGCCCGTCCGGGCCCCTCAGGGCGAGCCCGCCAGGTCCCTCAGGGCGAGCCCGCCAAGTCCCTCAGGGCGATGTTGAGCCGCAGGACGTTGACGCGCGGCTCGCCGATGAAGCCGAGGATCCGCCCGTCGGTGTGCTCGTCGACCAGTTCCTGGACCCGCTCGACGGACAGGTGGTTCCTCGCGGCCACGCGGTGCACCTGGAGGTTCGCGTACTCCGGGGAGATGTGCGGGTCGAGGCCCGAGCCCGAGGAGGTGACCGCGTCGGCGGGCACGTCGGAGGGCCTGACCCGGTGACCGGCCGTCGAGTTGTCCTCGATGACGGCCGCCTTGGCCTCCTTCACCTGCCGGATCAGGTCCTTGTTGTCGCCGGAGAGGTTGGTGGCGCCGGACACGAGCAGGTCGTACCGCGTGTTGACGCCGTTGGCCCGGTTGGAGCCGAGGCCGTTGGAGGGGCGGGGCTGGAACCACTTGAGGTCCGGCCCGGCCGTCTCCTGGCCCTTCTTCAGCGGCAGGTCGTAGCGCTGGCCGATGAGTTCGGAGCCGACGACCTCGCCGTCCGCCTTGATCTCGGAGCCGTTGGCCTTGTCGTGGAAGAGGACCTGGGCGACGCCGGTCACCGCGAGCGGGTAGACGACGCCGCAGACGAGGGTGAGGACGAGCAGGGCGCGCAGTCCAGCGCCGAGCAACCGGGCGGTGTTTCCTACGGAGTTGTTCATGACCGTGTCACCCAATGCCGGGGATGAGAGAGATGAGTACGTCGATGACCTTGATGCCGATGAACGGGGCGATGAGCCCGCCCAGGCCGTAGACGCCGAGGTTGCGCCGCAGCATCCTGTCGGCGCTCATCGGCCGGTAGCGCACACCCTTGAGGGCGAGCGGCACGAGCGCGACGATGACCAGCGCGTTGAAGACGACCGCGGAGAGGATCGCGGACTCCGGCGACGACAGGTCCATGATGTTGAGCTTGTCGAGGCTCGGGTACGCCACCGCGAACATGGCTGGGATGATCGCGAAGTACTTCGCGACGTCGTTGGCGATCGAGAACGTCGTCAACGCGCCCCGGGTGATGAGGAGTTGCTTGCCGATCTCGACGATCTCGATGAGCTTCGTGGGGTTGGAGTCCAGGTCCACCATGTTCCCGGCCTCCTTGGCGGCCGAGGTGCCGGTGTTCATGGCCACGCCGACGTCGGCCTGGGCGAGCGCGGGGGCGTCGTTGGTGCCGTCACCCGTCATCGCGACCAGCTTGCCGCCGGCCTGCTCGCGCTTGATCAGCGCCATCTTGTCCTCGGGCGTGGCCTCGGCGAGGAAGTCGTCCACGCCCGCCTCGTCCGCGATCGCCTTGGCGGTCAGCGGATTGTCGCCCGTGATCATGACGGTCTTGATGCCCATGCGGCGCAGTTCGTCGAACCGCTCCCGCATGCCTTCCTTGACGACGTCCTTGAGGTGGATCACCCCGAGGACCCGGGCGCCTTCAGCGTCTTCCAGAGCCACCAGCAGCGGCGTGCCACCAGCCTGTGAAATGCGGTCGTTGAGTTCCTGCGCATCCTCGGCGACCTCGCCACCACGTTCCTTGACCCAGGCGATGACCGAACCGGTCGCGCCCTTGCGGACCTTGCGCCCGTCGACGTCCACGCCCGACATGCGGGTCTGCGCGGTGAACGGCACCCACTCGGCGCCGGTCAGCTCGCCCTGGTGCCGCTCGCGCAGACCGTACTTCTCCTTGGCGAGTACGACGATGGAGCGGCCCTCGGGCGTCTCGTCGGCCAGCGAGGAGAGCTGGGCGGCGTCGGCGACCTCGGCCTCGGTGGTGCCGCGCACCGGCACGAACTCGGCGGCCTGCCGGTTGCCGAGGGTGATGGTGCCGGTCTTGTCGAGGAGCAGCGTCGACACGTCGCCCGCCGCTTCGACGGCCCGCCCCGACATGGCAAGGACGTTGCGCTGGACCAGCCGGTCCATGCCCGCGATGCCGATCGCGGAGAGCAGTGCGCCGATGGTCGTCGGGATCAGGCAGACGAGCAGCGCGGCCAGGACGATCATCGAGGTCTGGTCGTCGGCGCCCGCGTAGATGGCGAAGGGCTTGAGGGTGACCACGGCGAGCAGGAAGACGATGGTGAGGGACGCCAGGAGGATGTTCAGGGCGATCTCGTTGGGCGTCTTCTGGCGGGCCGCGCCCTCGACCAGATTGATCATGCGGTCGATGAAGGTCTCGCCCGGCTTCGTCGTGATCTTGATGACGACGCGGTCGGAGAGGACCTTCGTGCCGCCCGTGACGGCGGACCGGTCACCGCCGGACTCCCGGATGACGGGGGCCGATTCGCCGGTGATCGCGGACTCGTCGACGGAGGCCACGCCCTCGACGACGTCACCGTCGCCGGGGATGATGTCGCCCGCCTCGCAGACGACCAGGTCGCCGATGCGCAGGTCGGTGCCGGGCACCGGTTCCTCGATGCTGCCGGTGAGGCGGCGGGCGACGGTGTCGGTCTTGGCCTTGCGCAGGGTGTCGGCCTGCGCCTTGCCGCGGCCCTCGGCGACGGCCTCCGCGAGGTTGGCGAAGACCGTGGTCAGCCAGAGCCAGGCGGTGATCGCCCAGCCGAACCAGTCCCCCGGGTCCTTGAGCGCCAGCAGGGTGGTGACCACCGAGCCGATCAGGACGACGAACATGACGGGCGACTTGACCATCACGCGCGGGTGCAGTTTGCGGAAGGCGTCCGGCAGCGACTTCAGGAGCTGGGCGGGGTCGAAGAGGCCCGCGCCGACCTTGCCGGCGTCGGCGGACGTGTGGCCGGTGGGGACGTCGTGGTGGGGGGCGCGGTCCGCGGTGACGACCGATGACGCGCCCCGGTGGTCCTGGTCGTCCCTGTCGTGCTGTGTGGTGTGAGTGCTCATGACGCCAGCCCCTCGGCAAGCGGTCCCAGCGCGAGCGCGGGGAAATAGGTCAGACCGGTGATGATCATGATCGTGCCGACCAGCAGGCCGGTGAAGAGCGGCTTCTCGGTACGCAGGGTGCCCGCGGTCGACGGGACCGGCTGCTGCTCGGCGAGCGAGCCCGCGAGCGCGAGGACGAACACCATCGGCAGGAAGCGGCCGAGCAGCATCGCGATGCCGATCGTGCTGTTGAACCACTGGGTGTCGGCGCCGAGGCCCGCGAAGGCCGAGCCGTTGTTGTTGGCCCCGGACGTATAGGCGTAGAGGATCTCGGAGAAGCCGTGGGCTCCGGAGTTCGTCATCGAGTCGCCCGGGGTGGGCAGGGCCATCGCGACGGCCGTGAAGCCGAGGACGAGGGCCGGGGTGACGAGGATGTAGCAGGCCGCCAGCTTGATCTGGCGGGTGCCGATCTTCTTGCCCAGGTACTCCGGCGTACGGCCGACCATCAGTCCTGCGATGAACACCGCGATGAGCGCCATGATGAGCATGCCGTACAGGCCGGAGCCCGTGCCGCCCGGCGCGATCTCGCCGAGCTGCATGCCCAGCAGCTGGATGCCGCCGCCGAAGCCCGTGTACGAGGAGTGGAAGGAGTTCACGGCGCCGGTGGAGGTGAGCGTGGTGGCCACGGCGAAGATCGACGAGCCGCCGACCCCGAACCGGGTCTCCTTGCCCTCCATCGCGCCGCCCGCGAGGTCGAACGCCGGGCCGCCGTGGTGGAACTCGGTCCACATCATCAGCGCGGTGAAGCCGAGCCAGATGGTCGCCATCGTGGCGAGGATCGCGTAGCCCTGCCGGAGCGAGCCGGCCATGCGGCCGAAGGTCCGGGTCAGCGAGAAGGGGATGACGAGGATCAGGAAGATCTCGAAGAGGTTGGAGATCGGGGTGGGGTTCTCGAAGGGGTGCGCGGAGTTGGCGTTGAAGTAGCCGCCGCCGTTCGTGCCCAGCTCCTTGATGACCTCCTGGGAGGCGACGGCCCCGCCGTTCCACTCCTGCTTCCCGCCTACGAACTGACCGACCTCGTGGATGCCGGAGAAGTTCTGGAGGGCGCCGCAGGCGACCAGGACGAGGGCGCCGAGCACGGAGATGGGGAGCAGGATGCGGACGGTGCCGCGCACCAGGTCGGCCCAGAAGTTGCCGAGCTCGCCGGTGCGGGAGCGGGCGAAGCCCCGTACGAGAGCGACCGCGACGGCGATGCCCACGGCAGCCGAGACGAAGTTCTGCACGGCGAGGCCGCCGGTCTGCACCACGTGGCCCATGGCCTGTTCGCCGGAGTACGACTGCCAGTTGGTGTTCGCCACGAACGACGCCGCGGTGTTGAACGCCTGGTCGGGGTCGATGGACCTGAAGCCGAGCGAGCCGGGCAGCGTGCCCTGGAGCCGCTGCAGCAGGTAGAGGAAGAGGACGCCGGCCGCGGAGAAGGCGAGGACGCCGCGCAGATAGGCGGGCCAGCGCATTTCCGTGTCGGGGTCGGCGCCGATGGCCTTGTAGATCCACTTCTCGACGCGAAGGTGCTTCTTCGAGCCGTAGACGCGGGCCATGTGATCACCGAGCGGTCGGTATGCCAGCGCGAGGGCCGCCACCAGGGCGAGCAGCTGGAGCACACCGGCAAGGACGGGGCTCATATCCGTACTCAGAACCTCTCCGGAAAGACGAGGGCGAGGACGAGATAGCCCAGGAGGGCGACGGCCACGACGAGGCCGACGATGTTCTCGGCGGTCACAGCTTCGTCACCCCCTTGGCGACGAGGGCCACCAGCGCGAAGACCGCGATCGTGGTGGCGACGAAGGCCAGGTCGGCCATCGTGAGCTCCTGAAGGACGTGGACGGTGCAGTACTTGCTCGGACGGTTAGAGGTAACCGCCCTTTCCGCCGTCCACGACCTTCGTTGACGGCCTCCATACGAGGCTTTCGGCCGTCTTGACGGCTCTCTTACAGTCCGCTCGGCTCGGCCACCGGTGAGCCGGAGCTCCGCCGCCCGGGCCGATGGTGCCGCGTTCGACGGCCTCGTACGGATAGGGGCTCTTCTGGAAGAAGGTTCAGGCGTTCAGGGCGTGCCCCGTCGTCGCGTCCACGTGGTCCGGGACCTCCTCGTGGCGGTCGCCGACCGTGAGGGTGCCGGTGGGCTCGAAGAGGAGGATGCGGGCCCCCCGCGGGGCGTACGGGCGGTGTTCGATGCCGCGCGGGACCGTGAAGACGGAGCCCTGCGGGAGCGTGACCCTGCGCTCCCCCGCCGGTTCGCGCAGATCGATGTGCAGTTCGCCGCCGAGCACCAGGAAGAATTCGTCGGTGTCGTCGTGGACGTGCCAGACGTGTGTGCCCTCGACCTTGGTGACGCGTACGTCGTAGTCGTTGACGGAGGCGACGATGCGCGGGCTCCACAGGGCGTCGAAGGAGGCGAAGGCCTGGTCGAGGGCGATGGGTTCGCTGCTGTTCCCGGCGATGGGTTCACTGTTCATGGAGTGATCCTGTGCCGTGACGGACCACCGCCACGAGTGCTAGAAATCGCACATGCCGCAAGAATCCTCGCAGCCCGGCGCCGGGCGCACACCGCACCGCGTCGTGGTCGTCGTCGACGAGGGCACCAACCCCTTCGAAGTCGGCGTCGCCACGGAGGTCTTCGGACTGCCGCGGCCCGAACTCGGCCTGCCGGGCGCCCTGTACGACACCGTGCTGTGCGCCCCGAGGCAGGGCATCCGTATGAACCACGGGTTCTTCACCCTCACCGGCGTGCCCGGACTCGACGCCGTGGACACCGCGGACACCCTGATCATGCCGGGCCGGCCCGACAACACCGTGCCGCGCGCCCCGGAGGTCCTCGCCGCCATCCGGCGGGCCCACGCGCGCGGCGCCCGGATCATGAGTTTCTGCACCGGCGCCTTCGCGCTCGCGGAGGCGGGCGTCCTCGACGGCCGCCGGGCCTCCACCCACTGGAAGTGGGCCGGCTCCTTCCGGGAGCGGTTTCCGGCCGTGCAGCTCGAACCGGACGTGCTGTTCGTGGACGACGGCGACATCCTCACCGCGGCGGGCAGCGCGGCCGCCATCGACCTGGGTCTGCACGTCGTCCGCAAGGACTTCGGCGCGGAGGTCGCCAACTCCGTGAGCAGGCGACTCGTCTTCGCGGCGCACCGGGACGGAGGGCAGCGGCAGTTCGTGGAACGGCCTGTTCCAGAGGTGCGGGACGAGTCCCTCGCACCGGTGCTCGCCTGGGCGCAGGAGCGGCTCGGCGACCCCCTCACCGTGGCGGGGCTCGCGGCCCGCGCCGGGGTCAGCACCGCGACCCTGCACCGGCGCTTCCAGGCCCAGCTCGGCACCACCCCGCTGGTCTGGCTGACGGGAGAGCGCGTGGCCCTCGCCTGTCGGCTCATCGAGCGTGGCGAGGAGCGCCTTGACGTGGTCGCGCACCGCAGCGGTCTCGGCTCCGCGGCCAATCTGCGGGCCCGGCTGCGCCGCGAGACGGGGCTCAGTCCGTCCGATTACCGGCGCAGGTTCGGTCCCGGCATGTCCGCGGCGGCTGGCCGGATCCCGGCTGCCGCCGCGGCCCCGACCCCGTGAAGACTGGCCTGTCCCATCCTCGCCACCGAGCAGAGGCGGACCGTCATGCCGACCGGAGCGCAGACCCTGATCAACGGCCTCGTGGACGGGGGCGTCCGCGCGTGCTTCGCCAACCCCGGCACCTCCGAGATGCACTTCGTGGCCGCTCTCGACGAGACGCCCGACCTGCGGCCCGTGCTGTGCCTCTTCGAGGGCGTGGCCACGGGCGCCGCCGACGGGTACGGGCGGATGACGGGGCGCCCCGCGTGCACGCTGCTGCACCTCGGGCCCGGTCTCGCGGGCGGCCTGCCCAACCTGCACAACGCGCGGCGGGCCGCGACGCCCGTCGTCAACATCGTGGGCGACCACGCCCTGCACCACAAGCGGCTCGACGCGCCTCTGGAGTCCGACATCGGGGCGCTGGCCCGCACTGTGTCGGCCTGGACGCGGCGTACGTACTACGCCACCGAGCTCGCCGGCGATGTCGCGGCGGCCGTCGCCGCGGCGACCGGTCCGCCCGGCGCCGTCGCGACGCTGGTGGTGCCCGCCGACGTGTCCTGGTCGGAGGCGGGCGAGGCGCCCGTTCCCGTGCCGCCGGCTCCCGCGCGGCACGGGCTCGTCTCCGTGGACGCCGTGACGGGTGCGGCCGGGGCGCTGCGGTCCGGTGCGGACGTCGCCCTGCTGCTCGGCGGGGCGGCCGTGCGCGGCGCCGGTCTCGCGGCCGCGGGGCGGATCGCCGCGGCGACGGGGGCGAAGCTGCTGTGCGAGACGTTCCCCGCCCGTCTCGAGCGGGGCGCGGGACGGCCCGCCGTGGAGCGGCTCGCCTATCTCGCGTCGGGCGCGGTGGGTCAACTGGCGGGCATACGGCATCTGGTGCTCGCCGGGGCCGCGTCGCCGGTGACCTTCTTCGCCTATCCGGGGCAGAGCGGGGCGCTGGTGCCCGAGGGGTGTGCCGTGCACACGCTGGCCGCGGGTGCGGAGGACGTGACGGCGGCGCTCGAAGGGCTCGCCGAGGTGGTCGGGCCGGGCGTCGGGCGCGTACGGGAGGAGGCGGCGGTCAGGCCGGCGCTGCCCCGTGGTGAGCTGACCGCGGAGTCGGCGGCCGCCGTGATCGGGGCGCTGCTGCCGGAGGGCGCCGTCGTGGTCGACGAGGCCAACACCTCGGGTCTGTGGCTGCCGGGCGCGACCGCGGGCGCGCCGCCGCACGACTGGCTGACGCTGACCGGCGGCGCGATGGGGCAGGGGCTGCCGCTCGCGGTGGGGGCCGGGGTGGCCTGTCCCGGCCGGCCCGTGCTGGCGCTGGTCGGGGACGGCGCGTCGATGTACACGTTGCAGGCGCTGTGGACGCAGGCGCGGGAAGGGCTCGATGTGACGACGGTCGTCTTCGACAACCGGTCGTACGCGATCCTCAGTCTGGAGCTGGGGGCGGTCGGAGCGGTCGCGGGCGGGGCGCGCGCCCGTCGGCTCCTCGACCTGTCGGGCCCGTCCCTCGACTTCGCCGCGCTGGCGCGAGGGATGGGTGTGCCGGCGGGACGGGCCACCACGGCCGAGGAGTTCGCGGCGCTCCTGAAGCGGGGTCTGGCGGAGCCGGGGCCTTTCCTGATCGACTGTGTGGTGCCGCCGCTGGCGTGACCCCGGCGTGGGCGGTGCGGTGTCAGGAGGGGTGTCAGGTGTCCCACAGTTCTTCGTGGCGGCGGTGCGCGTCGGTGAGGCCGCCGGTGAAGAACTTCTCGTAGTACTCCGTCTCCACGTGGTGGACCTGGAGCCACACGCCCGGCACGTGGATCGCGTCGGTGTGCGCGGGGAAGCGGCGGTGGGTCCGCAGGATGTACTCGCAGATGTCCCGTGTGCAGGCGATCACCCGGTCCTCGTACTCGCTCGCCTCCGCCAGGTACCGCTGTCCGTACTGCTCCTTGTAGATGCGGGCGAAGACCTCCTTGTCGCCGTAGGTGCCGCCGGGTCCGAACTTGGCGCGGACCACCGCGTCGACCGCCGCCGTCATCGTGCGGTGCGCGGGCGGGCCCGCCGCCTCGATCAGCGGCTCGCCGTCGGGGGATGTGAGGCCGACCGGGTGGGAGCGCAGGTTCGCGTACCTGGGGAGCGGGACGTGCCAGCGCCACAGGTCCTGCGGGCGCCAGCGCGGTACGACGTGGGTGAAGCCGAGCATCCTGCCGTAGACGGGTGAGAACTTCGGGTCGCCCAGCGCTATCTGGGGGTTGATGGAGGCGTGGATCCAGGCGCCGAGGCCCATCGCCTCGGCGCTCAGCATCAGGTTCTGCAGGAGCAGGTCCGCCTCGATCTGGGTGCGCAGCGGGCCGAGCGCGCCCAGCGGCAGCTTCAGGTCGCCGTTGAGGAAGCCTTCGCGAACCCATTTCTTCACGCCCGCGGGGCGGTAGAAGTTGCGGTCGTCGACCAGGGTGGGGCGGGCGTCGTCGGGCTGGGTGAGCAGGTACATCAGGGCGTTGATGTACTGGTGGGAGAGGTCCACCACCGGGAACAGGATCGTCGTCCCGGGGAGGTTGGACAGGAAGCGGTTCGAGTCCAGGTAGGCGGGGAAGTCGCGCCGGTCCTCGGCGACGTCCAGGCGGTGGTCGAGGACGCGGACCTTCGCCTGCCGGGCCCGCTCCACCAGGCTCGTCGCGTCGAGGGGTTCGGAGGGCGCCGGGTCCAGCCCGCGCAGGAAGTACGTGCCCGAGTCGTTGATCAGGAAGAAGTGGGTGCCCTGCGCGTTGTCCGGGCTGCCCGCGGTGCGGCCCGCCATGGTCATGTTGGGCTTGGCCATGATGGGTTTGCCGTCGCGGGGGTCGTCGAAGGGCCGGTCCGGCATGGTGAGGCCGGTGCAGCCGGTCAGCGCGATCAGCACCGCCTCCTCCAGTTCGGAGAGGGGGCGCGCCTCGTGCGGCGACCGGTAGCTCATCGAGCCCGCGGGGACGGCGGCACCGCGGCTCACCCGGTGGGTTCGGCGGCGCCAGACCGTCTCCAGGAGGGGCCGGGCGAACAGGTCCGCGAGGCCCGGGTGACCGGGGTCGCCGTCAGCCGCCCGCACGCCCGCCACCGTCACTCATCGGCTGTACCTGCCGCCACGGCGCGAACGCGCTCGCCCCGCGCGGCAGCAGGCCCGCCAGCTCCGGGCAGTGCCGCAGCAGGACGGAGTTCATGCCGCCCTTCTGGACCCAGTCGATGCCGAGCGGTGTGTAGATCTCGGGGCGGAAGTCGGCGGTCAGGAAGCGGTCGCTCTGCAGCCGCCGGGTGGCCATCAGGATGAAGATGCGGAAGGCCGTGTCGCTGAAGCCGAAGCCGTGCGGCGGGTTCTCGGCGAACAGTCCGACCACGGTGTCGATGTCGTCGACGGAGTGGTAGACGTCCTTGAGGCGGGCGACGGTCTCGGGGTCCTGGGACAGGTCCTCGAAGCGGCGGATGCGCTGCTTGTGCAGGCCCTCGCGGAAGTCGTTGTAGCGGGGCACGCCGCGCCTGCGGGTCCGGACGAGGTCGACGACGGACAGGTCGATGATCTCGCCGTCGCGCTCGAACTGCTGGAGCGCGCGCGGGAAGTTGTGCAGGGTGATCGCGCCGGGGTGGGCGATGCCGAAGGAGTAGAGCGTGTCGGCGAGGCCCGTCTTGCGGATGGCGGCCTCCGCGGCGGCGCCCTGGATGTCGTTGAAGCCGAGGGTCTCAAGGCGCTGCCCGAAGTGGTGCTCGCGCATCTCGAAGTCGTCGGGGATGAGGGGGTGCATGCGGTAGACGGTGACGAAGTCCTCCGTCAGGGAGTAGGGCGCGCTGTGGTGGTCCGGCAGCGTCTCGGGTATGCCCGTCAGCGAGTGGGACTCGAACAGCCACAGGCCGAGCTTGTTGAGCCAGCCGCTCGGCGGGCCGTCCCAGTTGGTGTGCAGGCCGATGTCGATGGCTTCGGTGGCGAGGATCGCGGGGGTCCACTCCACCGTGTGGATCTTGGCGATGAGGGCGGAGACGACGAGGCGCGCGGTGTGGTAGACGCTCTCCTGGCTCATCGAAGGGTAGGCATGCCGCAGCGCGTCGCAGACCGCGTTGTGCTCGCGGGCGAAGAGGGTGTGCATGGCGCTGAGGCCCATCCACCAGCTCTCGGCGAAGCCGGTCAGCGGGATGCCGTTCGGGCCGATGGGCAGGTGGCCTTCCTCCAGGCGGAGTTGGGCGCCGCCGTCGGGCTCGCGCAGGAACCTGGCGGTGTGTTCGTTCTCGCCGTACACCTCGGAGCCGTCCCACCAGTGCGACGCGGTGTTGGCGAAGAGGACGGGCGGCTGGTCGCCGGGGAGTTCGATGCCTTCGTTCTCGGCGAAGCGCATCACGCGCTCGGCGGGGCCGCCGGGGGTGTTGTACCAGGTGGTGCCGGGCGGCAGCGGTACCTCCACGGCCTTGCCGCCGGGCTTGTGGCGGCGGTGGTTGACCCAGTCGTGGACCTGGAACTGGATCCAGGCCGCGGCGAGGACGTTCAGCGAGGTCGCGGGCAGGAACGTGTCGCGGTGGAGCAGCTCGCGGCTGACGGTGACCGGGTTGGGGACGTCGAAGAGGTCGGGCCGGTAGACGGGCTTGAGGTTGCGTCCGAAGGCGGCGCCCACGGCGCCCATGGCCGGCTTGGAGAGGTCGTTGTACGTCCCGTCGTAGGAGCGGACGGTGCGCAGCTGCTCGTCGAACGGGGCGGGCACGGGCATGACCTTGGGCGGCGCCTCGTGCACGTCGGTGTCGATGAGGTTGAGGCGGCGCAGCGCCTTGCGGAGGAAGACGAGATTGAGCAGTCCGGCCTGCACCGGCAGCTTGTGCCAGGGCACATAGCGGTTCAGGAGCCGGAAGGCGGCGGCGGAGGGCACTCCGAGCGCCGTGTTGCGCAGCGGTTCCTCGGTGACGAAGCGCAGGCCCTGGCGGTGGGCGGCGCTCGCTTCGTACGTGGCCTTGCGGGCGCGGTTGAGGTTGCCGAGCGGGCGGAACGCGTCGGTGGTGTGCCACGGGTTGAAGGCGAGCGCCTCGACGCGCTGGGCGGCGGTGCGGCACTCGGCCGTGTCGAGGTCCTGGCTCGGCACGGTGAGGGTGGCCACGGGCACGGCGGGGGCGACGGACTCCAGCCACTCCACCGAGCCGTCCTCGACGGGGGTGCGCCGTTCGTCGACGTAGCGCTGCAGGCACAGGTCGAAGGTGATGTCCTGCCGGGCGAGCCGGGTCTCCAGCTCGCGGCGCAGGTACTGCGGGTCTCGGCGCGCGGGGTCGGACGCGGCGGTGGTGGCGCCCACGGGGCGCAGCAGGTAGCGGACAGGGCCCGCCTCGCCCCACAGGATGGCGCTGCGGCTCCAGTACGTCTCTGCGGCGAGGCTTGTCACGGTGTGCCGGGTGGCGGCCTGTACGTTGCGGCGCATCCTGGTGGCGGTGGTGGCGCCGACGGCGAGCGGGAGTGCGACGAAGAGCGCCACGGCTTTCCGCGGCCGGGTCGTCGCGCCCGCCATGGCCTTGGCGAAGGCGACGAACTCGCGGGCGTCGCGGGCGTGCGAGACCGGGTGGTTGGTGGCGAGCAGGTCGTGGTGCTCGTCGGTGGAGACGGTCACGCGCAGGGCGGCGCCGCGCAGGTCGGGTGCGCCGTCGGCCTGTCGGATGCCGCCCGCGTTGGAGAGCCGCAGGGTGACCGGGTACTCGGCGCCGGGCCGGGCGAAGCCGTGGCGCAGCGCCTCGGGCAGGTCGTCGTGGAAGCGCAGGCGGGCGTTCTCCACGCCGAGCGCGGCCTTGGCGTGCAGGGTGCGGGCGAGGTCGGCGGCCCGGCCTGCGCGGCGGTTCTTCTCCTGCACCTTCATCAGTTCCCTGGCCAGGCGTTCGAAGAGCCGGCGCTCCGCTTCCGGGCTGCCTCCCATGTAGCGCTCGTAGCTCTGCTGGTGCTGTCCGGTGTCGGCCATCGGGCGCTTCTTCCTTCGCACGGCTGGTTGCGGGACTGCGTACGGGACAGGGGGGCAGGCAGACGCTACTTGCGGCACCGGTCGGCCGCAGCGATGGTTCCCGCCTATGTGTGCGGCCGCCCGTACGCATCGAACTGGCGGGCGGGCCGCGGCGTTTGGGCCCGTGGGCGGGGTTCCGCGGGGTCCGGCGGACACCGGTGGGTGTTTGGTTCACACCCCGTGTGAGTCTCCGCTTCCCACCAGTCCCACGCGCGGGGCGCGTGGGATGGCCGGGTCCCGTCGGGTGTCCGCCGCCGCGGGGCGGGCGAGTTGACGGTGTGCCGGGCCGGTGGTGTGCTCGCAAGTCCGGTGCGCCCACCGCGCGTTGTGCGGGTGCGGCGACCGCTCGTAGTGGGGGGAATGCCATGCGGGACGACTTCGCCAGGGGGCCGGGCTTCGCGGAGCTGCGCCCGTTCAAGGAGCCCATCGAGGGCGCGCCGGGGCACCCGGCCTTCCCCGTCCACCGCGATCTGGTGGACCTGCTCGTCGCGGACAAGGGGCCGCCGGCCACCGAGGGGCCCGTCCCACACACCATGGCGACCTGCGCCGCGTACGCGTACGCCGGTGCCGGGCGGGTCGGCGACCCCCGTACCGTCGCCATGATCATGTCCAGGCTGGGCCTGGAGGAGAACCGCTGCCGCGTCTTCGAGCAGCGGGTGGACGCCATGTACATCGCGTCGGCCGCGTATCTGATCCAGGACAAGGACCGGCGGGTGGTGATCCTCTGCTACCGCGGCACCCAGCCCGAGGACATCATCAGCATCCTCACCGACGCCGACGTGCGCCCCGAGACGCTCTGCGTGGACCTGGCGGGCGAGCGCCACGAGGTCCACGCGGGCTTCTACCGCAACATGCGCGCCACCCGGCACCTGATCATGCAGGCCCTCGACCGGGCGGCGCGCGGCGAGTCGGTCGACCCCGAGGAGAAGGGCGTACGCGGGGAGGGCATGGAGGCGCTGTACATCACCGGGCACAGCCTCGGCGGGGCGATGGCCGCGCTGATGGGTGTCGTCCTGGCCCACGAGCCGCGCTACCACTCCGTCGCCGAACGGCTGCGGGCCGTCTACACGTTCGGCCAGCCGCTGCTCGGCGGACCCGAGTTCGCCGACGCCTGCGCGCGGGCGACCGACCACCGGGGCGAGTACGTCCTGCGGGACCGGCTGCTGCGCTACATCTTCGACCGCGACGTGGTGCCCGCACTGCCGCCGCGGCCCGTCGGGCCGTACGCCCCCTTCGGCCGCGAGTTCCACTACCGCAGGCCGCGCGGGGTGGCTGAGGGGGCGCTCGCGTTCGCGGCGGAGGCGGCGATCGACACGGTCTCGCTCCCGGGCGACCTGCTGCGCGGTCAGCTGCGCCGGATGGCGGGCCGCAGGGCGCGGGCGGCGGGGCGCTCGCTGTCCGAGCTCGCGCGGGGGCCGCGTCCCGGCGGCTGGGCCGAGGTGCGCGACCCCGGCCTGCACTATCCGCAGATGGACAGCCTCGCGGGGCTGGCGGTGGTGGCGCCCCTCGCGTTCTTCGCGGCGCGTCTCGCGCTGACGCGGTCCATCCCGTTCACGTACTCCTTCGAGGACCACGGGCCGGGGCACTACGTCAACGCGCTTACTCCGCCGGGGGTGTTGAGCGAGTTCGGGGATGTGCTGTGACTTTTCGGGTGCGGGTTCGTCGTGGCTGGTCGCGCCCACGCGGCGGAGCCGCACATGTCAGAGCCCCGCGCCCCTTGGCGGCGCCTTCGGCCCCTCAGTCGATAAACGTGCCGTCGACGTACACCCACGCTCCGTCGACGCGCTCGAAGCGGCTCTTCTCGTGCAGGGAGTCGGGGCGGCCGCTGTCGGTGTAGCGGGCCCGGAAGGTGACCGAGCCCGTGGTGTGGAAGGCCGTGCCCTCCGTGGTCGCCTCGATGTCCAGGCCCACCCAGCGCAGCGCCGGGTCGAAGTCGATGCGCGGCGGCCTGGTCCGCGGGTGCCAGGTGCGCAGGAGGTAGCCCTCGTCCCGTACGGCGAAGGCGCTGTAGCGGGAGCGCATCAGCTCCTCGGGGGTGACCGCGGCGGCCTCGCCCCGGTGCAGCCTGCCGCAGCACTTCTCGTACGACAGGGGCTGCCCGCAGGGGCAGGGCGTGGCGGTGGGGCGTGGCGCGCGTCGGGACATGGCGTCCATTGTCGCCGACCGTGTGCGGGCCGGGATCTCAGGGCGCGAGGATGTCCAGCTCCTCCAGGGCGCCGAGGGCGATCTCCCTCGTCAGGGCCTCCGCGCGCACCGCGTCGCCCTCCCTGACCGCCTCGGCGACCTGGACGTGCAGGGTGACGGCGGGCGGGTCGGGGTCCTCGAACATCACCTGGTGCGCGGTACGTCCGGTCAGGACCTCGGCGACGACGTCGCCGAGCCGGGCGAACATCTCGTTGCCGGAGGCGTTGAGGATGACCCGATGGAAGGCGACGTCGTGACTGAGGTAGCCCTCCAGCTGGTGTCCGCGCGAGTGGGCGACCATGCCGAGGGCGCACTCGGTGAGCTCGGCGCACTGGGCGGCCGTGGCGTGCCGGGCGGCGAGACCCGCGGCGACCGGCTCGACGGCGGACCGCAGGACGGTCAGGGAGCGCAGCTGCCGGGGCCGGTCGGCACCGGCCAGGCGCCACCGGATGACCTGCGGGTCGTACACGTTCCACTGCTCGGTGGGCAGTACGGTCACGCCGACGCGGCGGCGGGACTCGACGAGGTGCATGGACTCCAGGACCCGGACCGCCTCCCGCATCACGGAGCGTGACACCTGGAAGCGCTGGCCCAGCTCGTCCGTGCGCAACACGCTGCCCGGCGGGTACTCGCCGGCGGTGATGGCGGGCCCGAGGCTTTCCAGTACGCGGGAGTGCAGCCCTCGGGCGTGTGCGGTCATGGCGAAAGCCTACGAGGAGCAGCACGGGAACAATAAGTCAGACTTTTACGTCACAGACTCTTGAATTCGTCAGACCTAATGGGTTTCAGTGACGTGAACAACCGACCGATGTCGATGAAGACAGCGAGGCAGGACCGATGCAGGAACGCACCCCTCACGTCGTCGTAGTCATGGGCGTGGCAGGGACCGGCAAGACCACGATCGGGCCCCTGCTCGCGGACCGGCTCGGCGTTCCCTACGCCGAGGGCGACGACTTCCACCCGGCGGAGAACATCGCGAAGATGTCCTCCGGCACACCGCTCACCGACGACGACCGGTGGCCCTGGCTCGACGCCATCGGCGCCTGGGCGCACGGGCGGGCCGGTCTCGGCGGAGTGGTCAGCAGCTCGGCGCTGAAGCGGAGCTATCGGGATCGGCTGCGCGCGGTCGCCCCTGACGTCGTCTTCGTACACCTCACCGGTGACCGGAAGCTCATCGAGGACCGGATGTCGCATCGGCAGGGGCATTTCATGCCGACGGCGCTGCTCGACTCGCAGTTCGCCACGCTTCAGCCTCTCGGGGCGGATGAGGCGGGCGTCGGCGTCGACGTCGCCGGCAGTCCGGATGACATCGCCGATCGGGCCGTCAAGGCGCTCAGTCGACTCGGCTGAGTGCTCCCGCCGGAAGGCTTTTGATCTGCGGGCCGCTTGTGGCTGGTCGCGCAGTTCCCCGCGCCCCTGACGGGGCGCACCCCGCACCCACGTACAAGGAAGCCACCGTGACCCATCTCAGCGTCGAGATGTTGGCAGCGGAGTCCGTCGAGCCGATCACCTCGGCGGGCCACGCCCAGCTGGGGATCGCCGTCCTCGCGGGCATCGCCGTCATCGTCCTGCTCATCACCAAGTTCAAGCTGCACGCGTTCCTCGCGCTGACCGTCGGGTCGCTGGCGCTCGGCGCCTTCGCGGGAGCCCCGCTCGACAAGGCCATCACGAGCTTCACGAACGGGCTCGGCTCGACCGTCGCGGGCGTCGGCGTACTCATCGCGCTCGGCGCGATCCTCGGCAAGCTGCTCGCCGACTCCGGGGGCGCCGACCAGATCGTCGACACGATCCTCGCCAAGGCGGGCGGGCGCGCGATGCCCTGGGCGATGGTCCTCATCGCCTCGGTGATCGGGCTGCCGCTCTTCTTCGAGGTCGGCATCGTGCTGCTGATCCCGGTCGTCCTGATGGTCGCCAAGCGCGGCAACTACTCGCTGATGCGGATCGGCATCCCGGCGCTGGCCGGACTGTCCGTGATGCACGGGCTCATCCCGCCGCACCCCGGCCCGCTCGTCGCGATCGACGCGGTCAAGGCCAACCTCGGTGTCACGCTCGCGCTCGGCGTCCTCGTCGCGATCCCCACGGTGATCATCGCGGGCCCGCTGTTCTCGAAGGTCGCGGCCCGCTGGGTGGACGTACCCGCCCCCGAGAAGATGATCCCGCAGCGCCCCTCGGAGGACCTGGAGAAGCGTCCCGGCTTCGGCGCGACGGTGGCGACCGTGCTGCTGCCCGTCGTCCTGATGCTGGCCAAGGCGCTGGTGGACATCGTGGTCGACGACCCCGAGACCACCGTGCAGCGCGTCTTCGACGTCATCGGGTCGCCGCTGATCGCCCTGCTCGCCGCGGTGATCGTGGGCATGTTCACGCTGGGCCGCGCGGCCGGGTTCACCAAGGACCGGCTGTCGACGACCGTCGAGAAGTCGCTCGCCCCGATCGCGGGCGTGCTGATGATCGTGGGCGCGGGCGGCGGCTTCAAGCAGACGCTCATCGACGTCGGCGTGGGCCAGATGATCCTGGACTTCTCCAAGGACTGGTCGATCCCCGCGCTGCTCCTGGCCTGGCTGATCGCGGTGGCCATCCGGCTCGCGACGGGCTCCGCGACGGTCGCGACGATCTCCGCGGCGGGTCTGGTGGCACCGCTCGCCGCCGACATGTCGACCTCGCACACGGCGCTCCTCGTACTCGCGATCGGTGCGGGTTCGCTGTTCTTCTCCCACGTCAACGACGCGGGGTTCTGGCTGGTCAAGGAGTACTTCGGCCTGGACGTCGGCCAGACGATCAAGACGTGGTCCGTCATGGAGACGATCATCTCCGTGGTGGCGGGAGCGCTGGTCCTGCTGCTGTCGCTGATCATCTAGCGTTCACCGCCATAGCCGGATATGCCGACGGCCGCGCTGGAAGTTCCAGCGCGGCCGTCGGCATATCCAGCCCGTCCGGCGATTGAGGACGAACTCGGCGAAGCCGGTGACCGACCGAGCCCCGTGGAACCGTTACGCCTCCGGCGAGGAGGACGCCTTCTCCAGCTGGAACGCCTCGTTCCCGAGCCCGATCCGCGCATGCGCCTCCGGGTTCCTGGAGCGGAGGATCAGGCCGTAGAGGACGCCGATCACCGCGGCGGCGAAGATGACACCGGGCAGCACCCAGCTGAGCGCGGAGCCCTCGCCCGCGCCGACCAGGACGTCGAAGTCCTTGACGGTGTAGCCGGCGATGACGAGCAGGCCGACCGCGGCGAGCGCGGACGCGGCGATCCGCCACGCCTGGGCGCGCGCCGCGCCCCGCCGGGCGAAGAAGACGATCACGGCGACGGACGCGGTGGCCATCAGGAGGATCACGCCGAGCGCGCCGATGTTGCCGCCCCAGGTGAACAGGTGGAGGACGGGAGCGGTCGGGTCGCCCGCCGTGCCGTCGTCGGCGACCGCGAAGCCCACCACGACCACGACGGAGATGACGGTCTGGAGCAGCGAGCCGGTGCCGGGGGCGCCGGTGGAGGTGTTGGTGCGGCCGAACGCGGCGGGCAGCAGGCCCTCGCGGCCCATCGCGAACGCGTACCGCGCGACGACGTTGTGGAAGCTGAGGATCGCCGCGAACATGCCGGTGACGAACAGGACGTGGAGCACGTCGGTGAAGGTGCCGCCGAGCCGGGACTCGGTGAGGCCGAAGAGCAGGCCCGCGCTCTGTTCCTGAGCGGCCGGGACGATGCCGGACGGGCCCGCCGCGACCGTCAGCGCCCACGAGCTGAACGCGAAGAAGACGGCGACGAAGCCCACGGCGAAGAACATCACGCGGGCGACGACGACCTGCGGGCGGCTGGTCTCCTCGGCGTACACGGGGGCCTGCTCGAAGCCGGTGAAGGCCGCGATGCAGAAGCAGAGGGAGGTGGCCACGCCCGCGCCGGTGAGCGTGTCCGGGTTGAACGCGTGCAGCGACAGGCCTTCCTTGGCCGGGTCGGCGACGGCGGCGATGTCGAAGATGACGACGAGCGCCACCTCGATGAGGAGCAGGACGCCGAGCACGCGCGCGTTGAGGTCGATCTTCAGCCAGGCGAGGACGCCGACCAGGGCCACGGTGATCAGCGCCGGGATCCACCAGGCGACCTCGACCTCGAAGTACGTCTGCAGCAGCCCGGACACCTCGAAGCCGAGCAGTCCGTACAGGCCCGCCTGGAGGGCGCTGTAGGCGACGAGCGCGACCAGCGCGGCGCCCGCGCCCGCGGTGCCGCCGAGCCCGCGGGATATGTACGCGTAGAAGGCGCCGGCGTTGTGGACGTGCCGACTCATCTCGGCGTACCCGAGGCTGAAGAGCGCGAGGACCACACCGAGGATGAGGAAGAGCAGGGGCTGCCCGACGATGCCCATCACGCCGTAGGTGGTGGGCATGACGCCTGCCACGACCATCAGGGGGCCGGTCGCGGCGAGCACGGAGAGCAGCAGTCCTGCCGTACCGAGCCGGCCCGCGCGCAGCGCCTGCTCCTGCCCCTTGTACGTGCTGATCCCGGTGTCACCCGTCGGTGCACTGACAGGTCTGGTGCCGCTCGGGCTCGAACTTCCCGTCGCCATGGCGCGGTGGTCCTTTCGGGGAGGGGGTGCTTTCAGGCCGCGCCGAACGCGGTGGCCCGCGCGGCGGTGAAGGCCTCGTACGGGTCCCGGTCCGGGTACGACCACGGGGCCGGGGTCGCGTGCCGTCCGATGCGGTGGAAGAGTGCGGCGGCCTCGGCCGCCCTGCCCTCGCAGGACTTCGCGTGAGCGAGGAAGTTGAGGTCGACGAGGAGGCGCGGGTGGGCGGGGTCGTCGGGCGTCTCCCACTCCAGCCACCAGTCGAAGGCGGTCTTCATGACGCCGCGGGCGCGCCGCCCGACCCAGTGTCCGGACGCGGCCGCGTCGGCCGGCTCCAGGCCCGCGGCGGCGAGGACGCGGAAGCGCTCGGCGTGCGCGACGACGGGCAGGACGGCCAGCGGCGAGTCGGCGGGCGCCTGTTCGGCGGCCCAGGCCGCGAAGTCGTACACCTCGTGCATCGGGTCCTGGCCCGCGCCGGGGCGCCGCTCGGCGAGCCGGGCGACCATCAGGTGGTGGGCGTGGTGGTGTTCGGGGTGGCGGTGCCGGATCTCGTCGAAGAGGCGTACGACGTCCTCCTCGTGGCCCAGCGAGCGTTCGAGGAGGAGCAGCGCGAGCCAGGGCGTCGGGTCGGCGGGGACGCGCGCGGCGGCGTCCCGGCACCGGGCGCGCACCCGGTCCGAACGCTCCTTGCCGCGCAGCGCCTTGTGCACGGCGGCGAAGGCGAGCAGCACGTCGGCGTCGTGGCTCTCGGGCTCGGCGAGCTGCCAGTCGCGCGCCCACGCGGTGGTGGTGGGTTCCTGGCCCAGCACGTCGAAGCGGTGTCCCCTGCGGTCCCAGTCGTCGCCGGTGGCGGCGAGCAGCGCGCGGACCTCGGTCCAGCGGCCCTGCGCCAATGCCGTGCGGGCGGTGACGAGTTCGGCGTCGCCGAGTGCGGCGTCGAAGGCGTGCCCCGCGGACTTTTTACGGGGACGGCCCAGTGGGGGTGGGGGTGGTGACACCGCGGGACGTCCTCCCCGGCGCGGCTTGCGAGCGGATGATCACGCACAGCAAAGCGGTAGGCACCGCTCCACGTCAAGGCCCGGCGGTGCCCGTTCTTCACCAACTCATTTCAAAATCCGCAGACTTCGCCCGCGACCTGGGTGAACT
Organism: Streptomyces sp. NPDC093510; assembly: GCF_040683555.1. NCBI lineage: Bacteria > Bacillati > Actinomycetota > Actinomycetes > Kitasatosporales > Streptomycetaceae > Streptomyces > Streptomyces sp. NPDC093510. The sequence continues at coordinate 200,847 of NZ_JBFBEE010000008.1, forward strand.
CGCCTATCCCCCTTGGGTAAAGAGCTGCTCAACCGGTGGTGGAGCCGTGCTCAGTTCACCGCCCGGGCGGCGGCGCGGCCCGCGGTGCGCCCCGAGAAGAGGCAGCCGCCGAGGAAGGTGCCTTCGAGGGAGCGGTAGCCGTGCACTCCCCCGCCGCCGAACCCGGCGGCCTCCCCGGCCGCGTACACGCCGGGCAGGGGCTCGCCGCCCTCGGTCAGGACGCGCGAGGAGAGGTCGGTCTCCAGGCCGCCGAGGGTCTTGCGGGTGAGGATGTTGAGGCGGACGGCGATGAGCGGGCCAGCCTTGGGGTCGAGGAGGCGGTGCGGGGTCGCGGCGCGGATGAGCCGGTCGCCGAGGAACTTGCGGGCGCCGCGGACGGCCGTCACCTGGAGGTCCTTGGTGAAGGGGTTGGCGATCTCGCGGTCGCGGGCGGCGATGGTGCGGTGCAGCTCCTCCTCGTCGATGAGGGGATCGGCCGAGTCCCCGGTGAGCGCGTTCATGCCGCGCACGAGGGCGCCGAGGTCCTTCTCCACCACGAAGTCGACGCCGTGGTCCATGAACGCCTTGACGGGGCCCGGCACTTCGGACCGGGCCCGGTCGATGACGCCGCGCACCGACTTGCCGGTCAGGTCGGGGTTCTGCTCCGACCCGCTGAGGGTGAACTCCTTGCCGATCACGCGCTGGTTGAGCACGAACCACGTGTAGTCGTACCCGGTCTTCATGATGTGGTCGAGGGTGCCGAGCGTGTCGAAGCCGGGGAAGAGCGGCACGGGCAGGCGCCTGCCGCGCGCGTCCAGCCACAGGGACGAGGGGCCCGGCAGGATGCGGATGCCGTGCCGCTCCCAGATGGGGTTCCAGTTCTCGATGCCCTCGGTGTAGTGCCACATGCGGTCGCGGTTGATGAGGCGCGCCCCGGCGTCCTCGGTGATGCCGAGCATCCTGCCGTCCACGTGCGCGGGGACCCCGGAGATCATCTTGCGGGGCGGGGTGCCGAGCCGCTCGGGCCAGTTGGCGCGTACGAGATCGTGGTTGCCGCCGATGCCGCCCGAGGTGACGATCACCGCCTGGGCCCGCAACTCGAAGCTCCCGGCCACCGCGCGGCCGCTGGCCTTGCCCCGCTCGACGGCCGACGGCTCCAGGACCTCGCCGGTGACCGTGTCGACGGTGCCCGCGCTGCGCGAGAGCCCGGTGACGCGGTGCCGGAATTTCAGCTGGACGAGGCCGCGCGCCGCCCCGTCCCGCACCCGCCGCACGAACGGCGCGAGGAGCCCCGGACCGGTCCCCCAGGTGATGTGGAAGCGCGGCACCGAGTTCCCGTGGCCCTGCGCGTCGTAGCCGCCGCGCTCGGCCCAGCCGACGACGGGGAAGAACCTGACGCCCTGCCCGTGCAGCCAGGGCCGCTTCTCACCGGCGGCGAAGTCGACGTACGCCTCCGCCCACTTGCGCGGCCAGTGGTCCTCCGGCCGGTCGAAGGCGGCCGTGCCCATCCAGTCCTGGAGGGCGAGCGCGTGGGAGTCCTTGATCCGCATCCGCCGCTGCTCGGGCGAGTTCACGAAGAAGAGGCCGCCGAAGGACCAGTGCGCCTGGCCGCCGAGCGACTGTTCCGGTTCCTGGTCGACGAGGATGACCCGGCGGCCGGCGTCGACGAGCTCCGCGGTCGCCGCCAGTCCGGCGAGCCCTGCCCCGATCACGATCACATCTGCGTCGTACGCCATAGAGGTCGTCCTCCTCGACAAGGTCCCGCAAGGTTACTGGCGGGTCATGTCCCGCACAGGTCAGATCCTGGGCAGCGGCGTGACCCACGTCAACCGACACGAAGGGGCAACCTGTGCTCGCTTTTAATAATGGCCAGCATTAACATGCCCTCATGGCAAGGACGTCGGGCCCGGAGACCCGGGAGAAGCTCATCCGCGCCGGCGAGGAGGTCTTCGCCGCCCAGGGCGTGGACGGCGCCCAGCTGCGGGACATCGTGCGGATCGCGGGGCAGAGCAACCCCTCCGCGGTGCAGTACCACTTCGGTTCGCGCGGCGGCCTCCTGGACGCCGTGATGGCCGCACGCCAGCAGCGCACCGAGCGGGTGCTCGCAGCCGAGCTGGAGCGCGTCGGGGGCGCCGATGCGGACCTGCGCGGACTGCTGACCGCCCTGGTGAACACGGAGGCGGGCGAGCTGCGCACCGAGCGCGGGCGCCGCTGCCTGCGCATCTCCGCCCAGCTCAGCCACGAGAGCGGCGTCCGCACCCGGACCCCGCACCCCACCATCGACGGCACCGTCTACTGGACCCTGATCGGGCGGCTCGAGGAGTGCCTGACCCGCCCGGCCCCCGGCCTCCCGGAGCCGCTCCGCCTGGAACGGCTCGACCTCGCGCTCACGATGATCGGCGCCGCCATGAGCGACCGGGCCCGTCAGTACCTGGCCGGCACCACCCCCCTGACCGGCGAGGACCTCTTCCTCGCCGACCTCGTCGAGACCACCGCGGCGCTGCTGCGGGCCCCGCGATCCACCCTTGGAGACACCCCATGACCCAGCACGACCTCACCGGCAGGACCGTCGTCATCACCGGCGCCGCGCGCGGCCTCGGCGCCGAGGCGGCCCGCCAGGCCGTCGCCGCGGGAGCCTGCGTCGTCCTGACCGACGTGCTCGACGAGGAGGGCGAGGCCACCGCCGCCGCGCTCGGCGCACGTGCCCGCTTCGCGCACCACGACGTGACGTCCGAGGAGGACTGGCGGCGCGTCGCCGATCTCGCGGTCGCCGAGTTCGGCGCGATCCACGGCCTGGTCAACAACGCCGGCATATCCACCGGCCAGTTCCTGGAGTCCGAGTCCGTCGAGCACTTCCGCAAGGTCCTCGACATCAACCTCACCGGCGTGTTCATCGGCATGAAGACCGTCGTGCCCGCCATGAAGGAGGCCGGGGGCGGCTCGATCGTCAACGTCTCCTCCGCCGCGGGCCTGATGGGCCTCGCGCTCACCGCCGGGTACGGGGCGTCGAAGTGGGGCGTACGCGGTCTCACCAAGATCGGCGCGGTGGAGCTCGGCACGGCCCGCATCCGCGTCAACTCCGTCCACCCCGGCATGACGTACACGCCGATGACCGCCCAGGTCGGCATCGAGCAGGGCGAGGGCAAGTACCCCAACACGCCGATGGGCCGGGTCGGCGAGCCGCACGAGATCGCGGGCGCGACGGTCTTCCTGCTCTCCGACGCCGCGTCCTACGTGACCGGCGCCGAACTGGCCGTCGACGGCGGCTGGACGGCAGGACCCACGGTCAAGTACGTCATGGGGCAGTGAACCCGCTCCCCGTGCCGCGGCCGGGGTGGGGTTGGATGGTCGGCATGACGGCCAACAGCGCACCCGTGCCCGACCACGGCGCAGAGATGATCACCATCGTCGACGAGAACGACGACGTGGTGGGCGAGGCCCCGCGCGGTGAGGCGTACGCGCGCGGCCTGCGCCACCGCTGCGCGTTCATCCAGGTCCGGGACGGTGAGGGCCGTGTCTTCGTGCACCGCCGCACCCCGACCAAGCTGGTCTTCCCCTCGATGTACGACCTGTTCGTGGGCGGCGTGGTCGGGGCGGGCGAGTCGTACGACGACGCGGCGCTGCGCGAGGCGGAGGAGGAGCTGGGCGTCCAGGGGCTGCCCCGCCCGACACCGCTGTTCAAGTTCCTGTACGACGACGGCGCCGGGCGCACCTGGTGGTCGTACGTCTACGAAGTGCGCTGCGAGCTGCCGGTGAACCCGCAGGCCGAGGAGGTCGCCTGGCACGCCTTCGTCACGGAGGACGAGCTGGAGCGGCGGCTCGACGAATGGGAGTGGGTGCCGGACGGCCTCGACGCCCACCACCGCCTGCGGGCCTTTCGCGCGAGCTGAGAGCCTGTCCGCCACACCATGCCTGGCCACGGCTGGCCACGCCTGGCCACGGCTGGCCACGGCTTATGGTGCGGCCGTGAGCAATTTCGTACAGAATCTGCGCCTGTGGTTCGCCCCGGAGCGCATCCGCGAGGAGGGCGAAACCCCCGACTACCGCTTCTCGCTCGCCAACGAACGGACCTTCCTGGCCTGGCTGCGCACCGCCCTCGCGCTGATCGGGGGCGGCTTCGCCGTCGACCAGTTCCTGCCGGACCTGCGGTGGGGGTGGCGGATCGGACTCGCCCTGGCGCTGCTCGGCGCGGGCGTCCTGTGCTCGCTGCGCGCGGTGAACCACTGGGTGCGCTGCGAGCGCGCCATGCGGCGCGGCGAGGACCTGCCGGCCGGCCGCTTCCCGACCGTGCTGAGTCTGGCGGTCGCGGTGGTCGCGCTCGCCATGGTGGTGGTCGTGCTCTTCGGGTGGGAGGGGTGACGCCCTCAGGTCCGGGCGACGGGCAGGTCCGTGACCCCGGTCTGCAACCGGAGCGCACCCGCCTCGCGTGGCGGCGTACGACGCTGTCGTGCACGGTCGCGGCCGTCCTCGCCGCCCGTGCGGTGCTGCACGACGGGACCACCGCGCTCGGCGTCCTCGCCTGCGCGGTGTGTCTGCTGCTCTGGCTCGGCTTCCTGGCGGTCGCGCACCGCAGGATGGTCGCCCTGACCTCGCGCGAGCCGCGGACCCTGCCGTTCCGGTCCGCGTGGTCGGCGGCTCTGTGCACGCTCGCGCTCGCGGTGTGCGCGGCCTTGATGCTCGTCTGAGGCAGACCCCCGGAGCCTTGCGGCTCGTCCCAGGAGGGTCCTCGGGACCTCACTCCTCCCAGTCCACCGTCACCACGACCTTGCCGCGGGTGCGGCCCTTCTCGCTCAGCCGGTGCGCGTCGGCCGCCCGCTCCAGCGGGAACGTCTCGTCGACGTGGACCGTCACGACGTCCTGTTCCACCAGCTCGGACAGGCGCTGGAGGTCGGCGGCGTCGGGCCGCACGAAGCAGTAGCTGCCGCCCAGGGCGGCCACCCCGCCGTCCGCGATGGACGCAAGACGGCCGCCGGGCGCGAGGAGTTCGGCGGACGCCTTGAGGGTGTCGCCGCCGATCGTGTCGAAGGCCGCGTCGACGCCCTCCCCGGCGAGCGCGCGGACCCGTTCGACGAGCCCGTCCCCGTACGTGACCGGCTCGGCGCCGAGCTCGCGCAGGAAGTCGTGGTTGCGTTCGCTCGCGGTGCCGATGACGCGGGCGCCCGCGTGCCGGGCGAGTTGCACCGCGATCGAGCCGACACCGCCCGCCGCCGCGTGCACGAGGACCACGTCACCCTCGGTCACCCGCAGGGCCTGGTGGATGACCTGGTAGGCGGTGAGACCGGCGAGCGGCAGGCCCGCGGCCTCCTCGAAGGTGAGGTTGCGGGGCTTGCGGGCGAGGGTGCGCACGGGGGCCGCGACGTACTCGGCGAAGGTGCCGCGCGACAGGAAGTCCTCGCGCACATAGCCGATGACCTCGTCGCCGACGGCGAACTCCGGTGCGGACGCGCCCGGTTGGACCACCACGCCCGCGACGTCCCAGCCGGGGATCACGGGGAAGACCGGTTCCAGGAGGCCGTCGAGGTGGCCCTCGCGGCATTTCCAGTCGACGGGGTTCACGGCCGCGGCCCGCACCTTCACCAGGACGGAGTCGGGACCGACCTTGGGGTCACGCACCTCTCCGTACTCGAGTACTTCGGGTCCGCCGTAGCTTCGGTAGCTGATCGCCTTCATGGGAGTCGCCTTCGCGGAGGTCATGGGAACGCCGGAACGTCAGAACGCCAAACACCATCAAGGCTCCCATAACGCCATCAACAGGGCATCAGAGGCTAGCCTGAGAGGGTCAGCAGAGGGACAGCCCCTCCCGGCCCACAGAAGGTGCGCGTCATGACCACGCTCCACCACGAACACCCGGTGCACGACCACATCCACGGCCCGGCCTGCGGCCACCCCGAGGTGCCGCACGGCGACCACGTCGACTACGCGCACGACGGCCACATGCACCGTCTGCACTCCGACCACTACGACGAGTGCGAGCCGGCGGGACACGTCGCCCACCAGGGGCACGACCACCGGCACGGGGACGGCTGCGGTCATACCTCCGTCCTGCACGGCGACCACGTGGACTATCTCCACGACGGACACCGGCACGCCGAGCACGACGGACACTGGGACGACCACTGACCGCTCGCCGGAATGCCTGAGGCGGGGACCTCTGGACGGCATACCGACTGGTCGGCATCATGGGGTGGCACGCCACCACCACGCCGATCAGGAGCGAAGAATGAGCTCAGACCACCCGCCGGGCCTCGATCTCGACCAGTTGCGCGGACACCTCGACCGCGAGCGGCCCGGCCTGGTCGGCGGGCCGCTCACCGCGCGGCTGATCGAGGGCGGCCGCTCCAACCTCACCTACGCCGTGACGGACGGCGTCTCGCGCTGGGTCGTGCGACGTCCCCCGCTCGGCCACGTCCTCGCCACCGCGCACGACATGAAGCGCGAGCACCGGGTCATCGAGGCCCTGCACCGGACCGACGTGCCCGTGCCCGCTCCCGTACTGCTGGGCGAGGCCGCCGAGAACAACGCGGCCGACGGATCGCCCTTCTACGTGATGGAGTTCGTGGAGGGGACGCCGTACCGCACCGCCGAGGAACTCGCGCCGCTCGGACCCGAGCGCACCCGTGACGCGGTGCTCGGCCTCGTCGACACCCTCGTCGACCTGCACGCGGTGGACCCCGAAGCGGTCGGACTCGGCGACTTCGGGCGGCCCGAAGGGTTCCTGGACCGGCAGCTGCGCCGCTGGGGCAAGCAGCTCGACGCCTCCCGCAACCGCGAGCTCGCCGGCATCGACGAGCTGCACGCGTCGCTCGGACGCTCACTCCCCGGCTCGCCCGCGCCGACCGTCGTGCACGGCGACTACCGCCTGGACAACGTCCTGATCGGCGACGACGACCGGATCAAGGCCATCCTCGACTGGGAGATGTCGACGCTCGGCGATCCCCTCACCGACCTGGGCCTGCTCGTGATGTACAGCGCGAAGCTGGAGGTGCCCGACTCCCCCGTCAGCACCACGGCGGGCGCACCGGGCCACCCGGAGCCGGCCGAGCTGATCGAGCGGTACGCCGCGCGCTCGGGGCGCGACGTGTCATCCGTCTCCTGGTACACGGCGTTCGCGTGGTTCAAGCTCGCCGTGATCCTGGAGGGCATCCACTACCGCTACACGCTGGGCCAGACGGTCGGTGCGGGCTTCGACCGGATCGGCGAGCTGGTGCCCGTCTTCATCGAGCACGGCCTCACGACCCTCCAGGAAGGCTGACCCCCCGTGGACTTCGCATTCGACGCCCGCACCGAAGAGCTGCGAGCGAAGCTGCTCGCCTTCATGGACGAGCACGTGCACCCGGCCGAGGCCGTCGCCGACGAGCAGCGTGCCGCACTGGCCTCACCATGGGACACCCCCGCCGTGGTCGCGGAGCTGAAGGCCGAGGCCCGCAGACAGGGCCTGTGGAACCTCTTCCTCCCCGACTCCGAGCACGGCGCCGGGCTCACCAACCTCCAGTACGCGCCGCTCGCCGAAATCACCGGCCGCTCCCCGCAGTTGGCGCCCACCGCGCTGAACTGCGCCGCGCCCGACACCGGCAACATGGAGGTGCTCGCGCAGTTCGGCACCGACGAGCAGAAGAAGCGGTGGCTGGAACCGCTCCTCGCCGGTGAGATCCGCTCGGCCTTCGCGATGACCGAGCCGGAGGTGGCCTCCTCCGACGCCACGAACATCACGACGCACATCGAGCGCGACGGCGACCACATGGTCATCACCGGCCGCAAGTGGTACATATCCGGGGCGATGAACCCGGACTGCAAGATCTTCATCGTGATGGGCAAGACCGACCCCGACGGCGCGGACATCCGCCGCCAGCAGTCGATGGTGCTCGTCCCGCGCGACACCCCCGGCCTCGAAGTCCGGCGCGCCATGCGGGTGTACGGGTACGAGGACCACTACCACGGCGGTCACGCCGAGGTCGTCTTCGACCGCGTCCGGGTCCCCGCCGAGAACCTGATCGGCGAGGAGGGCGGCGGCTTCGCCATCGCCCAGGCGCGGCTCGGTCCCGGCCGCATCCACCACTGCATGCGTCTGATCGGCATGGCGGAGCGGGCCATCGAGCTGATGTGCCGGCGGGCGGTGTCGCGCACCGCGTTCGGCAAGCCGCTCGCCCAGCAGGGCGTCGTGCAGGAGTGGATCGCGGACGCGCGGGTCGCCGTGGAGCAGCTGCGTCTGCTCGTCCTGAAGACGGCCTGGCTGATGGACACGGTCGGCAACAAGGGTGCGCACACGGAGATCCAGTCCATCAAGATCGCGACTCCGCGCGCGGTGGTCGACATCCTCGACCGGGCCGTGCAGCTGCACGGCGCGGGCGGCGTCAGCCAGGACTTCCCGCTGGCGGAGCTGTGGGCGGCGGCGCGGACGCTGCGGCTTGCGGACGGTCCGGACGAGGTGCATCAGCGGTCCCTCGCCCGGCGGGAGCTGAAGAAGTACCTCTGAGCTCCACACGGGGTTTCGTGCGCCCCGTACGCCCCGTGTGTGCTCTTCCACCACCCCGCTGACGGCCCCCTCCTCCCGTAACACCGCTGGCGCCAGGAGGGGGCCATGACCGATTCAGCACATGCGGCGCTGGAGCGCCTCGTCGCGGGGGCAGGCCCGGGCGGTCACGGCCCTGAGCCGCCTCATCGACATGCACTTCTCGTGGTTCGGCATGCCGGACCCCCAGCACCGGCCGCCGAAGCGCTCAGGATTCCCTGCCTGGTGGTCGACTCCACGCGCCTGGTGAGCACCCGGTGTCCGGGGGCAGCGCTCCGGAGGAGGTCGCGGCCCGCGGCATCATCTTCCTCGACGAGTTCGACAAGCTGGGCTACACCAAGGCCACCGACGACACCGCGGCGGTGCAGCGGCGGCTGCTGCAGTTCATCGAGGGCGACAGCCTCGACCTGGCCCCCGGCGAGTACGACACCCCGCGCGACCTGGACACGCAGGGCATCCTGTTCAGCTGATCCCCGCCGGGTGACGGCGCGCTGCCACGCGTCGGGCCCCGGTGAACTCACGGCCGCAGCGCCCTCAGCAGCAGATCGGCCAGGTGGTCGGCGACCTGCTGCGGGGTGAGGGGGCCGTCCGGGCGGTACCAGGTGGACAGGTGGTGGACCGAGCCGAAGTGGTAGTCCACCACCAGGTCCGCCGGGGTCGCGGAGGAGAAGACGCCGGACTCCTGGCCCTCCTCGATCAGGGCGCGGAAGCGCTCGTGGTAGCGGCGCCGCTCGGCGCGGACCTGCTTGTTCTTCTCCGGGCTGAGGCTGTGCATGGAGCGGAAGAAGATCGAGGCGTCGTCGAGGTTGTCGATGGTGGTGACCACGACGTCCGCCGCGGCGTCCCGCACCCGGTCGGCGACCGGGGCGTCCGTGGCGGCGATGGCGTCGAGCCGCTCCTGCTGGACGCGGAGCATCCGGGCGTAGACCTCGTGCAGGAGGTCGTCCTTGGAGCCGAAGTAGTGGTAGAGCGCGCCCTTGGTGACGCCCGCCCCCTCGACGATCTCCTGCACCGATGTGCGGTCGTAGCCCTGGTCGGCGAAGAGCCGGGTGGCGGCGGCGAGGAGCCGCTGCGGGACGGGCGTGCCGTCACCGTCCGTCGTTCTGGCCACTGCCGCCACCTGCCTTTCGCGTCACTTGCTGTTCTGTGCGCGGGAACGCAGTTCCCGCCGGAGGATCTTCCCACTTGTGGTCTTCGGCAGCTCCGTCAGGATCTCGACCTCGCGCGGGTATTTGTACGCGGCGAGGCGCTCCTTGCAGTACGCGGCCAGCTCGTCCGGCCCCGCGCCGGTGCCGGCCCGCAGGCTGACGTACGCCTTCACGGTCTCTCCGCGGTAGCTGTCGGGGATGCCGACGACGGCCGCCTCGCGCACGGCGGGGTGGGTGTAGAGGACGTCCTCGACCTCGCGCGGCCACACCTTGAAACCGGACGCGTTGATCATGTCCTTCTTGCGGTCGACGACGTAGAGCCAGCCTTCGGGGTCCATGAACCCTATGTCGCCGGTGCGCAGTTCGCCGTCGGGGAAGGTCTCGGCGGTGGCGTCGGGCCGCCGCCAGTAGCCGGGCACCACCTGGGGTCCGCTGACGACGATCTCGCCCTGCTCCCCGAACGGCACCTCGTGCCCGAGGTCGTCCAGGACGCGGACGACCGTCTCGGGGCCCGGGACGCCGACGGCGAGGGTTCCGGAGACCGGGTCGACCGGGGCCTCCTGTCCCGGGGGCACGGAGGCGCAGGGCGCGGTGCACTCGGTGAGGCCGTAGCCGTTGTGGAGGTAGGGGCCGAAGGACGCGCGGAACTTCTCCACGAGGGCCGGGGGCAGCGGCGCGCCGCCCGAGGAGATCATCGCGAAGGAGTCGAAGTGGCCGCGGGTCGCCGACGGGTGGGCGGCCAGCGCCATGAACGCCGTGGAGGGGCCGACCGTGTACGCGGGCCGGTGCTCGGCGAACGCGTCGAGGACCACTCCGGCCTCGAACCGGTAGGCGAGCGCGAGCGTGCCGGCGTTGGCGATGCAGGCGGCGATCTGCGCGACCATGCCGGTGATGTGGAAGAGCGGCGCCATCGCGAAGTAGCAGGCGCCTTCCGGGATTCCGGAGCCGGTGCGCTGGCGTTCGGCGTTGTAGGTGATGTTGCCGTGGGTGTTCATGGCGCCCTTGGGGGTGCCGCTGGTGCCGGAGGTATAGCTGATCAGCGCGATGTCGGAGGGGCCGACGGCGCGGTCGGCGGGGGCCGGGAGTCCCTGGCGCGCGACCGCCACCAGGTCGTCGGCGTCGGCGGCGGGCGGCAGGCGCTCGAAGTCGAGGACGCGCGGGTCGTTGCGGGTCTGGAGGTCGAGCTGGCAGGCGGTGAGGACGACGCTGACCGGCGAGCCCGCCGCGGTGTCGCGCAGATACGTCTCCCAGGCACGGTCCGAGCAGATCAGCGCGGTCACCCCGGCGTCGGCGAGGACGTGTCCGACCTCCGCCGACCGGTACATCGGGTTGACGGGGACGACCGTGGCGCCCGCCTTCCAGGCGCCGAGGAGCGCGAGCACGAAGTGCGGGGTGTTCTGCAGGAGGATCGCGACGCGGTCGCCGCGGGCGACGCCGCGCGCGGCGAGGTGTCCGGCGACGGAGTCGCTGAGGGCGTCGGTGTCGCGGTAGCTCAGGCGTCCGTCGAAGTAGGCGAGTGCGGTGTGTTCGGGGGCGCGGGCGACGGCGGCGCGGAAGGCGTCGGGCATGGACGCGGCGGGGTGCACGGGGGCGCGCTGGGCGTCGTTGAGGCGGCCGAGCCAGGGCTTGGCCGCGTAGGGGGACCCGGCGGGGATGTGGCCGCGGGTGAGGTCGTGCGTGGGGCCGTGCGTGGGGTCGTGCGTGGGGTCGTGCGTGGGGTCGTTCACCGGTCGGTCGCCTCCCACTTCTGCTGGATGTGGTTCATGCCCTTCAGCCATTTGTCCGGGGTCTCGGCACGGGCCTGGTAGAACGCGGCGACCTCGGGGTGCGGCAGGATCAGGAAGCGGTCCTCCGCCATGCCGGTGAAGAGCGCGGCGGCGACGTCGTCCGGCTCGATGGCGGTGGGTGTGAGGACGAGGTCGCCTGCGGTGCCGGTGGCGGCGAGCATGTCGGTGCGGACGCCCTGCGGGCAGATCGCGTGGACCTTGATGCCGCGGTGGCGGTAGGTGAGCGAGAGCCATTCGGCGAAGGCGTACGCGCCGTGCTTGGTGACGCTGTAGGGCGCGGCGCCGATCATGGTGAGCAGGCCGGCCGCGGAGACCGTGGAGACGAAGCGGCCGCTGCCGCGCTCCAGCCAGTCGGGCAGCAGCGCGCCGGCCGCGCGTACGTGTGCCATCACGTTGACGTCCCAGGCGGCGGCCCACACCTCCTCGGGCGCCGCCTCGCTGCCGCCGGAGCCGAGCCCGGCGTTGGCGCAGTACACGTCGATCGTGCCGCCGAGCGCCTCGCGGGCCTGCGGCACGATCACGGACGCGTCGCCCGGCACGGCGATGCCGCCGATCTCGTCGGCGACGGTCTTCGCCTTGGCGCCGTCCAGGTCGTTGACGACGACGCGCGCTCCCTCGGCGGCGAAGCGGCGGGCCAGTGCGGCCCCGATGCCGCCCCCTCCGCCCGTGACGACGACTCCCTTGTCCTGCAAGGTTTCCACGCTCGTTCTCCTTCGGCCCGCGGCTCGGCTTCGCTGGCAGACTAACCAGTCGGTATGTCGCGGCGAAAGAGGGGCGGCCGACTGAAGCACGGCTGCCCCCGGGCCGGGCGGTTCAGGCCCGTACGCGCACGCTCGCGTGCAGAATCCGCGCCAGCTCGCGCGGCTGGGAGAACATCGGCCAGTGGCCCGTGTCCATCTCGACGAGGCGCCAGTGCTCGCTCTTGAGCAGCTCGGCGACGTCGTCCATCGGCTCGTCGCCGTCGAGCAGGCACTTGATGTACGTCGCGGGCAGCTCGCCGAGCGGCCGCTCCAGCACGGCGGGCTCGGTCAGCGTGGCGGCCGGGTGCGGGGTGCCGCCGCTCGCGATCCGGGCGACCTGCTCGCTGTCGAGCCCTTGGCCGTCGAACTCCGCGGCGTTCAGGGGCCACCAGGAGCCGTCGCCCTCCGCGAGCAGGGCCTCGAACGCCGTCTGCCCCTGCCACCACATGGAGGCGAACGACTCGCCGTCGACCGGTACGTTGGCGTCGACGAACACGACCCGGGTCAGCCGGTCGCCGATCCGCTCGGCCGCCTGGCCGACGGGGATGCCCGCGTAGCTGTGCCCGACGAGGACGACGTCCCGCAGGCCGAGGCGTTCGACCTCGTCGACGATGTCCCGTACATGGGTCTCTTGTCCGGCAGGCACGTCCTGCTTGTCGGCGAGGCCGGAGAGGGTCAGAGGGTGGGCGCCGTGACCGGCGGCCCGCAGGTCCCGCGCCACGTCCTCCCATGCCCAGGAGCCGAGCCACGCGCCTGCCACCAGTATGTATTCCGCCATGGTGGTGAACGTACACGCCCTGGCGGCGGTGGGGCAGGCCCCACCGGTCATGCGGGTGCCAGCCGGATGGCGCCGCTCCCCGGCCGGACCGGACCATGATCTTCAGTTCGGTGCGGGCGAGTTGAGGGGGTTCGGCATGACACGGGTGACACGTCGGGGGGTTCCGCTCCTGGTGGTGGCGGTGGCCGGGGCGGGGGCGCTGGTCGCCCCGCAGCAGGCCGGGGCGGCGCCGCGCCCGGACGGTCCGGTCGCGGCGATCGAGCGTGCGGCCCACCCGCTGCGGTCCACCGGCCCGGGCGGGAGCACGAAGGATCTGCGGCCGCTCGGCCGGATGGTCGGTGACGCCTCGGTGGTGGGCCTGGGCGAGGCGACGCACGGCTCGCACGAGTTCTTCACGATGAAGGAGCGCGTGTTCCGCCACCTTGTGGCGGAGAACGGGTTCACCACTTTCGCGCAGGAGGTGAGCTGGACGACGGGGCTGCGCTTCGACGCGTACGTGAGGGGCGGCGCGGGCGGGGCGCGCGAGCTCGTCCACCGCGAGCTGGCGAAGACGCCGTGGGACACGGAGGAGTACGTCCATCTGCTCCGCTGGATGCGCGCGTACAACGAGCGGCACCCGGAGCGGCAGCTGCGTTTCGTGGGCAATGACCTCAACTACCCCGAGCAGGGGCCCGAGTTGTTCGACGGGGTGCGGGACTACGTGCGCGCGAACGAGCCGGATCTGCTGCCCCGGGTCACCGGGCTGTACGCGCCGCTGCGGCGTCTGACGGACGGCGACGCGTACATGGGACGGCCGCTCGCCGAGCGCAGGACGTTGGCGGAGAAGGCCGGCGAGGCGTACGACTTGCTCAAGAAGCGCCGGCCGACGGCGCGGAGCACGCCGTACGAACTCGCCCTGCACCACGCCCGGTCCATCGCGCAGACCGGGGACGTGTACGCCCTGCCGCTCGACACCCCCGAGGGCCAGCAGGACGCGATGCTGTACCGCGACCGGATCATGGCGGACAACACGGCGTGGTGGCAGCGGCACACGGGCGGCAAGGTGTTCCTCTCCGCCCACAACGCGCACGTCTCGTACGAGTCCTTCGATCCGCGCTATCCGAAGATGCAGGGCGCCTTCCTGCGCGACAGGCTCGGGAAGCGGTACGCGAGCATCGGGTTCACCTTCGACCGGGGCGGGCTGATGGCGCAGAGCGCGGACTCCCCGGTGTGGAAGCCGCGTCGGCTCGCCCCTGCGACGCCCGGCATGAACGAGCACACGCTCGACCGGGTGCGCTTCGACGACTACTTCGTGGACATGCGGACCGCTCCCCCGGCCGCCGGGAAGTGGCTGGAGGAGGCCCGGCCGACCCGGAGCATCGGGAACGCGTATCCGGACGGCCCGCACAAGATCCGCCTCAAGGCCTCGCACGACATCCTCATCCATCTGCACGCCATCACACCGGCCCACCGCCTGTCTCAGTGACCGAGACCGGCCGTATCACCTATTGACTGCCCCCTACATCCAATACGAGAGTGCCGCTCGTGCACAGCGAAGCGACAGCAGCAGAGAAACAGCAGGTCCGGAACGCGGAGGGGGACGGCGGTGCCGAGAGTCTGCGCAGGGTGGCCGTGGCCTCCTTCATCGGGACGGCCATCGAGTTCTACGACTTCTACATCTACGGCACGGCGGCCGCCCTCGTCCTGAACGAGGCGTTCTTCCCGACCCTCGACCCGGTCAACGCCACCCTCGCGTCGTTCTCCACGTACGCGGTGGCGTTCGCGGCCCGGCCCATCGGCTCGGTGATCTTCGGTCACTTCGGCGACCGGGTGGGACGCAAGTCCGTGCTGGTGGCCTCGCTGCTCCTGATGGGTCTCTCGACCGCCCTCGTCGGACTCCTGCCCGGGTACGGCACGTGGGGCATCTGGGCGCCGCTGCTGCTGATCCTGCTCCGCTTCCTCCAGGGCATCGGGCTCGGCGGCGAGTGGGGCGGCGCGGCGCTGCTCGCGGTGGAGCACGCGCCGAAGAAGAAGCGCGGGATGTACGCGGCCTTCCCCCAACTCGGCCCGTCCGTGGGGTTCTTCGCGGCGACCGGCGTCTTCTGGCTGCTGTCGGCCACGCTCTCCGACGACGCGTTCCGCTCATGGGGCTGGCGCGTGCCGTTCCTGCTCTCGTTCCTGCTGGTGGCCGTCGGCCTGTTCGTGCGCCTCAAGATCAGCGAGACGCCGGTCTTCGCGAAGGTCATGGCGGCGCAGGAGGCGAGCAAGGTGCCCGCGCTCGACGTGGTGCGCCGCCACCCGCGCGAACTCCTGCTCGGCGCGGGCGGCATGGTCGTCGCGTACGGCCTCTTCTACACCGCCACGACCTACTGCCTCTCCTACGCCACCGGCACCCTGCACATCCCGCGCGGCACGATGCTCGGCCTCTCCCTGGTCGCCTGCCTCTTCCTCGCGGCCGGCACCTGGCTCGCCGCGACGCGCTCCGACGGCGCGGGGCGGCGCAGGCTGGTCCTCGCGGGGGCGGCGCTCGCGGTGGTGTGGGGGCTCGTGCTCTTCCCGCTCCTGGACACCGAGCAGCCGGTGCTCGTCGCTCTCGCGATCGGCGGCGCGCTGTTCTGCATGGGTGTGGTCTACGGCCCGATGGGCGCCTATCTGCCCGAGCTGTTCGGCACGAGCGTGCGCTACTCGGGCGCCTCGCTCGCGTACAACCTGGGCGGTGTGCTCGGCGGCGCGGTCTCGCCGCTGGTGGCGACCCGGCTGCAGTCGGCGTTCGGCTCCTCGTCGGTGGGCTGGTACGTGAGCGCGATGGCGGTCGTGTCGCTGCTGTGCGTGCTCGCGCTGCCGGAGACGCGCGAGCGGGAACTCACCTGACCCGCCGGCCGAGTCAGGTCGTGCGCGACATCTGGCCAGGTGGCCCGGGCGGCAGGACCATACCTGCGTGGAGCCCTACTGGGAATTGACCTTCGACGCCGACGGCGACGTCGACACCGCGCAGCGCGCGCAGCTGCTGTCGGGCGCGGAACGTGAACGCGTCACCGATCTGCTGGTCTTCGCGCACGGCTGGAACAACGAGCAGAAGGACGCCCGGAAGCTGTACCGGCGCTTCTTCACCCCTTGTCGGGAGCTCGCCGGGCCGCAGGTGCGCCTCGGCTATGTCGGGGTGCTGTGGCCCGCCATCCGCTTCCCCGACGAGACCATCCCCGACTTCGACCCTTCGGCCGCCGCCGTCGCCGCCACACCGCCGGGCGAGCCCGTGCTCGACCCGGCGACGCGGCAGGCGCTCGACCGCGCCTTCCCCGACCACACCGAGACTCTCGACCGGATCGCCGAGCTGCTCGCGGAGCGCTCCGAAGTCCCTTCGCGGATCTATGAGTTCGGGCGGCATGTACGGGAGCTCGTCTCCCTGCGCGAGTCCCACCCCGCACGGCACTTCGGCCAGGACACCGGCGCGGGCGAGCCCGCCATGCTCACCGACGACGCGGTCCGGGTCTGCGAGGTGTTCGCGGCCGCCCGCGCGGACACCGGGGAGCCCCTGCTCCTCGGCGATCTGCGCGAGCGGCTGTGGGACGGCGCGCACGAGCTGCTGCGGCAGGGCACGTACTACGCGATGAAGCGGCGGGCGGGCGCCGTCGGCCAGCTGGGGCTCGGCCCGGCGATCGGTCTGCTCGCCGCCGATGTCCCGACGATCAAGGTGCATCTCATCGGGCACAGCTTCGGCGGCAGGCTCGTGTCGTACGCGCTGCGCGGGATGCCCGCGGACGTGCGCACGGTGAAGTCGGTGACGCTCCTCCAAGGGGCCTTCTCGCACTACACGTTCGCCGAGCGCCTGCCGCACGACAAGTTCCGCGGCGGCGCCCTGCGCGGCATGCAGCACCGCGTCGACGGCCCGCTGATCTCCTGCTACTCGCGCCACGACGACGCCCTCGGCCGGCTGTATCCGCTGGCGTCGAAGCTGGCCGGTGACTCCTCCGGCTTCCTGAGCCTGTGGGAGCGGTGGGGCGCCATCGGCTACAACGGCATCCGTTCCGTGGACGGCACCAAGCGCATCAAGCTGGGCGACAAGGTGCCGGCCAAGGGATGTGTGAGCGTCGACGTGGCGTCGGTGGTGCGGCGGGGCGGCCCGCCCTCCGGCGCGCACAGCGACGTGTGCCATGAGGAGCTGGCACGCCTCGTGTTCGCCGCGGGGCGGATCGCTCTCGCCTGAGGGCCCGCGCCTACCGGTGCCGGGGGAACTCGACGACCTGCTGGTAGGTGGGCCGGTTCTGCCACTGGACCGGCTTGTGCGTGATGCCGCCGAGCGCCCGGTGGATGATCGAGTCCGCGCACCACTGGTCGCCCGCCTTGCAGGAGTCGTCACCGGGGTAGACCTCGGTGGCGGGCGCGGCGACGGCCTGCGCGAGGGTGGCGAGCAGGGCGTCGCGGCAGGCGTCGAGCCTGCCGCCGCCGCAGTAGGTGTCGGCGAGCTCGCCCTTCACCGGCCGGCCGAGGACCTTGCGCAGGTCCTTGTCGGCGTAGCCCCACCAGCCGTACTGGAAGGCCGATCCGGCGTGCGCGCCGGTGGGTCCGTGACCGGCGGACGGCGCCTCGTCGGTGGCGAGCTGTGACGTGAGGGCGTCGTAGAGGTCCTTGCCGAGGCCCGGCCGGAACTGGGCCTCGATCAGCCGCGGCCACCAGGCGTCCATGATCCGCACGGCGTCGGGGTGGGCGTACGCCTTGGCTCCGGCCGAGGTCTGGTTGCGCTGGGAGCCCGCCTTGCGCCACGCCTCCAACTGCTGAAGGGCCTTCGCGAGTTGCGGGTCTGTGACCGGCTTGCTGCGGAGCACCGCGAGCAGCTCGGGCAGCACCTGTTCGCCGCGCAGGTCGGTGACGGCCGCCTCCGACATGGCCCGGGTGAGCGCGGCGCGGGTGACGCCGCCCTCATCGGTGAGCTTCCTGACCCGGCCGTCCAGCAGGTCGCCGCGGTGCACGGCGCTCACGCCGAAGCCCGCCGTGCTGAAGTCCTTCGCCTGCTTGTTGTTCCAGGAGATGTAGTAGTCCTGGTTGACGGACTGCGGGTGCTCGGCGGGCGGGGTCTGCGCGGAGGTGTTGTTCTCGGGGTCGAAGTCCCGCCATTCGTAGGCCTGTTCGGCCTTGACCGGCAGGGCGGGGTCGATGTCGCCCGCGCGCTCGGGGTTGGCGCCGCTGTTGTAGTACGCGATGTCGCGCGAGTCGGCGTAGAACCAGTTGAAGGCGTAGCTGATGTGCTGCGCCGCCTTCTGGAAGCTCGCGGCGTCCTTGACGTACGACGGGTCGTTGAACATCTGGAAGCCGATGATGGAGTCGGCCTCGTGGCGGTAGGTGGAGCGCAGCGACACGTATGCGACGGGCTTGCCTTCGACGCTCGCACGGTGCGTCACGATGCCGTACTTGGTGCGGAAGACCTGCATGCGGTAGGAGCCTGCGGCCGTGGAGTCGGCGAGGGTCGGCTTCCAGGCGTTCTTGCGCTCCATCTTCTCCATGGGGGTGCAGGTCCCCCGGTGGAGGTAGCCGGCCGACTGCTTGGTGGGGGTGCCGCCGCCCGGTTCGCAGAGCTCGACGGCGTACGTGTCCGTGATGTCCTGTCCGGCGGAGGTGGCCGACCAGGCGTAGTCCTGGCCGCGTCCCAGCTGGACATACATGCCGACGCCCGCGAAGGAGACGCCGCGGGCGCTGATGCCGGGGCCCTGCAGTTCCTGCTGCATGAGGAGCTGGGGCGCGAAGTAGCCGGTCTGCGGGCCGAAGACGGCGACGGGGTTACCGCTCGCGGTGTGCTTCCCGGAGACGAGCAGGGCGTTCGACATGCCCTTCTTGTGGCCGTCCCGCCGGAACAGATCGGCGGGCAGCACCCCGTCGTCGTACATCCCCTGGAGCGGCCGCAGCTTCTCGGGTGCCTTCACCGGGTCCTTGGCCGCGGACTTGGCGCCGCCCTCCTTGTCGTACACGAGCTGTTCGCGCTCGACCGAGCCCGGGTCGGGCATCGCCGTGCCGCGCGCCTTCTCCGGCTTGCCCGCGTAGGGGAAGCTCGTGCCGTCGTGGATGGTCTGGACGGCCTCGGGGTCGTTGCGGGCGCGGAAGGACTCCCAGACCTTCGTGCCCTTCTCGACGCCGTACTTCTCCTGGGACTTCAGGAGGGAGAGGGCCGATTCGACCTCTCCGCCGCCGCCGTTGCCGAAGAGGCCGCCGACCACGGAGGCCAGCGCGATCATGTCGGTGACCTTGAAGGGCTCGATCTCACCGGCGTTGGTGATCGCGTCGATCTTGCCGGTCAGGACGTACTCGCCGGGGAAGTAGCGGCCGTTCTTGGACTTCACGCGGTAGGCGTTGAGCCCGTCTATGTAGGCCTGCGCGTCCTCCATCGCCTGCCTGCCGCGCTCGCCCTGGGTGGTCCTGATGTACTCGACCTGCTTCTCCAGGTCCTTCTCCGTGTACGGGGCCTGCGGCCAGAACTGCTGCTCCAGGCCCTGGTTGGCGAGCGCGCCGCCCGCGAACGAGGTCAGCTGTCCGCGCCCGATGTGCCGGAACAGGTCGATGAGCCAGAGCCGGTCCTGACCGGCGGCGAAGCCCGCCCCGAACTCGGTGCCGTACCGCGTGGTGCCCTTGATGTGCGGGACGCCGTACTTCTTGTCCCGGGTGATCGTCACGTCGTCGCGCGGCCTGGTGACGGAGGCCACCTGGTCGCCCGGCACCCCGAAGGAGGCATCGTTGAAGAACTCGGTGAGCTTGTCGTCGGTGAGCGAGGGGTAGCCGGAGGAGAGCGCGTCGTAAGGGCCCAACTGGTCGTCGGCGTGGGGCGGTTGGGTGCCGAGGACGCGGTGGGCGAGGATCTCGGCGAGGGTCGCGCCGCCGTTCGCGCCGGGCGGCAGGATGTCCGCGCACTGGCTTCCGCAGTAGTCGACGGCCTCCTCCTTCGGCGCCGGCTCCCGCGGGGCGGCCGCGGCGCCCGGCAGGGGCGCGAGGAGGGAGGCGCCGAGCGCGAGCGCCGCCCCCGCCGTGAGTGTTCTGAGCCTGACGATGCGTCGTCGCATGGGTGCTCCTCCGGATCCTGCGGAAGACCGATGCGGCGGAGGCTACTGGCGGGTTGACGAACCCGAAAGATGAACAAGCGTCGCCTTTTCCGAATCACCACAACGCGCCCCCCTTGTGTCTGCATCACCCCAGATGAGGCGGGCAGGCGGAAAACAGTCGCGCGAGGAGGGAGCCGAATCGCGTGTCGATACGTCTATTCGGCGACGTCGTTTCGAACGCGGTCGACTCGGCTCGACATCGACGCCGGCGAATGCGGAACACGGGTACCAGTACGGAAGTACGTGTGACGGAGGTGCAGGGCGATGGCCGGATTCCGGAGTCTCGCGAGACAGGTGCGCGACCCGAAGAGTGACCTGGCACTGCGGCGCTACTCGCTGCGCAAGTGCCTGGAGAGGTTCGCCCCCTACGGACACCGGGCGACCTGGGACCATCTGTGCGCCCGGGCGGGATTCGGGCCCGAGGACAGGTCACCCGACCCGGCGCGGCTGGTGGCGGCGCTCAACGAACTGGAGGCGGCGCGGGCGGTCTGGCTCACCTACGAGGCGGGCTTCGCGGAGCGCCGCCGCAAGGAGAAGCACGACGGGCTCAGGCGCCCGGGCAGCGTCGACGACTGGCACCGCCGCACGTGGGGCGGGTGCGGCGTCGCCTGGTGCGACGACCCGGACGTGCACCCGCACGAACCCCTCGCCGAGGTGCTGCGCCGGCTCATCGCGGCGCTGGAGAGGGAGCCGGGCACGGCCTGCCCCGTCTGTGCGGACACCGCCCTCACCTGGAAGCACGGCCTGGCGCACGAGCCATCGTCGGGAGCGGTCTGCACGGGTTGCGGCATCGTCGTGCCCTGCCCCGTCCTCACCCCGGACGCGGTGGCCCGGGCGCGGGCGCGCCGGCTGCGCCCGCTGGTGTCGGCGTGAGGTGCGGCACGGTCAGGGTGTGACCACGTCCGTGTGGATGGCCAGCTTGAACTGGGCGTGAATCAGCGGCGTGCGGAGCCTCACGTCTCCCGCGCCGCGTGCCGAGATCTTCAAACCCACCGGCGTGCCCGGGTGCACGAACATCTGCCAGAGGTAGGTCCTGTACTGCCCGCCCCTGGTCGGCGCGATGTCGGTCGTCGCGGTCGAGTCGTACCCGGTCGACACGTTCAGCGGGTCGCGGACGTACCGCGAGCGGAACTCGGTCGCCTTGGGGTCCGGCTCCCAGAAGACCATCGCGGAGAGCATGCCCCAGCCGTCGT
This sequence comes from Streptomyces sp. NPDC093510, assembly GCF_040683555.1. Classification (NCBI taxonomy): domain Bacteria; kingdom Bacillati; phylum Actinomycetota; class Actinomycetes; order Kitasatosporales; family Streptomycetaceae; genus Streptomyces; species Streptomyces sp. NPDC093510. The sequence continues at coordinate 222,042 of NZ_JBFBEE010000008.1, forward strand.
GGCTGGGCCAGATCAGCCCCGAGCGGGCGTCCGGGTACTTGGAGGGGCTTGTGACGCCCTTCGACGGGTCGTGCATGTGCCACGGGTCGTAGGACTCGTCACCCGCGCCGTACGGAAAGCGCACCAGGTGGTACCCGTCACTGTCGTACTTGATGGTCTGCGGTCCGTGCCGCGCGGCGTCCCACAGCAATGAGCAAACGGCGACAGACATCGGCCCTCCCCCGTTTCGGTGTCGGCGTATCTCGCCTGCGTACAGAACACGTTGGTACGCGGAACGCGAGGCGGCCAGACGTGGCGCAGGGAAATCCGAACTCGTGACCGTCCCGCGTCACGACCGGCGCGGCCGGCGCTCCTCCAGCAGCCGGGACCCGCTGTGCCGCTCGCCGAAGACGTCGTCGGGATTGGACAGGACGCATGTGTCCAGAGAGAGGCAGCCGCAGCCGATGCAGTCCGTGAGGTGGTCGCGGAGCCGGCCCAGCTGCTTGATGCGCTTGTCCAGCTCGGAGCGCCAGCCCGCCGAGAGGCGCGCCCAGTCCTCGCGGTTGGGCGTGCGCTCCTCGGGGAGGGAGTCGAGGGCCTCGCGGATCGTGGAGAGCGGGATGCCGACGCGCTGGGAGGCACGGATGAAGGCGACGCGGCGCAGCGTGTCCCGGTGGTAGCGGCGCTGGTTGCCGGAGGTGCGGCGGCTCGCGATCAGGCCCTTGGCCTCGTAGAAGTGCAGGGCCGACACGGCGACGCCGCTGCGGTCGGCCAGCTGGCCGACCGTGAGTTCGTGGATCTTCTCCGGTATCTGGGGCACCCCTCAAACCTACTGGCAGCTCCGTTGACACGCGTCCGCCCACACCCCATGCTGAGCAAGCGCTTAGTCTGCGTACGTTTCTTGCATACGTCTAGGAGGCCAGGGACATGGCGGAGCCGAGGATCTTCACGTCGCCCGAGGAGCTGCGCGCCGCAGTCGGCGAGCAGCTCGGACACAGCGACTGGCTGGAGATCGACCAGAAGCGGATCGACCTCTTCGCCGACGCCACGGGCGATCACCAGTGGATCCACGTGGACGCGGAGAAGGCGGCACAGGGCCCCTTCGGGACGACGATCGCCCACGGCTATCTGACGCTGTCGCTGCTGCCGAGCCTGGTGCCGCAGACCATGCGGGTCGAGGGCATGAAGATGGGCATCAACTACGGCACCGAGAAGGTCCGTTTCCCCTCCCCCGTGCCGGTCGGCTCGCGGCTGCGCGCGACCGCCGTGCTCACCGACGTCACGCCGACGAAGGACGGGGGCGTACAGGTGACGGCCAAGGTCACCGTGGAGCGGGAGGGCGGCGACAAGCCCGCCTGCGTGGCGGAGTCGGTGTCGCGCTACTACTTCTGAGGCTTCCGGGGCCGTTCTACTTCCGGGTCCCGGCGGGCCGCGCGCCCACCATCCGCAGCACGAGGTCGGCGTAGAGCGCGCCGACCTCGTCGGGCGTCCGGTGCCCCGCCGCGTTGAACCAGCGGGCGACGTCGATGCAGAGCGAGAGCACGGCGAGCGTGGTGCCCGGCACGTCGGGGACGTCGAACTCCCCCGCCCGCACACCGTCGTTGATGATGTCCCGCACGGCCGCGTCCGTCCTGCGGCGCAGCGCGACGATCTCCGCGCGGTGCTCCTCGCCGAGCGCGTCCAGCTCGTACTGCACGACGCGCGCGGTCATGTGGTGGGCGGCGTGCCAGCGGACGAAGGAGCGCACGGCCTCCGTGAGCCGCTCGGCGGGGCCGCCCTCGCCGTCCGCGGCGGTCCGCAGGATGGCGAGGGCCTTGTCGTGGCCGATCCGGCTGATCCGGTGGAGCAGCTCTTCCTTCGTCTTGTAGTGGATGTAGAGCGCGGCGGGGCTCATGCCGGCGCGGCCCGCGATGTCCCGGGTCGTCGTCGCGTGATAGCCGCGCTCGGCGAAGGCCTCGACGGCGGCGATCAGCAGTCGCCTGGCCGCGTCGGGGCTGACCTCGCCCCACGGCTGCTCCTCGCCGCCGGTCTCCTCCGCCGCACTCATGTCCCACTCCTTCGCACCTGACCCGGTCTGCCGGGAGGGACACCATACCCCCCGGCGGTGAGCGGGCGCTTAGCGCGCGGGGCGGGCTCTCAGGGCTTGGCGAACGGGTCGTGCTCGGCGAGCAGCCTGTCGACGCGGGCCTGGTCGACCCTGCTGACGATCTGTTCCACCTCCTGGCGGTCCCTGATCACCTTGGCGAGGGTGAACGCGGAGGTCGTCAGATAGAGCACCGAGATGGCGAGGAAGCCCCGCACCCAGGCGGAGGCGTCGAGGTAGCCGATGCCGACGGTCACCGCGCCCAGGGCGACGGAGAAGGACGCGACGGCCTGGCCGTAGAAGGCGGTCGTTGTCTGCTGCTTGACGGGTGGCTCGGTCATGACCGCAGCTTCCGGGTCACCCGGCCCCGGCCACATCCGCTCGCGTACTCAGAGACGTACTCAGAAGGCCGAAACCCCGGTCAGCGCACGGCCGATGACGAGCTTCTGAATCTGACTGGTGCCTTCATAGAGGGTCATCACACGGGCGTCGCGCAGGAGCTTGCCGGCCGGGTACTCGTCGATGTAGCCGTAGCCGCCGAAGACCTGGAGGGCGTTGTTGGCGGCGCGCACGGCGGCCTCGGAGGCGAAGAGCTTCGCCTTGGAGGACTCCGTGGCGAAGGGCTGCCCCCGGTCGATGAGGTCGGCGACCCGCCAGGTCAGCAGGCGGGCGGCGTCCACGTCCACCGCGATGTCGCTGATCAGCTCCTGCACCAGCTGGTGGTGGGCGATGGTCCTGCCGAACTGCTCGCGCTCGGTGGAGTACAGCACCGCCGCGTCGAGGGCGGCCTGCGCGATGCCCACACAGCCGGCCGCCACCGACATGCGCCCCTTGGCGAGGGCCGACATGGCGACGGAGAAGCCCTTGCCCTCGGGCGCCATCATGGCGGACGCCGGGACGCGCACGTCCTCCAGGACGAGTTCGGCGGTGGCCTGTCCGCGCAGGCCGAGCTTGCCGTGCAGGGTGCGGCGGGTCAGGCCGGGAGTGTCGGCGGGGACGAGGAAGGCGGACACGCCCTTGTGCCCCGGGGCGCCGCCGGTGCGGGCGAAGAGGAGCACGACGTCGGCCCAGGTGCCGTTCGTGATGAACATCTTGGTGCCGTTGAGGACGTACGAGTCGCCGTCGCGCACGGCCCTGGTCGTGAGGCTGCCCGCGTCGGAGCCGGTGCCCGGCTCGGTGAGCCCGAAGCATCCGACGTACTCGCCGGAGGTGAGCCCCGGCAGCCACTGCCGCTTCTGCTCCTCGCTGCCCCAGTGCGCGATGGTCTTGGCGACCAGGCCGAGGGAGACCGAGACGATGCCGCGCACGGAGGAGTCACCCCGGCCCAGCTCCTCGGTCACCAGGCAGTACGCGAGGTGGTCGCCGCCCGAGCCGCCGTACTCCTCGTCGATGGTCAGCCCCAGGAAGCCGACCTCGCCGAGCTTCTTCACGAGGGCCCGGTCGACGTTCTCGGCGCGGTCCCACTCGACGACGTGCGGGGCTATCTCGCGTGCGACGAAGTCCTTGGCCAGCTCCCGGACGGCGGCCTGCTCGTCGCTGAGCTCAAGGTTCATCGTGGGCACCTCTTCAGTGGAGACGTGATGTCGGGTCGGGCGGAGACGTGATGTCGAGAATTAAATTAGCACTGCTAGTTTGTTGCGGCAGCCCTACTATGTGCCGCATGGCCCGACCGCGCAAGCCCCTCCTCAGCCGAGAACGCATCGTCGACACGGCCCGCGCCCTCGTCGACGCCGAGGGTCTCGCGGCCGTCTCCACGCGCCGCCTCGCCGCCGAGCTCGGGGTCAGCGGGCCCTCCCTCTACAACCACTTCCGCACCAAGGACCAGATCCTGGAAGCGGTCGCCGACTCGGTGAGCGCGCAGGTCGACCTGTCGATGTTCGAGGCCGCCGACGGACGCGACTGGCGTACGGCGCTGCACGACTGGGCGGTCTCCTACCGGGCCGCCCTCACCCGGCACCCGAACATCGTGCCGGTCCTCGCGCGCGGACCGGGCCGCCGTCCGGCCGGGCTGCGGCTCGCCGACGCGGTGTTCGGGGCGATGGTCGACGCGGGCTGGCCGGCCGCGCAGGCCACGTCGATCGGCGCGCTGATGCGGTACTTCATCATGGGCTCCGCGCTCGGCTCGTTCGCCGGGGGCTTCGTGGACGACGAGGCCGCGTACGACCCCGCCGACTACCCGCACCTGGGCCAGGCCCACCTGCTCGCCGACCGCCAGCAGGTAATCGACGAGCGCGCCTTCGAAGCAGGCATCCAGGCCCTGCTCGACGGCCTCACGCAACAGTACGAACGGGTGGCGGCACAGCGGTTGTGAGGCGGCGGCTCCTGTGGCGGGGGAGCGCCTGTGGCGGGGCGGCTCCTGTGGCGGGGCGGCTCCTGTGGCGCGGCGGCTCTTGTGACGTGGCGGGGCCCGTGACGTGGCGGCCCCATGACGCGGCGGCACCCGTGACGCGTCGGCGCCCATGACGCGGCGGCCGCTGTGACGCGGCGGGGCCCGTGACGCGGCGGCACCCATGACGCTTACGCCCCTCGCGACTCTTCGGTGCGTGCCGAAGTGTTCCTGACGCATCCTGGAGGCATGAAGCCGGGCCACACGAAGAACGCCGCCGCTCCTGCCCTCGCCTCCCTCGCCGCGCTGTTCGCGGACGAGACGCGGGCGGCCTGCCTGCTCGCGCTGCTCGACGGGCGCGCCTGGACGGCCGGCGAGCTGGCCCGGCACGCGGGCGTCGCGGCGTCCACGGTCAGCGAGCACCTGGGAAGGCTGGTCGCGGGCGGCCTGCTCGCCGAGGACCGGCAGGGCCGCCACCGCTATGTGCGGCTCGCCGACGCGCGGGCCGCCCAACTCGTCGAGGATCTGGCCGCCCACGCGGCGCCCGGGGCGCCGGCCAAGCCCCGCACACTGCGCGAGGCCGGCGCCGCCGGCGCGATGGCGCGGGGCCGCACCTGCTACGACCACCTGGCGGGGCGGCTCGGGATCACGATCACCGGGGCGATGACGGAGCGGGGGCTGTTGCGGCAGGACACCGGGTTCGCCCTGACCGACCAAGGGGTGAGCTGGTTCGCGGAGCTGGGGATCGGGCTCGTACGCGGCGGGCGGCGCCCCATGGCCCGGTCCTGCCTGGACTGGACCGAGCGCAAGCCTCATCTCGCCGGGGTCGCGGGGGCGGCCCTGTGCCGGCACGCGCTGGCCACGGGCTGGTGCGAGCGGATCGGTTCGGAGCGCGCCGTGCGGGTGACCCCGGCCGGGGCGCGGGCCTTCGCGGAGCACCTCGGCGTCAACGGCCCCTGAGAGCCCGTCAGGATGGGACTCTCAGGGGCCTCAGGGATCTCAGGGATCTCAGGGATCTCAGGGGTCTCAGGGGGCCTCAGGGGGCCTCAGGGGGCCTCAGGGGGCCTCAGGGGGCCTCACTCCGTGACGATGCGTTCCACCGCGGCCGCGACGAGCGCGTCGCGCTCGGCCTCCGAGAGGACGTCGGGCAGGGTGAGCTGCTCGACGATGAGCCAGTTGAACGCCATGTACAGGAGCTTGACCGCCGTCGCGTCGCCCGGCAGCCCGGAGGCGTCGTGGTAGGCGAGGTTGGTCTCCAGGTCGGCGCGGACGCGCTCGGTGAGGACGGCGCGCAGCTCCGGGCGCCGGGTGGCCTCCAGGCGCAGTTCGAGCAGCGCCAGATAGCCCGTACGGAAGCCGCTGACGCGCCCGACGACGTCACGCATCAACGCGACGTAGGTCTCCTTGTCGGGCTTGGCCGTCCGCTGCCGCTCGACCTCCGCCTCGTCGGGCGCGATGCGTTCGTAGACGCGGGCGCCCGCCTGGGTGAGCAGGTCGTCGCGGTTGCTGAAGTAGTTGGATGCCGTACCGGTGGGCACCGCGGCCTCCGCGTCCACCGCGCGGAAGGTCAGCCCGCGGGCGCCGTCCCTGGCCAGCACCTCGATGGCGGCGTCGACCAGGGCCGCCCGCCGGTCGTCGTTCCTGCGCACCACTGACACCACTCCATTCGAAGTACTACGTCCCAACCACTACAGGAAGAGTACTAGAGGCGGGGAGGTTCTTGGACCCTATTGAAGGGACGGGCCCGCACCACCTCGTCGACGGGGCGGGCCCACACCCCCACACAAGTAGATGTAATCTGCATCCGTCCTTTCGGGCGAAACAGACGTAACGCGGGGGTGGCCGTGGGGCACGCGATGGATGCGCTGGACGCCGAGGGCTCGACGGGAGGCGCGGGGCGAGCGCCCGGGCCGCCCGGCGCCCTCCTCACGGCCGCCCGCCTCTTCGCCGCACAAGTCCTGCGCGGCCAGGCCCAGGTGACATTCCTGCCGAGCGCCGTCGCGGGCGCGGTCTTCTGTGTCGCGCTCTCCGCCGCGGGCTGGGAGTACGGCCTCTACGCCCTGGTGGGCACCGCCGTGGGCACGGCGACCGCACGGCTCCTCGGCGTGGACCACGACCGTGTCTCGACCGGCCTCGAAGGGTTCAACGCCTGCCTGACGGCGCTCTGTTTCGCGGTCTTCCTCGGCGCCCGGCACCTGTCGACGGCGCTGCTCGCGGCCGCGGGCTGCGTGGTCGTCACGGTCGTGACCGCTGCCGTGGTCCGGCTGCTCGGCACCTGGGGTCTGCCCTCGCTCACCCTGCCGTACTGCCTGCTCGCCTCGGCTGCGACCATCGCGGCGCCCGGCTTCCGGCACGTCTGGCACGGTGGGGAGAGCACGGCCGCGCTCGCCACAGCCGCGACGGGCTCCACCGCCCTCCAACCGGCCGACGCGGTCCGCGGGTTCTTCGCCGGCTTCGCCCAGATCTTCTTCATGCCGCAGTGGTACGTGGGCGCCCTGCTGCTGCTCGGCCTGCTCGTCGCGGGGCCGCGCGCGGCGGCCGTGGCGAGCCTCGGCAGCGCCGTCGGGACGGCCACCGCGTGGGCCCTGGGCGCTCCCGCCGCACAGATCGCCGACGGCACGACGGGATACAACTCCGTCCTCGTGGCCCTCGCCCTCTGCGGCGTCTTCCTGCCGGTGCGGGCGGCGACCCTCGCGTACGCGCTCGTGGGCGCCGCCACCGCGACGGTGCTCGGCCCGGCGGTGGCCGCGCTCTTCGCGCCGTCCGGCGGGCACGCCTTCACCTGGCCGTTCGTGCTGACCACCTTCGTGTTCCTCGCCGCGGCCAAGTCCTTTCCCGCGCTTGCCCGTTCGGGCGTTCCGCGGCCGGGGCGGGGCGATACCGTGACGCCATGAGTATCGCCTTCGACGCACTGGCCGCCGCGGCACTCGGCGGAGCCGGTGGACAGCTGGGGACCAATGCCGCCGCCGCGCTCTGGGAACGGCTCCGTGAGCGGTTCTCCCGAAATCCCGCGGTGGTGGCTGTGCTCGACGAACGGGACCCGGCGGACCCCGAAGCGGTGCGCCGGCTGGGCGGGGCGCTGCGGGAGTCCGCCGCCGCGGACCCCGGCTTCCACCGTGAACTGGAGTCGCTGACCGCCCGGTTCGGCCCGGCGGCGCCGCAGTTCAACACGGTCAGCCGCTCCCGGGGTCTGAACGCGCCGGGAGCGACGTTCACCGGGCCCGTCACCATGAACTTCGCTGACGAACCGGAGACGGACGGGCCGGAGACCGAGGGACCGGGAACCGAGGGACCGGGGACCGAGGGACTGGGAACCGACGAACCGGAGACCGCAGGGCCGTGAGCAACCACGTCGACGGCTCGTCCGGGCTCAACGCACCCGGTGCCGTCTTCCACGGCGACGTCAACCTCCACCTCCGGGACGACGCCGCACGCCCCGGGCCCCACCCGCCCAGCACCGAGCGGCTGCTCCTGCGCGTCCTGCAGCGTGAGTTCCACGACGGGGCCTCGGTGCGGCTGCTCGACCCCTCCCTCGTACGGGAGCGCCGGAGCATCGCGGACGTGTTCGTGGACCTCCTCGTCCTGCTGCCGTCCGAGGAGCAGGACGACTTCGGCACCGGGGGCACACCGCAGCACTTCATGCAGCAGTACCTCGCCCTGGAGAAGCCGTCGTTCCGTACCGTCCTGACGGGCGGCCCTGGACAGGGCAAGACCACCGCCGTACAGATGCTCGCCCATGTGCACAGGGCCGCGCTGCTACGGGCCTTCGACACCGAACGGCTCTCCCCGCGGACCCTCACGGAACTCGACCGCGTCGACCGGGGCCTGCGCAGGCTGGGGCTGACTCCGCCCTCCACCGCGCGGTTCCCCCTCTGGGTCGAGGCCGACGCCTTCGCCGCGTACCTCGGCGGCGCCACCGAGACGCGGCGCTCCCTCTGGCACTTCCTCACCCACCGCTACGAACGTCTCCTCAAGACCGACGTCTCCACCACGGAGGTCCGCGCCCTGGCCCGCGCGGTGCCGACCGTGCTGATCCTCGACGGCTACGACGAGGTGTCCCCGCGCCGGCGCGCCGCCGTCCTCGGCCACGTCAGGGACTTCGCGGACGATCTGCAGATGGACCGGGCCGACGCGTCGATCACCGTCACCTCCAGGCCGCAGGCGTACGGGAACGAACTGCGGCCGCACGGATTCGCGTCATGGTCCCTGACGGACCTCTCCCCGCAGGAGGCCGAACTGCACGCGGCCGTCCTGGCCGGGCACGACGCCGACGGCGAGCGGCTCCTCGGGATCTTCCGCGAGGCGGCCCGCCACGGCGACCTGCCGGACATCCTGAACACGCCGCTGCATGTCGCGCTGGTGATGTCGATCCTGGCCGACTCCGGTGAACTCCCCTCCGGACGCCATCGGTTGTTCGCCCGCTACTACGACCACGTCTACACGCGCGAAGAGGGCCGGGGCGGGGAGCTCGGCACCTTCCTCGAACAGCACCGGCGACTCGTCGACGAACTGCACCGACGGGCCGCCTTCCACATCATCGTGGCGGGCGAGGCACAGCAGGACGCGGGCGGCATCCGCACCGAGGACTTCGCCGGGATCGCCCGGTCCGTGGTGCGGGACATGCGGGATATGCGGAACATGCGGAACGTGCGGGACGTGCAGGACTTCGTCGGTCCCGCGGAGGACGACGAGGCGGACCTGGTCGAGCGGCTCCTCCGGTTCGCCGGGGAACGCCTGGTCCTGATCGTCGGCGTGGACTCCGACAGCGTGGGCTTCCAGATCAAGTCCCTCGTGGAGTTCCTGGCCGCCGCCCATCTCGCGGGGACGGACGACGAGCGGCTGGTGCGCGAGCGGTTCCGCGCGGTCGCCGCACGCGAGCCCTGGCGCAACGTGGCCAGGTTCATGGCCGCCGCGGCCTTCGAGCCGGACCGTCTCGGGGAGCGGGACCTGCGCGACTCGGTGGTGACCGCGCTGGCCGAACTGGACACGCCGGAGTTCTGCGGGACCCGCGCTCTGGATCTGCGCGGGGCCGAACTGGCCATCGACCTGCTGTCGGACATGCCGGAACTCGACGAGCGGTATGTGCGTCACCTGGTGCCCGGCACGGACGTCCTGGCCGACCTCGACGGCCGCGCCGACCGGCTCGCCGGCGTGGCGGCCCCTCTCTTCCAGGGTGCCCGGCTCGACGGCGTCCTCGACCGCATGACATCGGGTCCTCCCGCCCGGTACACCGACCTCCCTCTCTGGCGTTTCGTCAACCAGCTCGCGGCGGCCGGGAACACGGCTGCCGCGGTCGCGGCCCGCGCCCATCTGGACGCGGCCTGCGCCGAGCTGCTCCCAGGGCTTCTGCTGGACACGGCGATCCCCGAAGTCATCGGGACGGAGCAGCTCGCGGACCAGCTGCGCGGGGCCGATCCGCACGCGGTGCGCACCGACGCGTTCGTGCCGCAGGTCGAAGGGCTTTCCCCCTGGGCGTGGGCCGCCTGGCACGTCATTCACTCGGGGCCTCCCGCGGGCAGGTTGGGATTCCTGAACCTCGAAGGCGTCTGGCCGGTGTCCGGTCCGGTGGCTCTGGGGAACTCGCGCTGGCTGGAACCGCTGGCGACACCCCCGGACCGCTGTCATCCGAACTGGACGGCCTGGGGCGAGGTGGCGCGCGCGACCTCCGACGCCTGCCCCGACGCGCTGGAAGCGCTCGCACACAAGGCATCGGACTTCTCGGACTTCTCTGCGCCCCGCATGCTGCCCTGGCCGGTGCGGGAATGGCTGCTCGGCGTGCGGCCGTCCCCGGAGTCGCTCGACGTCCGGGCCTGGCACGCCGCGGAGGAACGCTGGATGTCCGAGGGTGTGCGCCTCCACGACATCGAGACGTATCTGCGCACGGGCGCGCTCGGCCCCGGCGTGGCGTCGAGCGGCTTTCCGTTCGCCACGACGCGCTGGATCACGCCGGGCGCGACGGAACCCCGCGTCTCCCCACTGGCCGCCGATATCTGGGGCCTCTGGGACACACACCGGACCGGCCCGCACGCGGCACGGGCCGCCCTCGCGGAGCACTTGCTGCTGCCGCTCTCCGGCTACGGCCTACGGCACGGCCTCCCGACGGCGTCGGCTCGGCGGATGCGCGAGGCCATCGCGGTGATCCCCGCCGTACACGACCCTCATATCTCGTACGAGGTCGTCCTGCTGGCGCTCTCCGACTGCCCCGACGACGCGGAGTTCGCCGCTCTGGCGCGGCGGCTGGCCTCTCAGGAGTGGACCATCTACACCGAGGTGCGCGGGCAGGGATTGGCCCACGACCTCATCGCGCGAGCCCACCGACTGCTGGACACGGGCACGTTCCGACAACTGTGCGCGGCCGTCGCCGTGCTCACCGACGACCCGGAGACCTGGGACGCACTCGTCGCCCACTGGATCACGCCCGCGGACTCCGGGCACGAGGACTGGCCCGTCGTGAAGCTGCTGCGCACGGACGCGCCGCCGCCCACCGACCGCGACATCGCCCTGGCCGTGCAGTCGAGGGGCGAGCTGGGCCTCTACCAGCTCATCGACCACGTCCCGTACTGGCCGGACGAGCTGCGGGCCCGCGTCCGGGAGCAGATCCGGCTTCAGGACGGCGCATCGGGGACGGCGTACGGCGACAGGTTGTTCTGGAACGAGGCCGCCGATCCGCTCCCGCTTGCCGCCCTGAAGCTGGAGTCCTGACCTGGAGAACTGGAGTCCTGACCTGGAGAACAGGGACCTCTCAGAACACGACCAGCGCCCGGCCCCCCTTGCCCGCGATCATGTTCTCGAAGGCGGCCGGGATGCCGTCGAGCCCGATCCGGTCGGTCACCAGAGCGCCCAGGTCCAGGCGGCCCGCCCTGATGTGCCCGGCCAGGACCGGCAGGTCCACCGCCGGGTCGGAGTTGCCGTACACACAGCCGGACAGGGTCCTGCCCCAGTGGAAGAGCTCCAGGGCGTTGAAGGTGACCTGCTGGTCCTTGCCGCCGATGCCGACCACCGTGGTGCGCCCGCCGCGCCGCGTCGACTCCCAGGCCGTGCGGATCGTCACCGCGCGGCCCACGCACTCCACGGCGACGTCGACGCCCTGGCCGCCGGTGAGCTTGCGGATGTCGCGGGCCGTCGTCTCCGAGGCGACCACGTACTCCGTGGCGCCGGCCGAGCGGGCCAGCTCCTCCTTCTCCGGCGAGACGTCGACCGCGACGATCTGCCCGGCGCCCGCGATCCTGGCGGCCTGCAGCGTGGCGAGGCCCACCCCGCCCACGCCGAAGACCGCGACGCTCTCCCCCTCGCGGACCCGCGCCGAATGATGCACGGCGCCGTACCCGGTCAGGACGGCGCAGCCGAGCAGGGCCGCGTCGGTGAGCGGGACGCCGTCCGGTGCGGGCAGGACGCAGTCGGCCCGGACCACGGTCTCCTCGGCGAACGCGGCGACGTTCAGGCCGGGGTGCAGGTCCGTGCCGTCCGGCCGCTTCGCGTAGACGTCGGCGGCGCCCGCGAGCGCGTTCACGCAGAGCCACACCTCGCCGAGCGAGCAGGGGTGACAACTTCCGCAGGACGGCGCCCAGTTCAGGACGACGCCGTCGCCGGGCGCGATGTGCGTGACGCCCTCGCCGACGGAGACCACGGTGCCCGCGCCCTCGTGGCCGAGGACGGCGGGCACCGGCACCCGCATCGTGCCGTTGGACAGGGACAGGTCGGAGTGGCAGACCCCGGCGGCCGCGAGGCGCACCCGGACCTGGCCCGGGCCCGGCTCCGGCAGGTCGATCTCGGCGATCTCCAGCGGGGAGCCGACGGCGGGGAGGATGGCGGCGCGAACCACGTTCACGTACTCCTTAGGAAGGTCTCGGACTCGGGCCGTACGGTCTGAACTGCGTTCGGTCAGAACTGCGTACGGCCAGAACTGCGTACGGTCAGAACTGCAGGGACTTCGTCTGGAGGTACTCCGTCAGACCGTGCGCGCCCAGCTCGCGGCCGACACCCGACTGCTTGTAACCGCCGAAGGGCGCCAGGGGGTTGAAGCTGCCGCCGTTGATGTCGACCTGGCCGGTGTCCATGCGGCGGGCGAACGCGACCGCCTCCGCGTCGTCGGCCGCCCACACCGCGCCCGCGAGCCCGTACACGGTGCCGTTGGCGATGCGCAGGGCGTCGTCCTCGTCCTCGTACCGGATGAGCGAGACGACCGGGCCGAAGATCTCCTCCTGGGCGATGGTCATCTCGGGTGTGACGTCGGCGAAGACGGTCGGCTGGACGAAGTAGCCCTTGTCCTTGCCCTGGGGCGCCTCGGGGCCGCCCGCGGCGATCCGGGCGCCCTCCTCGACGCCCTTCTCGATGTAGCCGCGCACGCGTGCCTGCTGCTTGGCGTTGACGACGGGGCCGATGCGGTCGCCGTACTTGGCGGCGGCGGCCGCGGCGAGCTCCACCGCCTCGTCGTACCGGTCGGTGTGCACGAGCATGCGGGTCCAGGCGCTGCACGTCTGGCCGGAGTTGGACATGACGTTGGCGACGCCGACGTTGACGGCCTTGGCGAGGTCGGCGCTCGGCAGGATGACGTTGGCGGACTTGCCGCCGAGCTCCAGGGCGACGCGCTTGACGGCCGCGCCCGCGGTGGCGCCGATCCGCTTGCCGACCGCCGTGGAGCCGGTGAAGGAGACGAGGTCGACGCCCTCGTGCTCGGCGAGCGCCTGTCCCGCGACCGGGCCCAACCCGGTGACCAGGTTGAACACGCCGGCGGGGACGCCCGCCTCGTGGACCGCCTCGGCGAAGAGCTGGGCGGTGAGGGGGGTGTCCTCGGCGGGCTTGAGCACGACCGTGCAGCCCGCGGCGAGCGCGGGGGCCACCTTGTTGACGATCTGGTGGAGGGGGTAGTTCCAGGGTGTGATCGCGCCGACCACGCCGACCGGCTCCAGATAGACGGTGGAGTTGCCGACCCGCTCCTCGAAGGGGTGCGTCGCGGCGAGTTCGGCGTACGAGCCGGAGACCAGGATCGGCACGCCCGCGTGCACGGCCTGCGAGAACGGCAGCGGGGCGCCCAGCTCGGCGGTGACGGTCTCGGCGACCTCGTCCTTGCGGGCGACGAGGCGGTCGCGCAGGGCGCCGATCAGGGCGGCGCGCTCGGCGGGCGGGGTGGCGGCCCAGCCGGGCAGTGCGGCACGGGCGGCGCGGACCGCGGCGTCGACGTCCTCCGCGGTGCCCGCGGGAACCTGGCCGACGGGCTGTTCGTCGGCCGGGTTCAGGACCGTGATGGTGTCGGTGCCCGCAGCCGGGCGCCAGGCGCCGTCGATGTACATCCCGTCGTGGGCCTTCATCGCATTCCTCCAGGTAGTCGTCCGCGCTACAAACTAGCGCTGATAGTTTTCTGACACCAGGGGCTCCCCTGCCCCGACTCCGGCGGAGTCGGCGCAGGCCCACCTGTAGTCCGTATCGAGCCCACCTCCAGCCAGCCTCCAGGCCGGCATTGGGGCCGCGCAAGGCCTCCGACCAGGGCACGAACCGGTCGCGAGTCGTACGCCATCTCCTCGCGCCCCCACCCCGTCCCGGACTGTTTTCCGGACACACCCCCCGCATTCGCCCCGCATTCGATTTCGAATACGTGACAGACGCATGACAAGGCGTCAACTCCCTTGATCCGGCAACGAGTAGCGGCCACGCTACTGATCGCGACGGGAGCGGCACCCACCGCTCCCTTCTGTGTGTGCGATACCGCCCACACCCCCCACAGTCGCGTCGCCCGACCCCGGGCACGCCGCCTATGAGGAGGACTCCCTCGTAATGGCCATGCTTCGCAGCAAGAAGACTGTGATCGCCGCGGCGATCTCGACCGCCACCGCCGCCGCCGTCCTCGGCACGGTCACCGCCCTGCCCGCCCAGGCCGCCCCCGCCGAGGGCACCGTGCTCGCCGCGGGCTCCGCCGACGCGGTCAAGGGCAGCTACATCGTCACGCTGAAGAACGGCTCGGGCCTCAAGGCCGCCACGAGCCAGGGCAAGGACCTCATAGCCGAGTACGGCGGCTCGGTGCAGAAGACCTTCAAGTCCGCGCTCAACGGCTACTCCGCGAAGCTGAGCGAGGCGGAGGCGAAGAGACTCGCCGCCGACCCCGCGGTCGCCTCCGTCGAGCAGAACCAGAGACTCCGGGCCACCGCGACGCAGTCCAACGCCCCCTGGGGTCTGGACCGCATCGACCAGCAGAGGCTGCCGCTGTCCGGCACCTACACCTACCCGGACACCGCCGGCTCCGGCGTCACCGCGTACGTGATCGACACCGGCGTGCGCATCTCGCACTCCGAGATCAGCGGCCGCGCGGTGAACGGCTACGACGCCGTGGACGGCGACAACACCGCCCAGGACGGCAACGGTCACGGCACGCACGTCGCCACGACCATCGCGGGCAAGACCTACGGCGTGGCCAAGAAGGCCAAGGTCGTGGCCGTCCGCGTGCTCGACAACAACGGCTCGGGCACCACCGCCGGCGTCATCGCGGGCATCGACTGGGTGACCGGCAACCACGCCGCCGGCGCCCCGGCCGTGGCCAACATGTCGCTCGGCGGCGGCGCGTCCACCTCGCTGGACAACGCGGTGAAGAACTCCATCGCCGACGGCGTCAGCTACGCGGTGGCGGCGGGCAACGCCAACACCAACGCCGCCAACACCTCCCCCGCCCGTGTCCCGGCCGCCATCACGGTCGGCGCCACGAGCAACACGGACGCCAGGGCCAGCTTCTCCAACTACGGCTCGGTCCTGGACATCTTCGCGCCCGGCGTCAACATCAAGGCGGGCTGGAACACCGGCGACACGGCGACGAACACCATCTCCGGTACGTCGATGGCCACCCCGCACGTCGCGGGCGCGGCGGCGGTCTACCTGGCGGGCCACACCTCGGCCACGCCGGCGCAGGTCTCCTCCGCCCTGGTGAACGGCGCCACGTCCGGCGTGGTGACCAGCCCGGGCACGGGTTCGCCGAACAAGCTCCTCAAGATCGTCTCGTAACGCCCTCGGGCTGACGGCCGGTTCGCCGGCCCGGCCGACGTGCGGGCCCCCGGAGGCAGCCGGCGCCTCCGGGGGCCTTCCGCGTGCCGTCCCTTCCGCCCTCGCGCACGCCGAGGCCCGCGGCGACGAGCAGCAGCCCGCCCAGCATCACGAACGGCGCGGCCACCCCCGCGACCCCGGCGACGAGACCGGCGGACGCGGGCGCCGCGACCTGCCCGAGCCGGTTGCCGGTGAGGCGCAGCGCCAGCGCCGTGGAACGCGCGTCGTCGGGCGCCGCCCGCACGACCGTGGTCATGGACAGCGGCTGCCCGACCCCGAGGCAGAAACCGAGCACGGCCAGCATCAGCGCCAGCCCCCACACCGGGACCGGCAGCGCGAGCCCCGCGCACAGCAGCCCGGCGAGCAGGCACGTGGAGGTCAGCAGCGCGGTCCTGCCGAGCAGCCGGATCATCGGCGTCATCACGAGACGGCACGCGATCGTCGCCGCCGCCCGCAGCGAGAGCAGCACGCCCACCGTGGCGGGCGCGATGCCCCGGTGCTCGCCGACCACCGGCAGATAGGCCGTGAGGATGTCCGTCGCGGAGAGCACGGCGAGGCTGATGAAGATGCCCGCGGGCACGCCGCGGGTGCGCAGGATGCCGAGGACAGGTACACGGCCACGGCCACGGCCCTCGCGCTGCGGCGCGGGCTCGGGCCGCCGCTGCTCGATGCGCCACAGCGAGGTGAGGGAGACCGCCGCGACCACCGCGGAGACGACAAGCGCGAAGGCGCTCGTGCGGCCCATGTCGGCGCCGATCAGGGCGCCCGCCGCGATCGGCCCGATCAGCTGGCCGAGCGAGGCGCCGATGGTGAAGTGGCCGAAGTTGCGGTCCTGTTCGGCGGGCGCGGACTGCCGGGCGACGATGGACTGCGCGCCGATCACGAAGCAGAGGTGGCCGAGGCCCATCACACCGCTCCAGGCGGCCATCGCCGCGAGGGAGCCCGCCGTACCGCTCAGCGCGCAGCCTCCGGAGATCAGCACGACGCCGATGGGCAGCAGCGGCGCGCACCGCCCGTGGTCGGTCCTGCGCCCGAGCGGTACGGCGGCGAAGAGCGGCAGCAGCGCGTAGACGCCCGCGACGACACCGATCGCCCGCTCGTCCGCGCCCAGCGACAGGGCCCGGTAGGAGACGGCGGGCCGGGCCATCGACACCGCCCCCTGCGCGAAGCTGAAGGCGATGACGAGGCGGAGCAGCCAGCCCCTGCCACCGGGCCGGGACGACGCGGCAGGCATCAGATGATGCCGAAGAGAATTCCGGCGCCGAGCACGACCAGTGAGGTGAGCACGGCCCATTTGACGGTGAACCTGGTGTGGTCGCCGAACTCGACCTTGGCCATGCCGACGAGGACGTACACGGCCGGGACCAGCGGGCTCGACATGTGCAGGGCCTGTCCGGCGATGGAGGCGCGGGCGATCTCCAGGGTGGAGACGCCGTGCGCCTGGCCCGCCTCGGCGAGGACCGGCAGGACGCCGAAGTAGAAGCCGTCGTTGGACATGAAGTAGGTGAGCGGGATGGAGAGCAGTCCGGTCACCAGGCCCATGTGCGGGCCCATGCCCTCGGGGATGGCGTCGACGAGCCAGTCGGCCATGTGGTCGACCATGCCGGTGCCGGTGAGGACGCCGGTGAAGACGGCGGCGGCGAAGACCATGCCGGTGACGTTGAGGACGTTCTCCGCGTGGGCGGCGATGCGGGCCTTCTGGTCCGGCATGTGCGGGAAGTTGACGGTGAGGGCGAGGGCGGCGCCGAGCAGGAAGAGGACCGGGATCGGCAGCCACTCCATGATCATGGCGGTGAGCAGCAGGACGGTGAGGGCCGCGTTGAACCAGTAGAGCTTGGGGCGCAGGGTGGGGCGGTTGGGGTCGAGCCCCTGGAAGCCGTCGTCGTCGGTGTCGTCTCCGGCGGCCGCGTCCTCCGCGTCCGCCTCGCCGCCGGTTCCGGAACCCGCTCCTCCACCGGTGGTCTTCTCCGTGAGCGAGGTCCGGCCGTCGCCGCCCGCGCCCACCAGGACCGTCTCGGTCGCCGTCTCCTTCTCCAGGACCTCGTCCAGGGAGAGCGTGCCGAGCCGCTTGCGCTCGCGCAGACCCAGTGCGTACGAGAGGAGGAACACGGCCACGAGGCCCATGGCGAGCGCCGGGATCATGGGGACGAAGATGTCGGCGGCGTCGACCTTCAGCGCGGTCGCGGCGCGGGCCGTGGGGCCTCCCCAGGGCAGGGTGTTCATGACGCCGTTGGCGGTGGCGGCGACGCCCGTCATCACGACGAGGCTCATCTTGAGGCGCTTGTACAGCGGATACATCGCCGAGACGGTGATCATGAAGGTGGTCGAGCCGTCGCCGTCGAGGGAGACGATCGCGGCGAGCACGGCGGTGCCGACCACGATGCGCATCGGGTCCGCCTTGCAGAAGCGCAGGATGCCCCGGACGATCGGGTCGAAGAGGCCGACGTCGATCATGACGCCGAAGTAGACGATGGCGAACATGAGCATGGCCGCCGTGGGCGCCAGATTGCCGACGCCGTCGAGGACGTAGTCCCCGAGATGGGCTCCCTTTCCTACGAACACGCAGAAGAGCGCGGGGATCAGCACCAGCGCCGCGATCGGCGACATCTTCTTCATCATGATCAGCACCAGGAAGGTGGCGATCATGACGAATCCGAGGATTGTCAGCATGGGGGCTACCTAACGTTCACCATCGAACTCCCACCAGGTCTGGCGGTCCGGACGACGTTAGGACCCGCTATCCAGCGTTAACAAGATGTTGACGCGCGAGCAATAAGCGCAAAACTCCTGGTCACGGCCGGGTGTCGGCTACGAACGTCGCGCGCCCTCAGTCCAGCGACCGCGCGAAGTACGCGTGCAGCAGGGTCCGCGCCTCGTCGACGAGTGCCGGGTCGCCGGCCGGGTCGGCGCGGAACGCCAGCTGGAGGACCGCGTCGACCGCCTCGACGCCGACGAGCATCGTGCGGCGCAGGGCGGCGTCGAGCGGGCGGTTCAGGTGTCCGGCGAGCAGGGCCGCCACACGTTCGGCCACCTGCGAGTTGGCGTCCGGCATGGCGTCCGGCGCCGAGGGGATGCCGAAGTCCACGAGGCCGAAGCCGGGGACGGTGCGCATCATGGCGAGGTATTCGTCGAAGGCGGCGTCGACGGCGCCGCGCCAGTCACCGCGCTCGACACCGCTCACGCGCGCGGCGACGCGCTCGGCGTACGCGTCGAGGTTGCGGTGGGCCAGGGCGTCGGCGAGGGCCCTCTTGTTGCCGAAGAAGCGGTAGACCGAGCCGATGGGGACGCCCGCGCGCTGGGCCACGGCGCGGGTGGTGAGACCTTCGTAGCCGGTCTCGTCCAGGACGGCGGCGCAGGCGTCGAGGATGCGGGTCAGGCGCTCGGCGCTGCGCTCCTGCACGGGGACGCGGCGCATGGAGGCGGGGGGCCGCGGGTCCTTGGGCGGGTTCGGGTGGGGCATCCCGGGAGAGTAGAGCATCGCTCACATTCCTGGCTTCCTCTTGCGGAAGGAAAACCTGAATCCTACGGTGTCCCATAGGAATCACTGACGAGGGAGCTGTGATGATCGGGGACCACGCAGGAACCGCGGGCCGAGCGGACGCGGGCGACGCCCGGAAGACCGCCGAGGGGCTGGTCTACCTCTCCGGCTTCGGCAACGAACACAGTTCCGAGGCGGTGCCCGGCGCCCTGCCGCACGGCCGCAACTCGCCGCAGCGCGCGGCCCTCGGTCTCTACGCCGAGCAGCTGAGCGGCTCGGCCTTCACCGAGCCGCGCGCGCACAACCGCCGCTCGTGGCTCTACCGCATCCGCCCGTCGGCCGCGCACCCGCGGTTCACGCGCGCCGACAACGGCGCGATCCGCACGGCGCCGTTCACCGAGTCGGTGCCCGACCCGAACCGGCTGCGCTGGAATCCGCTCCCGGAGCCCGCGCCCGGCACGGACTTCCTGGCGGGCCTGTGGACGCTCGGCGGCAACGGCGACGCGACGCAGCGCACCGGCATGGGCATCCACCTCTACCACGCCAACTCCTCGATGACGGGCCGGGTGTTCAGCGACGCCGACGGCGAGCTGCTGATCGTGCCCGAGCAGGGCGGGCTCCTGCTGCGCACCGAGTTCGGGCTGCTGCACGCCGAGCCCGGCGAGATCGCGCTGATCCCGCGCGGTGTCCGCTTCCGCGTGGAGCTCCTCGACGCGAGCGCGCGCGGGTACGTGTGCGAGAACTACGGCGCCCCCTTCCAGCTCCCCGACCTCGGCCCGATCGGCGCCAACGGTCTAGCGAACGCACGGGACTTCCGGGCTCCCGTCGCCGCCTACGAGGACGTCGAGGGCCCGGTCGAGGTGGTGAACAAGTTCTGCGGCAACCTGTGGCGCGCGACGTACGACCACTCGCCGCTCGACGTGGTCGCCTGGCACGGCAACCACGTTCCGTACGTCTACGACCTGCACCGCTTCAACGTGATCGGCTCGATCAGCTACGACCACCCGGACCCGTCGATCTTCACGGTGCTCACCTCGCCGTCCGACACCCCGGGCCTCGCGGGCGTCGACTTCGTCGTGTTCGCGCCGCGCTGGCTGGTGGGCGAGGACACCTTCCGGCCGCCGTACTTCCACCGGAACGTGATGAGCGAGTACATGGGCCTCATCGAGGGCGCGTACGACGCCAAGGCGGAAGGCTTCGTGCCGGGCGGCGGTTCGCTGCACAACATGATGTCCGCGCACGGGCCCGACCGCGAGACCTTCGAGAAGGCGTCGGCCGCCGAGCTGAAGCCGCAGAAGATCGACGACGGTCTGGCGTTCATGTTCGAGACGCGCTGGCCGGTGACGGCGACGGAGCAGGCGGCGACCGCGTCCCACCTGCAGCGCGGCTACGACGACGTGTGGCAGGGTCTGGAGCGCCACTTCCGCAACTGACGTAACACCACGCTGATTCGGAGAGACCGTGACCGCATTCGCCCCGGACTCGATCGTCCTGAATCGGAAACTGCCGCTCTGGTACCAGGTGTCGCAGTCACTGCGTGCCTCGATACTGGGCCGCACCCCTGACGCCCCGCTCCGGCTGCCCACCGAGGAGCAGCTGGCGGGGCACTACGGGGTGAGTGTGCTGACCATGCGGCAGGCGCTCAAGGAGCTGGAGGACGAGGGGCTCATCACCCGCCACCGGCGGCGCGGCACCTTCATCGAGCCGAGCGCGCGGCGCGGCTCCCCCGTCCGCCTGCTCGGCTCGGTCGACGCGATCGTGGCCCAGCAGTCGGGCATGACCACGCGGCTCCTCGACCACGGCACCGCTCCGCTCCCCGCCGACCTCGCCGGGTACTTCCCGGGCTCGGCCGAGGTGGCGACGTACCACCGGCTGCGCAGTGACGAGAAGACGGGCGAGCCGACCAACCACGCCCGCAACTACGTCCGTCCCGAACTGGCCGCCCGCATCGAGCCCGCCGACCTCGCGCGCTGGCCCATGACGAAGGTCCTGCGCGACGTGGTGGGCGTCCGCATCAGCCGCATCACGGACACCGTCGAGGCGACGCTCGCCGATCCGGAGACGGCCCGGCTCCTCGAAGTGCCGCTGCTCAGCCCGATCCTGCACTACACCGGTGTCACGTACGACGAGGAGGGCCGCACCCTGGACGTGGCCCGCATCCACTACCGCGGCGACCGCTTCTCCTTCTCGGTGACGCTCGACGCGACGTGACGGGCCCGCACCGCGACGTCGTACGATGCCGGGCGTGACGCACGACGAAGCGCCGCTGCTCGCGGACCTCATGCCGTGGTCCGTCGCACCGCTCCGGCCGGGCCGCGGGTGGCCGATGGGACCGGATCCCGCATCCCTGAAAGCCCGTTGGGGCGCCCTCGTCCGCGCCGAGGGCCCGGACCGCGAGGCCCTGTTCCGCCCGACTCGGGCCCGCACCCTGCACACGGCGGTGGCCCAGCTCCCCGGCCACGCCGGCGGGACGGGCCGCCTGGCCAGGGAGTCCGGCCCCTGCCCCGAGCCCGTGCGCATCCTGCACGGCCCCTTCGACGAGCAGTGGCTGATCCCCGACCACCGCCTCCTCGACGTCGCCCGCCCCGAGCTGTGGCGTGTGTCGGGCGAGGGTCAGCTCTTCGCCGTCGAGCAGGGGTACGTTCCGGGGGCCGCGGGGCCCGCCGTCCTCGCGTCGGGCGTGCTGCCGGACGGCCGCTCACCGGCCGGGCGGCCGGGCAGGATCAGGCCGCTGTTCCGCCGTCCCGGGGGCCTGGAGCCCAATGTGACGCCGGGGCTGCTCGCGCATCTGTCGGACGTGCTCGGCCGTGAGGTCACCGCACGGGCCCTGCTCGCGTGGGTGCTGACGGCCTGCACCGGTTCGGCGGCGGGCTGCCGCGTGCCGCTCACCTCCGACACGGAGGTCTGGGAGCGGGGTGTGGAACTCGGACAGCGGCTGCTCCGGCTGCAGCTGCGCGGCGACGGCGAGCGGCCGAAGCTGCCGGGCGGACGCAGGCCGTACGTGCGGGCGCCGCTGCCCGCACGGCCCGACTCCCTGGCGTACGACGCCGAGAAGGAGGTCCTGCGGGTCGGCGAGGAGGGTGTCATCTCGCCGGTGCCGAGGGAGGCGTGGGAGTACGAGGTGAGCGGCGTACGCGTCGTGGAGCGCTGGTTCGCGCTGCGCACGGAGGCGGCCGGGGCGGGGACGCTGGAGGCGATCCGGCCCGCGACATGGCCCCAGACGTGGACGTCCGAACTGCTCGAACTGATCACGATACTGGCGCTGCTCGCGGAACTGGGCCCGGAGCAGGCGCGGTTGACGGCCTCCCTCGGCGCTCCGCTCACCGCAACCGGCCTGCGCACCGCGGGAATCCTCCCCGTCCCCGACGCCGCCCGCCGCCCGGCGTCCGTGCTCGACCACCACGAAGAGGGCCCGGACGGCCAGTTCGCCCTGATCTGACGGGCGCCGACGTGCCCCTGCCCGTCGCCGAGGCGCCCTCAGCGAAACGAGTCGAGCAGACGCCGCAGCGCCCGCTCGAAGCTCTCGTCCGCGTCCCCGGGCGGCGGCGCCTGCGCGAGCATGCCCGCCAGCCGCGGATACGCCCCGCCCGCCACTTGCCGGACCAGGTAGGCCGTCCGGACCTCCTGCTCCTCCTCCGCCGACCACGGCAGGCCCCTCGTGCGCTCGGCGATGGCGATCTCGTTGGCGACGGTCGTCATCGCCGTGCCGTTGACCATCGCGATGAGCTCCATCTTGGTGCCGTAGGGCGCGTCGAGGCTCTCCAGGACGCCGAGGCAGTGCTCCAGGTACCGCAGCGCGTTCGGGCTCGAGCCGTAGGCCGTCGTCATCACGCGCACCACCCACGGATGCCGCCGCAGGATCCCCCGGCTCTGCCGCCCGAGCGCGAGCATCTCCGTGTACCAGTCGCCGCCCACAGCCTCCTCGGACAGCTCGTACTCGCCGCTGACCGTGTCGACCATCAGCTCGTACAGGTCCTCCTTGCGCGGCACGTAGTTGTACAGCGACATCGTGCCGCAACCCAGCTCACCCGCCACGCGCCGCATGGACACCGCGTCGATGCCGTCCGCGTCGGCGATGCGGACGGCCGCCGCCGCGATGTCGGCCCTGCTGTACGCGGGCTTGGGGCCGCGGCCCGCACGCTCGGGGCGCGCCCAGATCACTTCGGGAGTGGCCGCTCGGCCCGCCATTGATCATCACCTCACCCCCATGTTAGTTACGTACACCGTACGTAGTGAGGTACCGTCACGGCATGACTTCTACGTACGCTGTACTGAGTGAGGGCCTGGAGAAGCGCTACGGCTCCGGCGACACGGCCGTCAGCGCCCTGCGGGGCCTCGACCTCTCCATCGCCGAGGGCACCGTGTGCGGGCTGCTCGGCCCCAATGGCGCGGGGAAGACCACCGCGGTCCGGGTGCTCACCACCCTGCAGACGCCGGACGCGGGGACCGCGCGGGTCGCGGGGCACGACGTGGTGCGGGACCCGGCGGCGGTGCGCCGGTGCATCGGCGTCACCGGCCAGTACGCGTCGGTCGACGGCGACCTGACCGGGCGTGAGAACCTGCGGCTCTTCGGCCGGCTCCTGCGGGCGCCGCGCGGGCGCGCCGACGAGCTCCTGGAGCAGTTCGGGCTCACCGACGCTGCGGAGCGGCCGGCCCGCACGTACTCGGGCGGCATGCGGCGCCGCCTCGATCTCGCCGCGAGCCTGATGACCCGGCCCGCCGTGCTCTTCCTCGACGAGCCCACCACCGGCCTCGACCCGCACAGCAGGAACGGCATCTGGGAGGCCGTGCGGAAGCTCGCCGGCGAGGGCACCACGGTGCTCCTGACGACCCAGTACCTGGAGGAGGCCGACCAACTGGCCGACGACATCGTGCTGATCGACGGGGGCCGGGCGGCGCACCGCGGCACGCCCGCGGAGCTGAAGGCACGGATCGGGAGCTACGCGGAGGTCGTGGTCGCGGAGAAGGCGGCGCTGCTCGCGGCGGCGGCGGTCCTCGACCGGCTGACGGGCGCCGAGCCGGTGCTCGACGCGGAGTCCCGCACCGCCGGGGTGGTCTCCCTCGATCCGGCGCTGACGCTGCCGCGCCTTGTCCGCGAGCTGGACGCGGCGGGGGTGCCCGTCGTCGACGCGAGTCTGCGGCGCCCTTCGCTGGACGACGTCTTCCTGCGGCTCATCGCCTGACCCGGCGGACCCGCAAGGCCCACCCCACCACTCCACGACCCCCGGAGGTCTCCCCCATGAGCGCCATCCTCTACGACGGCACCGCCATGCTCGGCCGGCACCTGCAGCGCGCCCGGCACGCGCCGGCGATCCTGATCATGACCCAGACGATGCCGATCGTCTTCCTCCTCTTCTTCGGCTACGTCTTCGGCAGCGCCCTCGCGATGCCGGGCTCCGACTACCGGGCCTATCTGGTGCCCGGCATGCTCGTCGCGACCGCCGCCAACGGCATCATGACCGGCATGTTCACCGCCGCCCAGGACACTCATCGGGGCGTGATGGACCGGCTCCGGACGCTGCCGATGAGCAGGGCCGCCGTGCCGCTCGGGCAGGCTCTGGCGGATCTGGTGACCACGGCGGCGGGGCTCGTGCCGCTGGCGCTCGTCGGGCTGGCGATGGGGTGGCGGATCGAGGGCGGTCCGCTCGCGGCGGCCGGCGCGTTCGGGCTGCTGATGCTCTTCCGGTTCGCGACGACCTGGATCGGGATACTGCTGGGGCTCGCCTCGCAGAGCGAGGAGGCGGCGGGTCAACTGGGGAGCGCGACCTTCATGCTGCCGCTGCTGTCGAACGCGTACATCCCCACGGACGGACTGCCGTCCTGGCTGCGGTTCGTCGCCGAGTGGAATCCGATCAGCGCGGTGGCGACGGCGGTGCGAGACCTGTTCGGCAACGCCGACGTCCCCGCGGACGCCGCCTGGCCGGTCGCCCACCCCGTGGCGGGGGCGCTCGCCTGGTCCGTGCTTCTGCTCGCGGTGTGCGCACCGCTCGCCGTACGTCGGTACGCACGAGGGCTGCGGTGAATGAACGCCTGCTGACCGGCGGGGAGTTCACGAGAGTTCGCGCTGCCGGTGGCAGGCGGGCACCGGCAGCGGTCTTACAGGTGGGTGTGGTGTGAAGCCCTGCGTGTCATGGGGGTGATGGCGTGCGGGGAGCGGATGGGCGGGAAAGATCCGCCGCGGAGCGGCGGTTCAGTCCCGGGGACCACCCGCGTTCAGCGTCCGCCGAACAGCGAGCGCCGCAACCGGCGCAGCGGCGCGAAGAGCGAGACTCGCCTCACTCGGGCACCCCTGCTGCTGCGGGCGTGCGCGGTGTCACGTGAGGTCAGCTCACGCATCAGCAGCGTCGCCTCGTGCGACTCCCGCTGCGGGACGGCGGGGCCGCCCAGCACCGAGAGATGGCGGTCGAGGCGCGAGCTGCTCGCGCTGCTGCCACAAGTGATCGCAGGGACACGCGCCCTGCTGCGCACCGTTATCTGTTCCATGTCACTCCCCACCCGTACGAGGGCACCCGGCCCAGGGCAGGTTAACCCTATCGCCCCATCCTGACACGCGTGTATCCCGGGCACAGGATTCACCTACCCCACAAGGAGGTTGACGATTACTCTCCGAATTTGACTGATTCCAGGGCGAGTTGGACATTCGCGCCCATGAGGCGGACGGGCACTCCGGTGGCGTGGGACATCTCACGTGGACCCGAAAGCCCGTACGGCGGGGAATCCGCACCGATCCGCACCAATCCGCCTGCCGTCCCGCCCCGAATGGCCTGTGTCAAGCAGGTACATCAGGCGTGTAAGGACGGATGCGATGACAACAATCGCCAGAAGCAGGACGGGGCGGCACGGCCTCGTCGCGCTGGTCTGCTGCGCGCTCGCCGCCGGGGGGCTCGCAGCCGCCGGAGTGAGTGCGCTGGAACCAGGGGCCGCACAGGCCTCCAGTCACCGGGAGGCCCCGCTGATCTCGGGGCAGCCGCAGTACGACAACACGGACGTGTACGCGTTCGTGAGTCCCGACAAGCCGGACACCACGACCCTCGTGGCCAACTGGACCCCCTTCGAGGAACCCGCCGGCGGACCCAACTTCTACCTGTTCCCCGAGGACGCCCAGTACGACATCCACATCGACAGCGACGGCGACGCCCAGGGCGATCTGCTCTACCGGTGGACGTTCGACACGAAGATCAAGAACGGCAACACCTTCCTGTACAACACCGACCCGGTGACCAGCCTCGACGACCCCGACCTCAACATCACGCAGTCGTACGACATCGATCTGCTGAAGCTGGAGGACCAGAAGGTCGTCTCCACGAAGAAGATCGCCGACGATCTGCCGGTCGCTCCGTCGCGGGTGGGCAACGCCTCGATGCCCGACTACAAGAAACTGCGCGACCAGGCCGTGCGGAAGGTCGCGGGCGGCGGCACGTCGTACGTCGGGCAGGCCGACGACCCCTTCTTCCTGGACCTCCAGGTGTTCGACCTGCTGTACGGAGGGGACCTCTCACAGGTCGGCCGGGACACCCTCAAGGGCTACAACGTGAACACGGTCGCGCTGCAGGTGCCGAGCGCCGAGATACGCCAGTCGGCGAAGCAGCCGACGGTGGGCGTCTGGTCGACGACCCAGCGCAAGAACGCCAAGGGTGACTGGACGCAGGTCTCGCAGCTCGGGAACCCGCTGGTCAACGAGCTCGTCGTGCCGCTGCGCGACAAGGACAGGTTCAACGCGTCCGCGCCGTGGAACGACGCGGACTTCCTGCCGTACGTACAGAAGCCCGAGCTGCCGAAGCTCCTGGAGCGGATCTACGGCGTCAAGGCACCGGACGAACCCAGGAAGGACCTGGTCTCCGTCTTCCTGACCGGCGTGAAGGACCTCAACCAGCCGCCCGGCGTACGCCCTGCCGAGGCCCTGCGCCTCAACACCTCCGTCAAACCGTCCGCCGACCCCAAGCGGCTCGGCGTCCTCGACGGCGACAACGCGGGCTTCCCGAACGGGCGGCGGCTCACCGACGACGTCGTCGACATCGAACTGCAGGCCGTCGCGGGTGAACTCGTCGGCGCCAAGAACGACCTGGGCGACGCGGTGAACGCCAACGACCGGGCGTTCGGCGGGACCTTCCCCTATCTCGCGCTGCCCACGTCCCCGACGCACGCGCCGGCGGCCAAGGGCGGCGGAGACGGTGACAGCAACGGCGGCAAGACCTCGGCGCGTGACGCGCTCGTGGGCGGTGCCGTGCCCGCGGCCTCCTCGTCGTCGTCCGGTGACGGCGCCGGCGACGACACGCTGCTGATCGCCTCCGCGGCGGCCGGGGCCGCGGGAGTGCTCCTCGTGGGGCTCGGGCTCGCGTGGTGGCGGGGCCGGGGGCGCGGGGGCGACGGGGTCGACGGGGGCGACAGGGTCGACGGGGCTCTCTGAGGTTCCCCTCGGGTCCCTGCGGAACGGGCGCGGTCCGTGACTCATCCCCCTGCGGGCCGCGCCTCTCCCCCTTGCTCCCTCTTCTCTCTTTCTCTCTTTCTCTACTTTCTCCAGAAACGGCTGGCTCTTTCATGGCGCACATCTCGGTACGGAGCTCCGTGGCCGTCGTCGCTCTCGCGCTCGCCCTCACCTCGGGCGCCGTCGTGCTCGGCGGCTCCGACGACGGGGCCGGGCGGACCGCTTCCGTCACCGCCGGGCCCGCCGCGCCGCTCGACGGCCTGCGCGGCGGGGACCTGGACCGGGGCGTGGAAGCGCTCCGGTCACAGCTCCGCGACCGGCCCGCCGACTTCGCGTCCTGGGCCACGCTCGGCGCGGCCCACGTCGAACAGGCCCGCACCCGCGGCGACCCGGCCCTCTACGCCGCCGCCGACCGCGCCCTGGACCGCTCGCTGGAGCTGCGCCCCGGCAACGACGCGGCGCTCGCGGGGCGCGCCGCCGTCGCCGCCGCCCGGCACGACTTCCGCGGCGCCCTGCGGTACGCCACGGCCGCGCTCGCCGAGAACCCCTACAGCGAACGGGCACTGGCCACCCGCATCGACGCCCTAGTCGAACTCGGACGCCTCGACGCGGCGGCCCGCGCGGCCGACGAGGCGGACGCTCGGCGGCCCGGGGTGCCGGTCTTCACGCGGTACGCGTACGTGAAGGAGCTGCGCGGCGACGTGCCTGCCGCGCGGCGCGTCCTGAAACGCGCCCTCGACGGGGCCACGGCGCCCGGCGACGTCGCGTACGTGGCGACCGCGCTGGGGCAACTGGCGTGGCACCAGGGCGAGTACGAGGACGCGCTGCGGCACTGCGGGGCCGCGCTGCGCGCGGACTCCACGTATCTGCCCGCCCTGGAGTGCCGGGCCAGGGCGCGGGCGGCGCGCGGCCGGACCGCATCGGCCGTCGCCGGGCTCCGCGAGGTCGTGGCCCGGCAGCCGCTGCCGGGCCCCCTGGTCGCGCTCGGCGAACTGTACGAGGCGCGGGGTGAGGAGGGGCGGGCGCGTGAGCAGTACCGCCTCGTGGCCGCGTGGGCCGCGCTGGCCCGCGCGAACGGGGTCAACCCCGACCTGGACACGGCGCTCGCCTCGGCCGACCACGGGGACGGGGCGGTGGCGCTGCGAGCGGCGCGGGCGGAGTGGGGGCGCCGGAAGACGGTGCACACCGCTGACGCGCTCGGGTGGGCGCTGCATGTGAACGGGCGGGACGAGGAGGCGTTGCGGTACGCGCGGCGGGCCACGGGGGCGGGGTTCCGGGATGCCGTGTTCCTGTACCACCGGGGGCTGATCGAGCGGGCCGTGGGGGATGTGGCGGCGGCGCGGCGGTCGTTGGGGGCGGCACTGCGGTTGAACCCCGGCTTCTCGCCGGTGGGTTCTCTTGAGGCGCGGGCGGTGTTGCGGGAGATGGGGGTGGGGGGTGGGGGGTCGTGAGGAGGCTGGTGAGAGGGCTCGTGAGAGGGCTGTGGGCGTGCTTCCCGTTCGTCCGGGGGCGCCTCTCGTTGTCCGGGGGGCGGGGCCGCGCCGGTATGTCCGTCCTCGCTATCCCTGCGGCGGGGCCTATGTGCTTCGCCCCTGCCACCGTGACCACTGTGCTCCGGGCGGACATACCGCCACGTCCCCTCGGGAGGGGGAGGCGGCTGCGGGTGGGTGGGGGCGGAACGGAAGCCCGGGAAGCCCCGACCGATGCCCTGGTCTGTGTCCCTACCTGTGCTGCTCGTTGCGGGGTAAACGGATGGGTGGGTGCTTCTGCGGAGGGGGCGGCGCCGGGGGCGAAACGTAGGTGGGGGTGGGTGTTCGTCGGAGGGGTTGTGTTGGGGGTGATGGTCGCTCTGGGTGGCCCCGGCGGCACCGCCCACGCCCACCCGCTGGGCAACTTCACGGTCAGCCGGTACGACGGGCTCGTCGCCGAGCCGGGGCGGTTGACGGTCGATCACGTGGAGGATCTCGCGGAGATCCCGGCCGCCCAGGCCACCCCCCGCATCCGCGAGGCAGGCCGCGCCGACTGGGCCCGGCAGCGGTGCCGGAGTGCCGCCGACGGGCTACGGGTCCGTGTGGACGGGCGGAGTGCGGAGTTGAGGGTGGGTGCTGCCCGGGTGCGGGTGCGGCCGGGGGAGGCTGGGCTCGACACGTTGCGCGTGGAGTGTGTTCTGCGTACTTCCCCGCCCCGGCAGGGCGACGTGAGCGTCCAGTTCCGCGGCGACTCCCGGGACCGTACCGGATGGCGGGAGATCACCGCCCGGGGCGACCGGATGACCCTCACCCGGTCCGACGTACCGGAGACTTCCGCGTCGAAGCGGCTCACCCGGTACCCGGAGCGGTTGCTCTCCGCCCCGCCGGACACCGCGTCCGCGTCGCTGCGGATCACGCCCGGCGGGCCCGCCCTGGGGGCGGGCCGGACGGACGCATCGGAAGGAGTGGCCGCCGTGCTGCCGCGCGGCGCCGACCGGTGGGCGCGGGCACTGACCGGACTGGTCGGACGGCACCCGCTCACGCCGGGCTTCGCGGCGCTGGCCCTCGGTACCGCCGCGCTGTTGGGCGCCCTGCACGCCCTCGCGCCGGGGCACGGCAAGACGCTGATGGCCGCCACGGCGGCGGCCCGCGGCCGTGCCTCCGCGCGTCATGTGCTGCCTCTGGCCGCGTCCGTGACGGTCACGCACACGCTGGGCGTGCTCGCCCTGGGCCTGCTGGTGAGCGGAGGCTCCGCCGCGGGCCCGTCGGTGGTGGCCTGGCTCGGTGTGGTGAGCGGGCTGCTCGTCACGGGCGCGGGCGTGCTGCTGGTCCGTAGGGCGTGGCTGCGGCGGCGGGCAGGGCACGTGCACTCCCACGGGCACTCCCACAGTCACGGCCATCACCCTCCGCATTCCCCTGGGGGCGGTCTGCGCGGCACGCTCTTCCTCGGTTTCGCCGGAGGTCTGGTGCCCAGTCCTTCCGCGGTCATCGTGCTGGTCGGCGCCGCCGCGCTCGGCGAGGCCTGGTTCGGGCTGCTGCTCGTGGTGGCGTACGGCGTGGGCCTTGCCGCCACGCTGACGGCCGCCGGGTTCCTCTTCGTCCGCGCGGGGTCGCTCGCGGGGCGCCGCCTCGGTCCGGAGTGGGCGCGGCGCGGTGCTCGGCGGCTCCTGCCGCTGGGTTCTGCGTGCGTCGTACTCGCCCTCGGGTGTGGATTGGTGTTCAAGGGGGCCGCAACAGCGCTCGGTTGAGCTAGTTTTGTGGAGAATCGCACCGCTGCGGATGGGGGCGCCCGTGAGCCAGCCAGAGCGCGTGATCGCCGGGCGGTACCGCCTTCTGGCGCCGTTGGGCGAGGGCGGTATGGGCACCGTGTGGCAGGCCCGTGACGACGTGCTCGGCCGCGAGGTGGCCGTGAAGGAGGTGCGGGCGCCCGCCGGGCTCCCGGCGGGCGAGGTCGACCGGCTGTACGCACGGCTGGAGCGCGAGGCCTGGGCCGCCGCCCGCATCCCCCACCGGAACGTGGTCACGGTGTACGACGTCGCGAGCGAGGGCGGCCGCCCCTGGATCGTCATGGAGCTGGTGCGCGGCCTCTCCCTGTCCGACGTGCTCGACGCCGAGGGGGCGCTGACCCCGCAGCGGGCCGCCCGTATCGGCGCGGAGATCCTCGGTGCCCTGCGCGCCGCCCACGACGCCGGGGTCCTGCACCGCGACGTCAAGCCCGGCAACGTACTGATCGCGAACGACGGCCGTGTCGTCCTGACGGACTTCGGGATCGCCCTGGTCGAGGGGAGTTCGGCGCTGACGATGACCGGCGAGGTCGTCGGTTCGCCCGAATTCCTCGCACCGGAAAGGGCGTTGGGGCAGCGTCCGGGCCCCGCGTCCGACCTGTGGTCGCTCGGCGTGCTGCTGTACGCGGCGGTGGAGGGCAGCTCGCCATTCCGGCAGGACACTCCGCTGAGCACGCTGCGCGCGGTGGTGGACGAGCCGCTGCCGCCCGCCCGCCGCGCAGGGCCGCTCCTGCCGGTCATCGAAGGGCTGCTGCGCAAAGATCCGGACGAGCGGATGTCCGCCGCCGACGCCGAGCGCGATCTGCGGATCGTGGCCTCGGGCGGCACCCCGCGCACCGAGACCGCGCTCCCCTACATGCCGACGACCACGGCGGAGCGGCCGTTCGAGCCGACGCCGCCCGCTCCCCTTCCCGTCTCCCCGCCGTGGCACGGCACGGCCACCACCGACACGTCGACGGCCGGGTCCGGCCGGTCCCGGCGGGCGGTGGTCGTCCTGGTGGCGGGGCTCATCGCGCTGGCGCTCGCCCTGGGCGGCATCACGTACGCCCTGGTCAACCGCGACGACGGCGGAGGCGGCGGCAATGAAGGGAGCGACAGCAGCGGCGGCGGGTCCGGTGGTGGCGACGGAGGCGGCGGCAGTACGTCGGAGGGGTCGAAGGGCGGCTCCGACGGGGGCGGGTCGACCGGTTCCACGGACGGCGGCGGTGACGGCGGCTCCACGAACGGCGGCACCGACGGCGACGGCGACGGGAACGGGAACGGGAGCGGGCAGAACGGGGGGAACGGCGGCAAGACCACGCCGCCCGCCCAGTCCGTGAAGGTGCACGTCTCGGGCGCCCACACGCAGTACGAGGGCGCCTGTCCCCCGGCGACCGGGCAGGCACCCTCGTTCACCGCGACGTTCACGGTGGGCCGCGCCCCCGCCACCGTCGAGTACCGCTGGGTCACGGAGTCCGGCGAGCCGGGCGACCCCGGCTGGAAGACGTTGTCGTTCCCGTCGGGCGGCGGCAAGACGCGGCAGGTCAACCACGTGGAGACCGCGTACGACCCGGGCGGCGGGACGTACGAGAACACGATCGGTGTCGAGGTGCGCAAGCCCGTGCAGACCCGTTCCAACTCCGTTGCGTACGCGGTGGCCTGCGAGGAGGAGACCCCGACGGGCGGGGCCTCCTACACGCCGAACGGGTAAGGACGGCCGGTGGGGGTCAGGCCGCCGCGGTGAACACCGGGAGGTAGCCACCGGACTGGCCGGCGGCGGTGGGGTGGTAGGACTCGCCGATGTTGAGCCAGTTCACGCTGTGCAGCCAGGGACTTCCGGAGCAGATCTCGTGCCCCGCGAAGGCGGAGGTGACATCGCCGAAGGCGAAGCCGTGGTCGGCGGCACGCTTTTCGGTTGCCGCGTTGAGGTAGTCCGCGGCGCCGTTGATGGCGGTCCGCTCCCGCTCGGAGAGGCCGGCGACGCAGGTGCCGCTGAGCTTGTAGAAGCGGGGGTAGCCGAGCACGACGACGCGGGCCGATGGAGCCTTCGCGCTGATCGCGTCGTAGACCTTGTCGAGGTTGCCGGGGAGGGTGGAGTCGACGTACTGGCGCGCCTGGTTGATGCGGGCCAGACAGTTGCTCTCGGACTGCAGCACACAGGTCGTCATGACATCGGCGAAGCCCGCGTCGTTGCCACCGACGGAGACGGAGACGAGGCCGGTCCCGGAGCCGAGCGGGCCCAGCTGGTTCGCCAGAACATCACCCGTACGAGCGCCCGAGCAAGCGGTGAAGTTGAAGCTCGAGGGTGAGTGGGCGGCCGCCCACAGGACGGGGTAGGCGCGGTTGCTGCGCTTGCAGTTGCCGCTGCCGCTGTCGTAGTTGCCGGCGCCGACGCCCGACGAGTAGGAGTCGCCGAGGGCCACATAACCCGTGGCCGCGGCCTTCTGGCCGGCCGACGGGTCCGCTTGGGCCGCTGCCGCGCCGGTGAGCGCGAAGGCGGCCGCGAGGAGGAGCGAGGACATGTATGCCGTGATGCGGGACAATTTCATGGAACCTCCCTTAGCAGGGTTTCTGCCTCGACCGTGGTAACACGCACCCCCGGCCGCCGATAGTGTTCATGTCAATGAGTTCCTCAACAATTCCCTTTCCCGCACAGGGAGTTCAGCTTCGAACAGGGGGCTTGGCGGAGAACATCTGCACACTCTCTCCGCATCTTGACGCGCTGCCGGGGCTGCGCGACATTGAAGCCCGGCATCCGGCGCGTCGGGGGGCAAAGTCGCCCATGCAAACCATCGGGAACAAGGCACCACCAGCGGACACGGGGCAGCGCACCGGACGGGGCGCCCGCCACGACCTGGTGCCGCTGCTCGCGGGAGCGGCCGTCGCCGTCGGCGGGATCGGCGCGATGCTCGCGCTCGTCGGCCTGGACTCGCCGCTGCGCGGCCCGTTCACCCTCTTCTTCCTTCTCGCCGCACCCGGGGCCGCGATCGGCGCGGCGCTGCGGGCCCTCACGCCGTGGGGCCGGGCCGTGGTGTCCGTGTCCGGGTCCCTCGCGGTCAACCTGCTCGTCGCCCAGTGCATGCTGGCGCTGCACGTGTGGTCGGTGCGCGGCGGCGTCGCCGCGGTGGCCGCCCTCAGTTCGCTCATCCTCCTGTTGACCGTGGTGCGGCGGCTGCGCGGCCGTCCGGCGAGAAGGTGGACCACCTGACGTGAACATCACCGTGCACCGCCCCGGCGAACTGTCCGCCGTCGACCGGGCGGCGTGGACCGCGCTGCAGTCCCGGGCGCACCTCCACGGCTCACCCGGTCTCGCCAACCCCTTCCTCTCCCCCGAGTTCACCCTCGCGATCGGACACGAGCGGCGCGGGGTGCGGATCGCCGTCGCGCGCGAGGACGGCGAACCCGCCGGTTTCCTCCCCTTCCAGAGATCGGCCACCGGCGTCGGCCGGGCCATCGGTCTCGGCATCTCCGACTGCCAGGGCCTGGTGCACCGGCCGGGCTTCGACTGGAACGCCAGGGAACTGCTGCGGGCCTGCGGGCTCTCCCTGTGGGAATTCGATCATCTGGTGTCCGGTCAGGCGCCGTTCGAGGCACACGCCTCCGCCACTTTCGCCTCCCCTGTGATCGATCTCGATCAGGGGTACGACACCTATCTCCGCCACCTCCGCGAGCGCTCCCCGAAGTTCATCAAGGGGACGCTCGCCAAGGAGCGCAGGCTGAGCCGCGACCACGGAGCCGTGCGTTACGTGCACGACGAACGCGACCCCGCGGTCCTCACCACGCTGATGGGCTGGAAGTCCGCGCAGTACCGCAGGACGGGCCGCAGCGACCGCTTCGCGCACCCCTGGATCGTCCGGCTGCTGCGCCGGCTCTTCCACACCCGCGCCGACTCGTTCGCCGGGGTCCTCTCCGTCCTCTACGCCGCCGACGTGCCGATCGCCGCGCACTTCGGGCTGCGTTCCGAGCGGATCCACACGTGCTGGTTCCCGGCGTACGACCCGGCGTTCGCGAAGTACTCACCCGGCCTCATCATGCACCTGGGCATGGCCGAGGGTGCGGCCGCCGACGGGATCGCGCACATCGATCTCGGCCGCGGCCAGAAGGTCTACAAGGACTCCCTCAAGACACGTGAACTCATGGTGTCCGAGGGGTGGGTGGCGCTCCGCCACCCGGTGGCTTTCGGTCACCGGGCACGGCGTGCCCCGGTCAGGGCACTGCGCAACACTGTTCAGACGCGACCGGAATTATTCGAACCTGCCGACAAACTGCTCAAGCGCATGGGCAGAATTCGATCTAGAGGCGGGGAATAAGACGGTCCGAATGTGATCGCACAGATTACTCAAATCATGAAAAACGTGGGACCGCGCTCCAGGTCTTGCCATACAGTCTCAATCATCAATACCGTCGTACATCCACCCGCAACGGTCCATCACGCAATGCGATCTAGGGGAGGGCTCAAGGTCGCGGTGGTGCCGGTGCGGGGCGCGGTAGGGGGGTGCCGTGCTCGGTGTCCGCTCTTCAGCCGAGTCACGTCCCGCGCAAACGCCAGCTCACTCGGCATGCACGGAGATCCATTTCGGCGTGCTCCCGTGAGAACCCCCCTTTCGAACCGGATCAATTACCGGACCGCCCGGGGGCGGGCGATCCACCGGACGAGAGGGACCACCGGACTCATGACTTCTTTTGTGCGCCCGGCAGACGCCGGGCAGGACCCGTTAGACGCGATCTCCAGGAACTACCGCCCGATCTCCACCCACTTGGCGATCACGCCTCCGGTGAGTGTCGTGATACCCGCCATGAACGAAGCGGAGAATCTGCCGTACGTTTTCAAGACACTGCCCGACTGGATTCACGAGGTCGTCCTCGTGGACGGGAATTCCACCGACGACACGGTGGCCGTCGCCCGTGAGCTGTGGCCGGACGTGAAAGTCGTCCGACAGCTCGGCAAGGGCAAGGGGGACGCCCTGATCACCGGCTTCGCCGCGTGCACGGGCGACATCATCGTGATGGTCGACGCCGACGGCTCCGCCGACGGCAGCGAGATCGTCTCCTACGTCTCCGCCCTCGTCTCGGGCGCCGACTTCGCCAAGGGCTCCCGGTTCGCCAACGGCGGCGGCACGGACGACATGACGCCGATCCGCAAGCTCGGCAACCACGTCCTGTGCTCCGTCGTGAACACCAAGTTCGGCGCGCGGTACACCGACCTGTGCTACGGCTACAACGCCTTCTGGCGGCACTGCCTGGACAAGATCGAGCTCGACTGCACCGGCTTCGAGGTCGAGACCCTGATGAACATCCGGGTCGTCAAGGCGGGTCTCCGAGTCCAGGAGATCCCGAGCCACGAGTACCTCCGGATCCACGGCACCAGCAACCTCAGAGCCGTCCGGGACGGCATCCGCGTACTGAAGGTGATCCTCTCCGAGCGTTCCAGCCGCGGCAGGCGCGGCGCGCGGCGCAAGGGCGGCCGGGGGCTGCCTCACCGCGCCGGCCAGGGAGAGGTGTCTTGAGCGCGCAGATCTCCGTCGTCATCTGCGTGTACACCGAGGACCGCTGGGAGGACATCCTCGCGGCGGTCTCCTCGGTGCGCGCACAGTCGTCGGCGGCACGGGAAACCCTTCTCGTGGTCGACCACAACGCCTCGCTCCTGGACCGTCTCGCCAAGGAGTACAAGGAGACCGAGGGGGTGCGGGTGCTCGCGAACGCGGGCCCCCGCGGCCTCTCGGCGGGCCGCAACACCGGGATCGCCGCCGCGCGCGGCGACATCATCGCCTTCCTCGACGACGACGCCGTCGCCGAGCGGGACTGGCTGCGGTACTTCGCCGAGGGCTTCCGGGATCCGCGGGTCCTCGCCGTCGGCGGCCGCACCATGCCTGCCTGGGAGTCGGGGCGGCGGCCCGTCTGGTTCCCCGAGGAGTTCGACTGGGTCGTGGGCTGTACGTACAAGGGGCTGCCCCGGGGCCGGGTCCACGTGCGCAACGTCCTCGGCGGGAACGCCTCGTTCCGGCGCACCGCCTTCGACGCGGCGGGCGGCTTCGCCACCGGCATCGGCCGGGACGGCGACAAGCGGCCGCTGGGCTGCGAGGAGACGGAGTTCTGCATCCGCCTCACCCGGGCGAGGCCGGACGCCGTCCTGCTCATCGACGACCGCTCGGTGATCCACCACCGGGTGCCCGCCGTGCGGGAACGGTTCCGCTACTTCCGTACGAGGACGTACGCGGAAGGCCTCTCCAAAGCGCTCGTCTCCCGGAGTGTCGGCGCCGCCAAGGGGCTCGAGTCGGAACGGCGCTACACCACGCGCGTGCTGCCCGCCGGGGTCGGCCGCGGCCTGCGCGACGCGGCGCTCGGCCGCCCGGGCGGCGCGGGGCGCGCGGGGGCCATTGTGGCGGGAGTGCTCACCGCGGCAGGGGGGTACATACTCGGGAGCGTCCGTGCGCGCAGGGGAGGCGCCACGTTCTCGGTCGTGGAGATCGCCGGGACGGCAGACACGGGCGGCGAGGGGGCTGCCGCATGAGCACGGGACCCGTGCCGATACTGATGTACCACTCCGTGGCGCGCGCGCCGAACGCGGCGACACACGAGCTCTCGGTCTCCCCCGACGCCTTCGAACGCCAGATGGACATGCTCGCCGAGCGGGGCTTCACACCGCTCACGGCCGCCCAACTGGGCGCCCTGTGGCG
This sequence comes from Streptomyces sp. NPDC093510, assembly GCF_040683555.1. NCBI lineage: Bacteria > Bacillati > Actinomycetota > Actinomycetes > Kitasatosporales > Streptomycetaceae > Streptomyces > Streptomyces sp. NPDC093510. Next base: position 259,267 of record NZ_JBFBEE010000008.1, read on the forward strand.
CATTTCGTGCTGGTCGCTGCCCGAGCGGCCCGTCCTGATCACCTTCGACGACGGCTACGAGGGCGTGCACCGGTACGCGCTTCCGGTGCTCACCGGGCACGGCTTCGCGTCGACCCTGTTCCTCACCACCGGCTGGCTGCGCGGCGAGTACGACACCGGGGGCGCCCCGGACCGCATGCTCGACTGGGACCAGGTGCGCGAACTCGCGGCCGCCGGGGCGGAGATCGGCGGGCACAGCCACACCCACCCCGAACTCGATCAGCTGGCCGACGACGAACTCCGGTTCGAGCTGCGGCGCTGCCGTGACATCATCGCCGACCAACTGGGCACCCGGCCCACGTCCTTCGCGTATCCGTACGGCTACTCCAGCCGCCGGGTGCGCGAGCTCGTGCGCGAGGCGGGCTTCGGCCAGGCGCTCGCCGTCGGCAACAGCCTGGCGTGCCGGACGCAGGGGCCGTACGCGCTGCGGCGGGTCACCGTGCGCCGCACCACCGGGGCCGAGGAGTTCGAACGGCTCGTGACGGGCCGCGCGGTCGGCCTCAACTTCGCCAGGGACCGCGCCCTGACCAAGGGGTACGCCGTGGTCCGCAGAGCCCGACAGATCCGCCGGAAGGCAACGCGTTCCAGTGTCTGACACGACCACGGCCCAAGCCGGCGCTCCCGGTTCCGCGGGCGCCGGGGGCCGGTCACCGTCCGATAAGTCCGGCAAGTCCCGCAGGCCCCGCGGCATGCGCCTGCCGGGCCGCGGGGACGGCCAGAGCCCGCTGTTCCGCAACGCGTACGCGCTGATGCTCAACACCGGCATCTCCGGCGTGCTCGGCGTGGGCTTCTGGCTGGCCGCCGCCCGGTACTACTCGGAGTCGGCGGTCGGTCAGGGTTCGGCGGCGATCGCCGCGATGAAGCTCCTCGCGGGGCTCGCCGCGCTGACCCTGATGGGCGCCCTCGCACGGTTCATCCCCATCGCGGGGCGCGCCACGGGCAGGCTCATCTTCCGTACGTACGCGGGCAGTTCCGCCGTGGTGGCGCTCGCCGCCGTCGTCTTCCTGCTCACACTGGACCTCTGGGGTCCCTCGTACCGCTTCCTGCACGGCCCCGCCCACGGCGTCGGCTTCGTCCTCGCCGTGGTGGCCTGGTCGGTCCTGACGCTGCAGGACGGCGTCCTGACCGGGCTGCGCAGCGCGCTCTGGGTGCCGGTGGGCAACACCGTCTTCTCGGTCGCCAAGCTCGGACTGCTCATCGCGATCGCCGCCGCCATCCCCACCGCGGGCGTCTTCGTGTCCTGGGTCGCCTCGATCCTCGTCTCGGTGATCCCGCTCGGCTGGCTGGTCTTCCGGCGCCTGGTGCCGCGGCACATGAAGGCCACCGAGGGGAAGACGCAGCCGCCGACCCTGCGTGAGATCGGCCGCTTCCTCGCCGGCGACTACACCGGCTCGCTCTTCTCGCTCGCCGTGGTCTACCTCGTCCCGGTGATCGTGGCGTCGCAGGTCAGCTCGGTCGACAACGCGTACTTCTACATCACCACCACCATCGGCGGCACCATCAATCTCCTCGCCATCAACATGGGTGCCTCGCTGACCGTGGAGGGCGCGCACGACCCGGCCCTGCTCGCCGCCAACACCCGCTCGGCGCTGCGCCGGATGGCGGTGATCATGCTGCCGGTGTGCGGAATCCTCTTCCTGGCCGCGCCGCTGATCCTGAGCATGTTCGGGCAGGGGTACGCGGACGCGGCCACCCCGCTGCTGCGCTGGTTCGTGGTGGGGGCGCTGCTGCGGGTCGTCATGGAGACGTACTTCGCGGTGCAGCGCGCGCAGAGCAAGACGTCCGGCATCGCCTGGCTGCAGGGCCTGTTGTGCTTCCTGGTGCTCGGCCTCACGCTGATCCTGCTGCCGCGGATGGGGCTGACCGGCGCGGGCGTCGCGGAGATCTGCAGTCTGACGGTGATCGTGGCCATCGCGGCGCCGAAGCTGTACCGCGTGGTGCGGGCGGCGCCCTCGGGGAAGGCCGCGGGTGCGGCGCCGGACGGGGACCTGGCCGACCTGGGGACGCCGGACGCGCCGGCGGAGCGGGTGCGGGCGGGGGCCGCGGAGACCTCCGGGGCCTCGGACAGGGGCGGGGACAGGGGCGCGGGCAAGGGCGAGGGCAGGGCGCGCAAGGAGGGTCACGGGCCCGCGTGGGCGTTGCGCGAGTCGCTCGACTCGGACACTCTTCAGCTCGCTGTACAGCTCGACTTCGAACACCAGGAGCGCAGGCCGGACGTGCGGCCCGGTCCTGGCACGCCCGCCGCGGGGACGCCCGTGGCGCGGAGCGAGGGGGACGACATGGACCACCGGCCGACCTGGGCGCTGAGATCCCCGGCCGGGCCGGACACGGGCACCGGTACCGGTACCGGCACCGGCACCGGCACCACACCCGTCACGGACGCCGACCCCGACCCCGATCCCTCGCCCGCCCCTGATCCCGTGACCGAGGCCACCACGCCGGAACTGGCGGTACCGGCAGACCCAGAAGAACCAGCCCCACCGCCCCGCACCCCCCGCCGCAACGTCCTCGTCATGGCGCTGCTCCTCGCCACCGCGCTCGCCCTGTACTGGCTGCCCGTCCTCGGCCTCGGCGAGAAGGACCTGGACGACATGGGCGGGCTCGGGCTGATCTCCGTGCTGCCGACGCCGACGCTGGCCGGCGCCGCCCTCCTGGTCGTCGTGTTCGCCGCGCTGCTCTGGATGGACCGGCCGGTCAAGAGCCTCCTCCTGATCACCCTGCTGGCCACCGTGGTGTCGCTGCACGCGCTGCCCGCCGTCATCGAGACCGAGCCGCGGTTCGCCACGGCCTGGCAGCACCTGGGCTTCATGGAGTACATCGACCGGACGGGCTCCGCGGTGCCCGATCTGGACGCGCGCTGGAGCTGGCCCGGTTTCTTCGCCGCGGCCACGTTCATCGCGCAGGCGTGCGGCGTCTCGGACATGACCGAGGTGATCCGCTGGTGGCCGACGGCGATCCAACTGCTCTATCTCGCCCCGATGTTCCTGCTCGTGCGCTCGATGCGGGCGGCCTGGCGCGCCAAGTGGGCCGGTCTGTGGATCTTCGTCCTGAGCGGCTGGGTCGGCCAGGACTACTTCTCCCCGCAGGGCTTCACGTACCTGCTCTACATCGTCTTCGTCGCCGTACTCCTGGTGTGGTTCCGGGCGCCGCGCGTGCTGTGGACGAAGCGGCGTCCGGGCGAGACCGAGGTCGAGCCGGCCGGCCGCAAGGAGCGCGCGGTGCTGCTCCTGGTCCTGATCGGTCTCTTCGGCGCGACGGTCCCCGCGCACCAGCTCACGCCGTTCATGATGCTCGGCGTCCTGACGGTGCTCGTCCTGGTCGGCCGTTCGGAGCTGCGCGGTCTGCCGATCCTCTTCGGGGTGCTCGTCGTCGTGTGGCTCGGCTTCCTCGCCGAGCCGTACTGGTCGGGGCACTTCGAGGACCTGTTCGGCGGGGTCGGCGGCGTGGGCGGCAATGTGTCCTCGTCGGTCTCCGGGCGCATCGAGGGTGGCAGTTCGACGCATCAGCTGGTGCTGTACGCGCGGGTGGCGATGGCCGGCGGCGTCATGGCGTTCGCCTGCTGGGGCTGGTGGCGGCGGCGCTTCTACAAGTACAGCGAACGCTCGCTGCTCGTCCTCACCTTCGTGCCGTTCCTGGGCTTCGGCATGCAGAGTTACGGCGGCGAGATGGCCCTGCGCGTCTTCATGTTCGCGCTGCCGGGCGCGGCCCTGCTCGCGGGGCTCGCGCTGTTCCCGCGCGCGGGCATCACGCCGGACGAGCGCGACCGCGACCGGGTGAGCCTCGCGCCGCTGGCCGCACTGATGGCCGGGCTCGTCCTGATGGGCGGCTTCCTGGTGGCCCGCTGGGGCAACGAGCCCTTCGAGCGGGTGCGTCCCGGCGAGGTCGCGGCGATGGAGTACGTGTACGCGCACGACAAGCCGACGGCGCGGCTGCTCTGGATGAGCAACGACACGGTCAACAACGTCACGCCGTCGATCCCGTGGGGCTCGCGGGACATGGAGCGGGTGGAGTACGTTCCCACGCTCGCGCCCGCCGACCCGGTTCTGGTGTCCGGCCTGGTGAAAGCCCTCAAGGACGCGGGCCCCAACTCGTATCTGATGATCAACCGGGGCCAGACGGCCTTCCTGCAGCTGGACGCGGGCTACTCGAAGACGTGGGAGACGCGGCTCGTCCGCAACCTGGACCGCCGCAAGGACGTCGAGAAGGTCTTCGTCAACGCCGACGCGACGATCTACACCCTGAGCGAGCAGCCGGACGGCAGGGCCGCCAAGGCCGATCCGGGTCCGGTCGGGCCGAAGGTGACGTGGACGCCGTGGTCGGTGGTGGGTGGGCTCGCCGCCGTCGCGCTCGTGCTGCTGCTCGCGGCGCGCGAGCTGGTGCGGGTCGCCGCGGCGCCGAGCGTGCGGCAGCAGCGCCGGCTGCAGGGCAGCTTCTGGTTCTCGCTGCCGCTGCTCGCGGTGCTGCTGGCCTCGCTGATCCAGCGGTTCGTGACGATGGCGTGAGCGGGCGGGCCTAGGGCGCTCAGCGCTTCAGCCACATGACCTCGTACTCCGCCAGGTCGACACGGCGCCCGTCGACCTCCGCGCCGATCTTCCGGTCGCGGGTGTTCACCACGAGGACCGCCTCGTCGTCGGCGAGGACGCGGACGTGGGGGCGGTCGTCGGCGGCGACCGTCACCTTCTCGTACGCGGTGCCGGGGCCGAACTCCTTGCCGAACCGCTCGATGAGCTGCAACATCGGCAACTCGGCTCCACCGTCGGCCTGTTGGGTGGCTGTCCACAGGCAGCCCGCGCACTTGGCCCCCCGCTTCTGCGGGTTCCAGTAGAAGCCGCTGGTGGCGCCGCCGCGGGCGATCGCCATCAGGCCCGAGGCGTGGACGGCCACGCGGTGCGCCTCGGACCAGTCGTCGCGGTTGTCCTGGCTGTCGCCCGGCTCCACGTAGTACTCGGCCCACCACAGCGGCAGGTCGCCGGTCCGCTCGCGCACCCACTCGCCGACGGCCGTGAGCTTCTCGGTCGCCTTGAACTCGTCGGGCAGCATCTCGTCGTCCGCGGTGTAGCTGGCGCCGTCGACGACGACGAAGTCCGCGCCCTTCTTGTGCTTGTTCCAGTACTCGAAGGCGTCGAGAGGCCGCTGGTCGAGACGGCCCCAAGGCCCCTCCACCTGGGAGGCGTTCTCGGTCTGGCGTGGGTCGATGCTGTCCATGCCGAGGTAGGGCCCGCCGACCATGATGTCCTTGTCGACCTTCTTGAGCTCGCGGTAGACGAGGTTGTAGAGCTCGGTGTAGCCCTCGTAGTCCCAGCGGGCCTCTTCGTTGTTCCAGAAGCCCTTGAACTCGTTCCAGACGACGAAGTGGCGTACGTCGGGATAGCGCTTGGCGACCGTCGCGGCGAGCCGCGCGAAGTCGTCGTAGTGCTCGCGCTCCGGGGCGGTCTCCAGGGCCTGCTGGCTCCAGTCGGTGTTCTCCGCGCCGGGCTCGCCGCCCTTCATCCAGTCCGGTGCGCAGCACAGCGTGACCACGGGTGTGCCCTTGCTCGCCCGGACGAAGTCCATCCGGCGGTCCATGTCGGAGAAGTCGTAACGGCCGTCGACCGGCTCCGGGTTGCCCGCGCCCCAGCCCATGATGTGCTGGATCTGCGGGATGGGGCGTCCCTGTCCCGCGAGTTCGGCGCGGACGCGCTCGACGGCTTCCTCCTCACCCTCGTCCGCGCTGTACTGGGTGTGGGTGAAGCCCCAGCCGACCTCCGGGTCGGCGTCCTTGGGGACCGCGGGCGTGCCGTGCACCTTGTCGCCGTCCCGGGTGGTGCCCTCGGTGCTGCCACCGCCCCCGGGAAGTGTGTTGATTAACGTGATCACCAGGGCCAGTACGGCCAGACCGACTCCGAGCAGTGCGGCGAGTCGCCACCGCCGTGCTTCCGAAAACCACCGATGACGTCCCATCAGCGACAAGCGTATCGGCGGGCATACGCGGTAGGACAGGTTCCGCACCACAGCTCTTGGCCGCGGTCACAGCGCTCGGGAGCACGAACGGCGCAAGTGGAGCGCCTGTGCAAACCGGGTGCGCGGGGGCGGGTACGTGCCGGATCATGGCGGCATGTCTGCGAACCCCCAGGACGCCCTGCCGATCCGGCTCAACGTCGACGACAGCGACTCCCCGTCGGATGTCGTGGACGCACTCTTCCTCGGCCGTTTCGCGACGGGTGAGCAGCCCTTCTCGCACAGTGCGAACATCGACCGCGTCAAGTCCGGGTCCACTCTGCTGCCGCCCGGGGCGCGGGTGCTGCGCGCGGCCCGCGACGACGACCGCAGCGCGACGCTCGCCGAGGGCGAGGGCTGGACGCTGCTGGTCTCCCGCTGGAACCGCGGCGCCGACGTCACGGTGACGGCGACCACCGCCGAGCTCGCCGAGAACGTCCTGAAGCGGGCCACGGACGGCGCGCAGGACGAGCCCGAACCCCAGCCGGAGAACGTGACCATGGGCTTCTGGTACGTCTCCCCCAGGCGCGGCCCGCACCGCACCACCCGGCAGATCTCGGCCGGCACGTGGGAGGAGGTGCGGCCCAACTACACGGCGCCGGTCGCCGACGCCATGGACAAGCTGATGAAGACGGTGCCCGAGGACATCGCGGGCCGGCTGCTCCTCCTCCACGGCCCGCCGGGCACGGGCAAGACGTCGGCGCTGCGGACGCTCGCGCGGTCGTGGCGGGACTGGTGCCAGGTGGACTGCGTCCTTGATCCGGAGCGGCTGTTCAGCGACGTCGGCTATCTGATGGACATCGCGATCGGCGAGGACGACGGGACGGCGAAGGGCCGCTGGCGGCTGCTGCTCCTGGAGGACTGCGACGAGCTGATCCGCGGCGAGGCGAAGCACACGGCGGGCCAGGCGCTCTCGCGGCTGCTCAATCTCACGGACGGGCTGCTCGGCCAGGGCCGGAACGTGCTGGTGGGCGTGACGACCAACGAGGACCTGGAGCGGCTGCACCCGGCCGTGGTCCGCCCCGGCCGCTGCCTCGCCCGCATCGAGGTCGGCGCGCTGACCCGCCCGGAGGCGGTGGACTGGCTCGGCACGGAGGAGGGCGTGGGCCGCGAGGGCGCGACCCTCGCGGAACTCTTCGCCCTGCGCCGGGGCACGTCCCCGACCTCGGTGCCTGATCAGCGGGAGGGAGCGGACTCGGGGCTGTACCTGTAGGCGGCTCTAGCCGGAGCTTCCGTAGGCCGCGCGCAGGGCGTCCCGCGCCGCGGCGAGCGCGTCCTCCTCGGAGAGCCCGAGCCGCCGGGCCCGCTCGGCGAAGGCCTGTGCCTCGGCCGAGGCGGCGCGGGCCGCCGCGTCCGCCGCCGCGACGAACGTCCCGTTGCGGCCCCGGGTCTCGATGACCCCGTCGGCCTCCAGGGCGCGGTACGCCTTGGCGACCGTGTTCGCGGCGAGCCCGAGCGACTCGGCGAGCCCGCGCACCGTGGGCAGCTTGTAGCCGACGGGCAGCGCCCCGGACCTCACCTGCTCGGCGATCCTGGCCCGCACCTGCTCGTACGGCGCGTCGCCCGCGCTTCCATCGATGTCGATCTTCAACGTCACGGAGCGATTGTCCCGCACGTCCCGCCCCCGGTCGCACCGCCGTGCGCGGTGGCGGCGGAAAATGGGAGGCGGCCCGGCACGCCCCGCACGTAGCGTGCGGCTCCATGACAGTGATCGTCCGAGCCCTGGACCGCGCCGTGCCGACAGCCGCCGCGGACGACGCGGGTTTCGCCGCCGTGCGCCGCGCCTGCGTACCCGCCATGCTCGCCACCCCCGAATCGATCGCGTTCGACCGGGCGCACGCCCATCCGGACTCCGGCTACCGGCAGTTGGTCGCCGAGACGGACGGCGAGATCATCGGCACGGCACAGGTCGGCATCGCCTACGACAGCCCCGAGCCCGGCCAGGGGTACGCCAACGTGTACGTGCATCCGGAGCGGCTCGGCAGGGGCGCGGGGACGCTGCTCCTGCGCACGGCGGAGGAGTACCTCGCGGACGCGGGCGCCCGGACGGTGTACTCGTGGGTGCTCGACGAGCCCGCCAACCTCGCCTTCGCCGCGCGCCACGGCTACGAGTCCAGGCGCAGCGCGCACTTCCTGCGCCTGGACCTGGCGCACGGCACGCTGCCGCCCCGCAAAGAGCCGCCGGCCGGGGTGGAGCTGGTCAGTGGTGCGGTGTTCGCGGACGACGCGCGCCCGCTCTTCGCGCTGGACGCGGAGACGGTGGCGGACGAACCGGGCGACGTGGCCGCGGAGTTCACGGACTACGAGCACTGGGTCGCCGAGACCTGGCACCACCCGCTGGTGAGCCAGGAGCTCACCACCGTGGCGCTGGTGGACGGCCGCCCCGCGGCGTTCAGCCTGGCCCGCACGGACGGCGCGGGCCGCTACGCGTCCAACATGACGGGCACGGCGCGCGCCCACCGCGGCCGCGGCCTGGCCAAGCTCGCCAAGAACGACTCGCTGCACCGGGCCCGCGCGGCGGGCTGCACGGAGGCGTTCACGGGCAACGACGCCGGCAACGGACCGATGCTGGCGATCAACAAGTGGTTCGGGTACGAGATCTGTGCGACGGAGGTCCGCCATGTCCACACACTCGGCTGACGCGCCCGCGCCGGCGGCCACCCTGGAGATCGCCCTGGTGAAGGCGGGCCGGACGAAGATCCGCTATCCGGCGCGGCTCGTCCGCGACGACGGGAACCGGATCACCGTCCGCGCCCCCTGGGCGGCCCCCGGCGTCCGCGACTTCGGCTTCGTGCGCTTCGAGCCGGGCGACGTCTTCACCGAGCACTACTGGCGCGACCGCTGGTACGCGATCAAGGAGGTGTACGCCGCGGACGGGACTCTGAAGGGCTGGTACTGCGACGTGACGCGGCCCGCGGTCCGTGCGGGGTCCGTCCTCACGGTGGAGGACCTGGACCTGGACCTGTGGTGCTCGGCGGACGGCTCCACCGTACTGCGCCTGGACGAGGACGAGTTCGCGGCGAGCGGCCTGTCCGAGGCTGACCCGGAGGCGGCCGCCGCGGCGGTCCGCGCCCTGGACGAGCTGGAGGCGATGGCCCGGACCGGATCGTTTCGGCGGGACTAGCCGGCGACCAGCTCCACTTCGAAGCCCCACGCGTCCTCCAGGTAGGCCGCGTACTGGCTGTCGCCGCCCGCGTGGGGGTGCCGTTCCGGGAAGAGCAGGGTCCAGCCGTGGCCGGGTGCCGCGGCCACGATCCGGTCGAGCCCGGTCCGGCCCGCCACGTGGAACGCCAGGTGGTTCAGGCCGGGCCGGTGCCGGTCGTGGCCGCCGGGCCGCAGGTCCGGCGACTGTTCGAGGACCACGTACGCCTCCTCGCGGCGCCAGCTGCGCCCGTGCTCCCAGCGCTGGTACGGCACATGGCCCAACTCGCCGAGCAGCCAGCCCCAGGGGGCCTCCGCGGCCGCCAGATCAGGCACCCACAGCTCCACGTGGTGGAGGGCGCCCGCCCGCGCGGGGGCCAGCGCTCGCGGCGCCGTCGTGCGGTCCCCGTCATACGCCACGGACTCGTCGTCCGACTGCCAGTGCACGGTGAAGCGCTCGCCCGCGCGCCAGGCGGCGAGGCCCGCGCGGCAGTACGCCACCATGTCGTGCGGCAGCGCGGCCAGGGGGTGCCAGACGAGCTCGGCGCACTTGTCCGGTTCGGCGTTGAACGGCTCGCCGCCCGCGCCGTGCTCCGCCGAGAAGAACCAGCCCGTGCGCGGTGCCTCGCCGGGGCCGCGGTGCTGGAGAACCGCCTCGGCCCGCAGATCGGCCGGGGCGAGGTCGAGGCCGACCTCTTCGCGCGCCTCCCTGATCATGGCCGCGCGGACGTCCTCGCCCTCCTCCACATGGCCCGAGGGGAGGTGCAGGAGGCCGTCGCCGTACCCCGTCCGGGCGCGGCGGGCCAGCAGCACCTCGCCGCCCCGGCGCAGGATCAGATGGACGTCGACGATCTCGGCGTGCCGGGCCTGAGGCTCGTTGCTCGTCATCTTCCGATGGTCTCAGCCACCACTGACAATCGGCCCCTCGATCAGAAAGCGGCTCCGGAGAGGTCTAGCCCGGCTCTCGAATGGACATCGGTAAGGCAGGGAGTCGGAAGGCAGGGAGGCCGCCATGCGCCGAGTGACCACGCACAAGCCCTCGGGCAAGACCGTCAGCCGCCGCGTGCGGGAACGCCAGGAGGCGGAGGCGCGGCCGCAGGAGAGGCCGGAGGTCCGCAAGGACATCCAGCGGACCTGGTGGCCGGACGGGTGAGGTCCCGTCAGCGGTCCTGGAGCCGCTTGCGGTAGTGAATCCGGTCGTACGGCCCCTCGACCCGCCGCTCGACGAACTCGTAGCCGTACCGGGGGTAGATCTCCTGGTTCTCCCACATCAGCGCGTTGGTGTAGAGCCGGATCTCGGGCAGTCCGAGCGCCCGCGCGTGGGCGTCCACGAAGGCGAGCAGGCGGCGGCCCACCCCCTGCCCCGCGGCATCGGGGCGTACCGCGATGGACTCCAGGAGGAGACGGCCCTCGTACGGGCGCGGGACGAGCACCAGCAGACCCACCACGGGGTCCCCGGTGACGTACACGAACCCCGCCGCCACATCGGCCGCGTGGTCGGCCTCCATCGGGCTGGGGACGAGCCCGATGCGTTCGATGTAGTGGTGGTACGCCGCGTCCGTGACCTCCCGCACGGCGGGTACGTCGGCGGCGGTGGCGAGGCGGATGTCCGTGCGGTCCGTGGCGTCTACAGGCGTGGTCATGCCTCTACGTCTACGTCACGGCGGCGCGCCCGCACCACCGCCTTCTTCAACAAGGGCCACGCCACGATCAGGACGATGAGGCCATAGACCGTCACGGAGAACGGTGTGTCGACGAGGCCGCCGACGCTGCCGTCGCTGATCTGCAGGGCGCGGCGCAGTTGTTGCTCGGCGTTCGGGCCGAGGATGACGCCGATGACGGCGGGCAGCACGGGCAGTCCGTAGCGCCGCATGCCGAAGCCGATCAGGCCGATGACGAGCAGGATGACGAGGTCGAGCGGTTCGCCGCCGACCGCGTAGGCGCCCACGGCGGCGAAGAAGAGGATGCCCGCGTAGAGGTAGGGGCGCGGGATGCGCAGGAGCTTCACCCAGAGCGGGGCAAGCGGCAGGTTCAGCGCCAGCAGGAGCACCATGCCGACGAACAGCGAGGCGATGAGGCCCCAGACCAGGTCCGCCTCGCGTTCGAAGAGGAGCGGTCCCGGCTGGATGCCGTACTGCTGGAAGGCGGCGAGCATGACGGCGGCGACGGCGGTCGTGGGCAGGCCGAGCGTCAGCATGGAGACGAGGGTGCCCGCGGCCGAGGCGGACGCGGCGGACTCGGGGCCCGCGACGCCCTCGATGGCGCCCTTGCCCCACTCGTCCTTGTGCTTCGACAGCCGCTTCTCCGTCACGTAGGACAGGAACGTCGGGATCTCCGCGCCGCCGGCGGGGATCGCGCCGAACGGGAAGCCGATGAGGGGGCCGCGCAGCCACGACTTCCAGGTGCGCCTCACGTCGTCCCTGCCCAGCCAGGGGCGGCCGACGGGGATGGCACGCGCGCTGGCGCGGCGCAGGTGGGCGGCGACCCAGAGGGCTTCGCCGATCGCGAAGAGGCCGACCGCGACGATCACCACGTCGATGCCGTCGGCGAGTTGGAGCGAGCCGAACGTGAGCCGCTGCTGGCCGGTCATCTGGTCCAGGCCGACCAGGCCGATGGTCAGGCCGATGAGGAGCGAGGCGAGGCCGCGGATGCGGGAGGAGCCGAGCACCGAGGTGACCGCGATGAACGCGAGCACCATGATGGCGAAGTAGTCGGGTGCGCCGATGTCGACGGCGAGGTCGGCGACCGTCGGCGCGAGCGCCACCAGGAGCAGGGTGCCGATCATGCCGCCCGCGAAGTGCCCGACGGCGGCGGCGGCGAGGGCTTGCGCTCCCCGTCCCGACCTGGCCATCGGGTGGCCTTCCATGGCCGCGACGACGGCCGCGCTCTCGCCCGGGGTGTTGAGCAGGATGGAGGTGGTGGAGCCGCCGAACATCGCGCCGTAGTAGATGCCCGCGAACATGATGAAGGCGCCGGTCGGTTCGAGTCCGTACGTGACCGGGAGCAGCAGGGCCACCGCCATCGCGGGGCCGATGCCGGGCAGTACGCCGATCGCGGTGCCGAGGAGGACGCCGACGGCCGCCCAGAGGAGGTTGATGGGGGTGAGGGCCGTGCCGAAGCCGTCCATGAGGGAGTTGAAGGCGTTCATGTCACAGCACTCCCATCAGGGGGCCGCCCGGAAGGGGCACGCCGAGCAGGTTGTTGAAGACTTCGTACGTGATGACGGAGAGCGCGGCGGCGATGAGCGGATCGCGGTCGGGGTGGCGGCTGCCGAGGGCGTAGGCGGAGCCCCAGAAGAGCAGGGCTCCGGCGACCGGGAAGCCGGCGGGTTCGATGAGGACGGCGGTGGCGAGGAAGACGCCCGCGAGGAGCAGCACGGTGCGCCAGTCGGCGGGTTCGGACAGGTCGATGTCCTCGCCGCCCTCGGCCTCGCCACGACCGCCGCGCAGCACGTCGACGGCGAGCAGGACGGCGACGACGAGCAGTCCGACGCCCACCGCGACCGGTACGGTCTTCGGGCCGACCGGGCCGCGCTGGGTGATCTCGACGTCCATGGTGAGGGCGTCGGTGAGGACGAGCGTGCCGAGGGCCAGGAGCAGGACGCACACGCCGAGTTCGGAGTGTTCGCGCAGCCAGGCGCGGCGGTCCCGTGGCTCGCGGGGTGCATCGGGGACGTCGGTGGTGGTCACAGTCCCAGCTCCTTCAGTACCGAGACGACGCGCTTGTCCTGGGCTTCGAGGAAGTCGCCGAACTTGTCGCCGGTCAGGAAGGCGTCGTCCCAGCCGTTCTTCCTCAGGGACGCGCGCCATTCCTTGGAGGCGTGCAGCTTCCTGACGAGTCCGGTGAGCTTCTTGCGCTCGGCGCCGCTGAGGCCGGGCGGGGCGACGATGCCGCGCCAGTTGGTGAAGTCCACGTCGTAGCCGGACTCCTTGAGGGTGGGCCCGTCCAGGCCGCGCACCCGCTTCGGCCCCGTGACGGCGAGCAGCCTGAGCTCGCCCGACTTGATCTGGTCCAGGTATTCGCCGACTCCGGAGACGCCGAAGGCGACCTTGCTGCCGAGGATGGAGGCGAGCAGTTCGCCGCCGCCGTCGAAGGGGACGTAGTTGACCTTCTTCGGGGCGATGCCGGCGGCGCGGGCCATCAGCATCGGGGCGAGGTGGTCGGGGCCGCCGGGTGACGAGCCGCCGCCGACGGGCACCTTGCCGGGGTTCTTCTTCCAGGCCCGGATGAGCTGGTCGATGGTCTTGTACGGGGAGTTCTTGGCGACCACGACGACGTCCTGCTCCTCGGTGAGGCGGGCGATGGGCGTCGTGTCGGCGAGGGTCTTGGGCGAGTGGTTGGAGCGGGCGGCGCCCACGACGCCGAGGCCCATGGACATGGCGAGCTTGCCGTTGCCGTGCTCGCCGACGAGCCGGGTCAGGCCGACGGTGCCGCCCGCGCCGGGCAGGTTGAACACCTCGATGTTGTGGGTGAGTCCGGCGTCCTCGGCGTTCTTCGCGGCGGTGCGGGCGGTGATGTCGTAGCCGCCGCCAGGGGTGTTGGGGACCATGAGACGCAGGCCGGGGATCTGGGTGCCGGTGTCGGCGCCGCTGCCCGTGGTGAGCAGCGGCGGCGCCACGAGCACGAGGAGGGCGGCCCCGAGCAGGGCGAGGGGTGTGCGCAGGCGCACGTGTGCCACCACCTGTCGGCATGTAGTCGGTTGTGAGGTGGCCCACATGTTGCCCGCGCGTCGACAACCTGTCTCTCTTCCGGAATCAACGGACGTTGTGGTCGTTGTGGTCGCGCCCATAGCCTGCGGCGATGACAAGGGTGCTGGTCGTGGACGACGACTTCATGGTCGCCAAGCTGCACAGTCGGTACGTCGCCGCGGTGAACGGCTGCACCGTGGCCGGAGTCGCCCACAGCGGCGCGGAGGCGGTCGACGCGGTGGAGCGGCTGCGCCCCGATCTGGTGCTCCTCGACGTGTATCTGCCCGACATGGACGGCATCGCGGTGCTGCGGGAGCTGCGGGCGGCCGAGGAGCGCGATCCGGTGCGCCGGCCGGTGGACGCCCTGTTCATCACGGCGGCGCGGGACGCGCAGGTGGTGCGGGCGGCGCTGCGGGCCGGCGCCCTGCACTATCTGATCAAGCCGTTCAACCAGGCGGCGCTGCATGAGCAGTTGAGGCATGTGGCGGCGTTGCGGGCCCGGCTCGACGGCCTTCAGGAGGCGCGCCAGGAGGACGTCGACCAGATCTTCGGGACGCGCCCGCCGGGCTCCCGGGAGCTGCCGAAGGGGCTGGCGGCGCACACGGCGGAGCTGGTGGAGCGGACGTTGCGGAGGCATCCGGGCGGTCTGTCGGCGTCGGAGTGCGCGGCGGCGGGCTCGCTGTCCCGGGTGAGCGCGCGCCGCTACCTGGAGTTCTTCGCGGACACGAGCCGTGTGGAGGTGACGTTGCGCTACGGCGGGACGGGGCGGCCCGAGCGGCGGTACCGGTGGGTGGGGTGAGGGCGGCGCTGTCCCGGCGGTGCCGTCAGCGGCCGCGGGCGTAGCGGCCCGGGGGGACGCCCACCACGCGCTTGAAGTGCCGGGTCAGATGCGACTGGTCGTAGAAGCCGCAGGCCGTCGCCGTATCACCGGGCGGCTGCCCGGCCAGCAGGAGGCGGCGGGCCCGGTCCACGCGGCGGGTCATCAGGTACTGGTGCGGGGCGATGCCGTACGCCGCCCCGAAGGAGCGCACCAGGTGCGCCGGGTGCGCGTGCAGCAGGCGGGCGGCCTCCTCCAGGGCGATGCCCTCGGCCACGCGTGCGTCGAGGAGCTCGCGCAGGGCGCCCGCGAGCCGGTGGTCGGGCGCGGGCCCGGCTGCCGCGGCCAGGCGGGGGCGCAGCCGCTCGCGCAGCCGTTCCGTGACGAGCGTGAGCCGGGCGGCCGCCTCCAGTTCGTCGCCCGGGCGTGCGAGGGCCGTGTGGAGCTGTCCGATGCGGTGCCGCAGCAGCGGGTCGACCAGGTCGGGGGCGTCCGCGGCGGACCCGATGAACGACGTGTCGAGCGGCCCGTCCTCCGTCGCCTCCAGATACAGGACGCGCTTGCGGAAGCCGTCCGGGGTGGCCGCGGAGCCGTTGTGCGGGATCTGCGGCGGCAGCAGCGAGACGGTGCCGAACGGGGTGCCGTGCGCGTTCCGCTCCAGGTCGTAGCGGACGGCGCCCTCGTCGACGATCAGCAGCGTCCATGTGTCGTGCACGTGCATGGGGTAGGCGTGCCGCGTGAAGTGGGCGTGGAAGACCTCCGTGACGCCCTGCACCGCGGGGCGCCACGCGGTGATCTCCTCGCCGGCCGCCATGCAAAGAACGTACAAGACGGGGGCGGACGGCGATCGGCAGTCTCAAGGCATGAGCACAGACACCGCCATGACGCCCCGCACGCCCACCCCGGACACCGCCGCCGAGCGGCGGCCCGTCCGCTTCGACACCAAGATCGCCGTACTGCTCCGGGACGACCTGGAGAGCTGGCAGCGGCTGAACGTGACCGCGTTCCTCGTGAGCGGGCTCGGCACGCGGCTGCCCGAGGTCGTCGGGGAGCCGTACGAGGACGCCGACGGCACCGCCTACCTTCCGATGTTCCGGCAGCCGGTGCTCGTCTTCCAGGGCGGCAAGGAGGTGCTGACCGCCGCCCGCGGCCGCGCGCTCGGGCGGGACCTGCCGTGCTCCGTGTTCACCTCCGACCTGTTCGCCACCGGCAACGACACCGACAACCGTGCGGCCGTCCGGGCTGTCGCGGGGGACGCGCTGGACGTGGTGGGGATCGCCGTCCACGGGCCACGCAACGCGGTCGACAAGGTGCTGAAGGGCGCCCGGATGCACCCGTGACCCTCGTGCCGGGGGCTCTACCTGAGCTCCCGGTTAGCACTCCCTTAAACGCACCATAAGGATCTCCGTTCTCCGTTCTCAGCAGGGGTTTTCGCGGATTTCAGGGGCTAGCTTTCTGGTCGCCCCCTGAACCGTCATCGAGGAGAACCACCATGACTCGCCTCCGCAAGGTGTCCGCCATCGCCGCCGTCGGTGTCGCGCCGCTCGCCCTGACCGCCCTGTCGGTCGCGC
The DNA here is from genome assembly GCF_040683555.1 of Streptomyces sp. NPDC093510. Classification (NCBI taxonomy): domain Bacteria; kingdom Bacillati; phylum Actinomycetota; class Actinomycetes; order Kitasatosporales; family Streptomycetaceae; genus Streptomyces; species Streptomyces sp. NPDC093510. The sequence continues at coordinate 275,499 of NZ_JBFBEE010000008.1, forward strand.
CCGCCGCCGCGCACGGCTCGATGACGGACCCGGTCAGCCGGGTCTCCGCCTGCTTCCAGGAGGGGCCGGAGTCCCCGAAGTCGGCCGCCTGCAAGGCCGCTGTGGCGGCCAGTGGCGCGCAGGCCTTCTACGACTGGAACGGCGTGAACATCGCCAACGCCGCCGGCAAGTCGAAGGAGATCATCCCCGACGGCAAGCTGTGCAGCGCCGGCAACGACAAGTACAAGGGCCTGGACCTGCCGCGCGCCGACTGGCCGTCCAGCAAGCTGTCCGCGGGCAACCACACGTTCCGCTACAAGGGCACCGCCCCGCACAAGGGCTCCTTCGAGCTGTTCGTCACGAAGGAGTCGTACGACCCGTCCAAGCCCCTGAAGTGGTCGGACCTGGAGGAGAAGCCCTTCGTCAAGGTCACCGACCCGAAGATGGAGAACGGCGACTACGTCTTCGACGGCAAGATCCCCGCCCGTGAGGGCCGCCACCTCATCTACTCGATCTGGCAGCGTTCGGATTCCCCCGAGGCGTTCTACACCTGCTCCGACGTCGTCTTCGGCAAGGACACGGGCGGCGCCGGCTCCGCGCCCGCCCCGGCCGCCTCCGCACCCTCCGACCAGGACATCGCGGCGGGCGCCGACAAGTCGTCGGTCGAGCACCACGGCCACGGGGACGCCGACGCGGACACGGGCGCCGAGGCCACCGAGGCCGCTCCCGCCGCGGACGGTCCTGACGAGGCGGCCGGCGACAACCGGCCCGAGGTGAACGGCGGCGCCGAGAAGCCGGTCACCACGGCGAACGACAACCTCGCCGAGACCGGTGGCGACAGCACCACGCCGTACATCGCGATGGGTGGTGCCGCGATTCTGGCCGTCGGCACCGCGGCGATGTTCGCCACCACCCGCCGCCGGGCCGCCGGACGCCACGGCCGCTGAGGCGTACGTGTCCGACGTGACGGGCCGCGCTCCCTGCCCGGGGGGCGCGGCCCGTCGCGTCGTCGCGGCTACGACAGGCAGGTGCTCGGCGTCGCGTGCGCCGGGTCGAGGGCGTTCGCGACCTCGTGGTGGGCGACGCGGTCCAGGACCCCGATCGCGACGTGCTCCGAGAGGGCGACGGGGCACAGGTCCTGAAGGGTGACGTTGCGGACGTCGGGGCCGTTCAGGAACTGGCTGCGGTACGGGGTGACGACCTCGTCGTACTTGGTGGCGATGACGGTGTAGCGCACGCCGGGCACCGTGTCGCCGCCCTCGTTGAGCCTGGTGAGGAAGGGCGATCCCGCGACCTGGTCGGCGAGGCTCGGGGTGTTCGTGGTCAGCAGGTCCTCGATGCCGGGGAAGTACGGCAGCAGCCTGGTGAGGCCCAGCAGGGTGGTGCCGTGGTTGTCGGGGGCGAGGCCGATCAGGGCGTTCACCTCGTCGGCGCCGCCGAGGAACTTGAGGTAGTGGCGGGGCATCATGCCACCCTGCGAGTGGCCGACGAGGTCCACCTCCTTCGTGCCCGTCGAGGCGAGCACCTTGTCGACGAAGCCGTCGAGCTGCTCGGCCGACTTGTCGATGGGGCCGAGCCCGTTGAAGAACGGCACGCCCTTCAACTGGCCGTAGTCCAGGGAGTAGACGCAGTAGCCGCGCTTGACCAGGTAGGGGGCGAGGACGAGCCAGTTGTCGACGGAGTTCCCGAAGGTGCCGTGCACGAGGACGACCGGGCGGGGGTGTGCGGCGGACGGCTTGCAGCCGTAGTCGTTCCAGCCCCTCGACGTCGCGGAGGGCGCGGTGTCGGCCGCGGCCGTGGCGGCGGGAGCGAGGGTGACCGCGCCCGTGACGAGCAGGGCGGCGGCGAGGGCGCGCAGCGCGCGTCTCCAGGGCAGCATCGTGTGATCTCCTTGCGGCTCAAGGGAGTCGAGTCTGTGACGACGTGGTGCGATGCCGTGATCCGGATCACCAGGATGTTGCGTACACGACAAGCTACGCGCGAGTAGCGGAAGAGTGAAGTCGCGCGTCGGCAAAAGTTCCAGCGGTCACTGGCACGGTTCGCGGACGGACGCGCCGGCGAACGCGCCGCGCAGAGGTCACGCCGCGCAGAGGTCACGCCGCCAGCGTCCCCGGCACGATCGCGCCCGGGCCGAACTTCTCCCGTGCCCGGTCGGCCACCTCCTCGATGCGGCGGGCCTTCTCGTCCGCCGGGTCGAACGTCAGCTGGTGGGCGGCGTGTTCGGCGGGGCCGAGCCCCTCGGCGCGCAGCGACACGGCGCGCACCCGGGCCCGTTGCAGGCCGAGCGCCTCGTACATGCGGTACGCGGCCGTGGTCAGCGCGGTGGAGTGCGCGGTCGGCTCGGGCAGGGCCCGGGTCCGGACGGTCGTACTCCGGTCCGCGTACCGCACGGTGAGGGTCAGCGTGCGGCACACCTGGTCCTCGCCGCGCATCCTGGCGCCCAGCTCCTCGGCGCCGGAGAGCAGTGCGCGGCGGTGCCGGAAGGGGTCCAGTTCGTCGCGGGGGAAGGGCCGTTCGACGGAGAGCGAGCGCGCGGCGGCGTTCGGCACGACCCGGGTGCGGTCGATGCCCCGCGCCTTCTCGCCGAGCTCGCGGCCCGCGCGGGCGCCGACCAGCCGTTGCAGGGTGGACAGGGGCGCGGCGCCGACCTTCCCGAGGGAGTCGAGGCCGTACTCGCAGAGGGTGCGGGCGGTGGCGCGGCCGATGCCGGGCAGTTCGCCCACCGGCCGGTCGGCGAGGAACTCCCGTACACCGTCAGGACCTTCGGGCACCGCGCGGGTCACGCCGGGGGCGGCGCCGCGCGCGGCCAACCGCGCCAGCATCGGCCCGGGTCCCGCGCCGATCGCGCACTCCACCCCGTACAGGGCGAGCGCCCGCACCCGGATCAGCGCGGCCAGGTCGACGGCGTTCCGTCCGAAGTACCGCCGCGCGCCCCGCACGTCGACGAGCGCGGCGTCGGGCGGCAACGCCTCCACCTGCGGGGTGAACTCGCCGAGCAGGGCGAGCAGTTGGGGCAGGACCGCCTCGCACATGGGTGGCAGCAGGAAGCGTACGTAGAGGGTGGTGATGCCGTCGTTCATCCCGCGCTCCCCGGGCTCTGGTGCCACAACTTCCGTGTCGATGCCGTCCCTTCGCCCGCCGGGCGCAGGTCCGCCCAGGGGTGCATCTCGTATCCGTTGGCCATGCGGATGCGGCGCCCCTGCGCCACCGGGGCCGGCTCCGAATCCGGCTCCGAGTCCGGTCCCGGTTCCGGTCCCGGTTCCGCCAGGCGCTGCGCCACCGCGTCGAGGCCGCCCTCGTTCCGCACCTCCACGAGCTCCGCGAGGTTCCACGCCGCCGCGCCCACCACGCTGAGGCTGCGCGGTCCGCGGCGCTGCACCACGCCGCGTACGAGCAGCAGCCAGGAGTGGAAGACGGTGTGCGCGCACCGCTCGTGGGCGTCGTCGAAGAAGGCCAGGTCGACCAGGCCCGTACCGTCGTCCAGGGTGGTGAAGATGACGCGCTTCCCGGAGCGGATCGGCGGGGTCTGCGTGGCGGCCTTGGCGCCCGCGACCAGGACGGTCGCGCCGTGTTCGGCCTCGCGCAGGCGCCGGGCGCTGAAGACGCCCAGCTCCTCCAGGAAGGCGCGGTGGTCGCCCATGAGGTGGCGCGAGGAGTCCATGCCGAGGACGCCCAGTTCGGCGCTGAGGCGCTCCGCGTCGTCCAGATCGGGCAGGCCCGCGGGCGCCGCCCTCCGGCCGCCCGCCAGGGGCAGTTGGGCGCCGGCGGCGCCGCGTGCGCCCCGCCGCAGCTCGGCCAGGTGGAGTTGCAGGTCGCGGCGGTTGGCGCCGAACGCGTCGAGCGCGCCGACCTGCGCGAGCCGTTGCGCGACCGGCTTGGAGGGCCTGGCCCGCTCCCAGAAGTCGACGAGCGAGGAGTAGGGCTGCCCGTCGGCGATCCGGGCGGCCTCGGCCTCGCTGATGCCGTGCACGTCGGAGAGCGCGAGCCGCAGCCCCCAGACCTCCCTGGGCCCAACCTTGCCCGCCTCATCGGACACCAGTTCGATGCGGTGGGCGACCGCCGACCGGTTCACGTCCAGGGGAAGGATCGGCACCCCCCTGCGCCGCGCGTCCGCGAGCAGCAGCCGCTTCGGATACATCCCGGGGTCGTGCGTGAGCAGCCCGGCGTAGAACGCGGCCGGGTGGTGGGCCTTCAGCCAGGCCGACTGGTACGTCGGCACGGCGAAGGCCACCGCGTGCGCCTTGCAGAAGCCGTACGAACCGAAGGCCTCGACGATCTCCCAGGTGCGGCCGATCGTCTCCGCGTCGTACCCCCTGGCCGCGGCGTGCTGCGCGAACCAGAAGCGGATTCTGCCCTGCGACTCGGGGTCGGAGAGCCCGCGCCGCACCCGGTCCGCCTCGTCGCGCCCGCAGCCGGTCATGATGTCCACGATCTGGATGATCTGCTCGTGGAAGACGACGACGCCGTACGTCTCCTTCAGGGGTTCCGCGAGGTCGGGGTGCGGGTAGCGGACGGGCGCGCGGCCGTGCCTGGCCTCGATGAAGGGCCGCACCATGTCGGCGGCGACCGGGCCGGGACGGAACAGCGAGATGTCGACCACCAGGTCGTGGAAGGTCGCGGGCTGGAGGCGCCCGACGAGGTCCCGCTGGCCCGGCGACTCGATCTGGAAGCACCCCAGCGTCTCGGCGGACCTGATGAGCCGGTACGTCGCCGGGTCGCCCGGCGGGACCTGGCGCGGGTCGTCGACGTCCACCGCGTCGCCCGTGGCCCGCTCGACCTCCGCCACCGCGTGCGCGATCGCCGACTGCATCCGCACGCCGAGCACGTCCAGCTTGAGCAGGCCGAGGTCCTCCACGTCGTCCTTGTCGAACTGCGACATGGGCAGGCCCTCGCCGCTGGTCGGCATCACGGGGGTGCGGGCGAGCAGTGAGGCGTCGGAGAGCAGGACCCCGCACGGGTGCATGGCGACGCCGCGCGGCAGCGCGTCCAGTGCCTCGACCAGCTCCCACAGCCGGTCGCGGTCGCCCAGCTCCTCGGCCACCGCGCGCAGTTCCGGCAGTTCCTCCATGGCGGCGCGGGCGTCGCGGGCGCGGATGTGCGGGAACGCCTTGGCGATCCTGTCGATGTCGGCCGGGTCCATGGACAGGGCGGCGCCCACGTCGCGTACGGCGTGGCGCACCCGGTAGGTCTCGGGCATGGCGACCGTCGCGACCCGCTCGGGGCCGAAGCGGCCGATGATCGCGCGGTAGACCTCCAGGCGGCGGGCCGACTCGACGTCGATGTCGATGTCCGGCAGGACGTGCCGCCGCTTGGACAGGAACCGCTCCATGAGCAGCCCGTGCTCGACGGGGTCGGCGTGCGCGATGCCGATGAGGTGGTTGACGAGGGACCCGGCGCCGGAGCCGCGCGCCGCGACCCGGATGCCCAGGCCGCGCACGTCGTCGACGACCTGCGCCACGGTCAGGAAGTACGAGGCGTAGCCGTGGTGGTCGATGATGTCCAGCTCGTGGTGCATCCGCTCCCAGTAGTCGCGCCGGGAGTCGTGGCCGAGCCGCACCATGCCCGCCGCCGCCCGCGAGGCGAGGACGCGCTGCGCGGTGCGGCGCCCGGCGCCCACCAGGTGCGGTTCGGGGAAGCGCACGGAGCCGATGCCGATGTCGTCCTCGGCGTCGACCAGGCATTCGGCGGCGGCCGCCCGGGTCTGTTCGAGCAGGCGGTGGGCGGTGTCGCGGCGGAAGCCCGCGGCCTCGACGACACGCTCGGCGACGCGCAGCATGTCGTCCGCGCCCTTCAGCCACCGCTCGCCGCTGTCGAGTTCCTTGGTCGGGTCGACGGGGACGAGGCGGCGGGCGGCGTCGAGGACGTCGGCGACGGGGCCCTGGCCTGGGTCGGCGTAGCGCACGGCGTTGCTCAGGACGGGGCGCACGCCCTGTTCGGCGGCGAAGCCGACGGTGCGCGCGGCCAGGCGCAGCGAGCCGGGGCCCGTGCCCTCGCGGCCGTGCCAGACGGACTCCAGGCGCAGTGCGTCGCCGTACCGCTCGCGCCAGGGGACGAGGAGGCGGGCGGCCCGGTCGGGGCGGCCCGCGGCGAGTGCGCGGCCCACATCGGATGCGGGACCGAGCAGCACGGTGAGGCCCTCGCCGTGGTTCTCCTGCCAGGGCAGGACGGGCTGCCCGTCCGCGGCGTCGCGGTGCGCGGCGGTGACCAGGCGGCAGAGCGCGGCCCAGCCGGTAGCGCCGTCGCGGGCGAGGAAGGTGACGCGCGGGGTCGACTCGTCGATGAAGGCACCGCCACGTACGGGGGCCCGGCGCCGCTCGCCCTTGGCCGGGGCGGGCGCGCCCACCGCGAGCTCGGCCCCGAACAGCGGCCGCACGCCCGCCTTGGCGCAGGCCTTGGCGAACCGGACGGCGCCCGCGAGGGTGTCCCGGTCGGTGAGGGCGAGGGCGTCCATGCCCCGCTCGGCGGCACGTTCGGCGAGCCGCTCCGGGTGCGAGGCGCCGTAGCGCAGGGAGAACCCGGAGACGGTGTGCAGATGCGTGAACCCGGGCACACGCACCTCCTGAAACCCTGAACCGATCCGATCTCACATCCCCCGCCTCCCACCATAGACCAGTTTCGAACTCACGTACGACACACACGTTCGATTCACTGTCGGAGAGTGACCCGCCCGCCCCCTGCGTCGTCCGTTCGGCCCATCCCACCTGCGGAAACGACCCACGACCCCGAGCGTGGGGACATGAGGTTCGCCGACGAATTGAAGAGCGCCGTCACTCCGCGAGCAGCCCTGCTCGTCCTCGGCGTACTCGCCCTGCAACTGCTGTTCATCGCCTCCTACGTAGGGGCCCTGCACAACCCGAAACCGACAGACGTGCCCTTCGGAGTCGTCGCCCCCGGTGCCGCGGCCGAGCAGACCGCCGACCGGCTGAAGAAGCTCCCCGGCGACCCGCTCGACCCCCGTGTCCTCAAGGACGAGGCCACGGCCCGCCGCCAGATCATGAACCGCGACATCGACGGCGCCCTGCTCGTCGACCCCCGCGGCACCACCGACACCCTCCTGGTCGCCTCCGGTGGCGGCACCGCACTCTCCAGGACCCTCACCACGCTCGCCACCGACATCGACGCGGCCGAGAAGCGCACGGTCAAGACCGACGACGTGGCCCCGGCGTCGGGCCAGGACTTCAACGGCCTCTCGTCCTTCTACCTGGTCGTCGGCTGGTGCGTCGGCGGCTATCTGTGCGCGTCGATCCTCGCGATCAGCGCGGGCTCCCGGGCCTCCAACGTGCCGCGCGCGGTCATCAGGCTCGGCACCATGGCGCTCTACTCGATCGCCGGCGGGCTCGGCGGCGCGGTCATCATCGGGCCGATCCTCGGCGCCCTGCCGGGCAGCGTCCTCGGCCTGTGGGGCCTCGGCGCCCTGGTGATCTTCGGGGTCGGCGCGATCACGCTCGCCCTGCAGTCGCTCACCGGCATCGTCGGCATCGGCCTGGCCGTCCTCCTCGTCGTCATCGCGGGCAACCCCAGCGCGGGCGGCGCCTTCCCGCTGCCGATGCTGCCGCCCTTCTGGGAGGCGATCGGGCCCTGGCTGCCGCCGGGCGCGGGCACCTGGGTCGCCCGCTCCATCGCGTACTTCGAGGGGAACTCGGTCACCCGGGCGCTGCTCGTCCTCTCCGCCTGGGCCGTCCTCGGCGTCGTCGTCACCCTCGCCCTGTCCGCCCGGCGCAGAACGCCCAACAGCAGCTCCATCGACCTCACCGGCACCAACTACGGCAGCGGCAGCAGGCGCCTCGGGTGACGTGAGCAGCGTGCGCCCCCGGCTGCACGAAGGGCATTGTCAGACCCGGGTGCGAGGCTGAACCGCATGATCCGCACACTCGCCGTCGAGAACTACCGCTCCCTGCGCAAGCTGATCGTCCCGCTGGACCGGCTGAACGTGGTCACGGGGGCGAACGGCACGGGCAAGTCCAGCCTGTACCGCGCCCTGCGCCTGCTCGCCGACTCCGCCACGGGCGGCGCGGTCGCGGCCCTGGCCCGCGAGGGCGGCCTGCCGTCCGCGCTCTGGGCGGGCGAGCGGACGGCGGAACCCACCGGTCTGAAGCTCGGCTTCGCCGGCGACGAGTTCGGGTACGCGGTCGACTTCGGCCTCCCCCAGTCGAGCGGCGCGGGCCCGCACGGCACGCCGTCCCTCTTCCGGCTCGACCCGGAGATCAAGCGGGAGTCCACCTGGGCGGGCCCCGTCCTGCGGCCCGCGTCGTTGCTCTGCGACCGCGCGGGCCCCGCCGCGCGCACCCGCACGGCCGACGGCGGCTGGCACCGCACCCAGGGCATCCGGCCGTACGACAGCATGCTGAGCGAGTTCGCCGACCCGCAGCTGGCACCCGACCTGCTGAGGCTGCGCGAGCTGATCCGCTCCTGGCGGTTCTACGACCACGTGCGCACCGACGCCGACGCGCCCGCCCGCGCCGCCCGGATCGGCACCCGCACCCCGGTCCTCTCCCACGACGGCGCGGACCTGGCCGCCGCCCTGCAGACCATCCGCGAGACCGGCGACGACGCGGCGCTCGACGCCGCGGTGGACGACGCCTTCCCGGGCAGCCGGGTCCACGTCACCGACAACGGCGGCCGGTTCGAGCTCCAGCTGCACCAGCGCGGGCTGCTGCGCCCGCTGGGCCCGGCCGAGCTCTCCGACGGCACGCTGCGCTACCTGCTGTGGACCGCCGCGCTGCTCACCCCGCGGCCGCCCGCCCTGCTCGTCCTGAACGAGCCGGAGACGAGCCTGCACCCGGACCTCCTGCGCCCGCTCGCCGACCTGATCCTCACGGCGACGACGGAGACGCAAGTGGTCCTGGTGACCCACGCCCACCCCCTCGCCGAGGCCGTCGCCAAGGGGGCGGCCCGCCACCAGGTCGACGTCAACTCCATCGAGCTGACAAAGGAGTCGGGCCGGACGACGGTGGCGGGCCGGGAAAGCCTCCTGGACGAACCGCTGTGGTACTGGCCCAAGCGGTGAGTCCGCACCTGCGGCTCGTCAGTGGCTGCTCGCGCCGTAGTACGCCTGCCGCATGAGCCCCTCCCTCTCGGAGAGCATCGGCATCCGGGGATCGGCCGGAGCGCACTGGTCGGCGTACGCGTTCATCGCCTGCTGCTTCTCGTGTCCCCGAACTCCGGGAAGAAAGTCCCGAAAGGTCCCTTCTCCGGGCTTCCCGCAAGCAGAAAAAGCCCCGCCCCCGCTTTCGCGGAGGCGGGGCGTCGAGTGTCCTGCGGGATCAGCCGATCTCCGCTCCGTAGGCCGAAAGGGCCTCCGGAACCGGCTGGAAGAAGGTCTCGCCGCCGGACGAGCAGTCGCCGCTGCCGCCCGAGGTGAGACCGAGCGCGGTGTCACCGGCGAAGAGCGCGCCGCCGCTGTCGCCGGGCTCGGCACAGACGGTGGTCTGGATCAGACCGTCGACCTGGCCCTCCTGATAGTTGACCGTGGCGTCGAGCGCGGTGACGTCACCGTCGTGGACCTGCGTGGTGCTGCCGCTGCGCGTCACCTCCTGGCCGACCGTGGCGTCCCCGGCCTTGCTGATCGGCTGGGAGCTGCCGTTGTAGAGGTTCACCTCGCTGGGGTGCGGGGTGTCGGCCGTGTACTTGACGATGGCGTAGTCGTTGCCCGGGAAGCTCGACTCCTCCGTGGCGCCGATCTCCGAGCCGCCCTGCGAGTCGGACCAGCTCTTCACCGCGTTGCCGCAGTGACCGGCCGTCAGGAAGTACGGCTCGCCGCCCTTGACGACGTTGAAGCCGAGCGAGCAGCGCGAGCCGCCGCCCCAGATCGCGTCGCCGCCGGCGATGAAGGCCTTGTACTCGCCCTTGCTGTGCTTGAGTTCGGCCTTGCCGCCGAGGCTCTTCACGATCGAGCTGACCTTGTCGAGCTTCGCGCCCTTGACCGTGCGGTCGGCCGTGACGACGACCTTGTTCGTGGCCGGGTCCATCGCCCACGAGGTGCCGGGTACGGCGGCCTTGTCGTCGAGCGTCGCGCGGGCGCTCTTCAGCTCGGCCAGGGAGTTCTCGACGATTCTGGCCTTGCCGCCCGCCGACTCGACGGCGTCGGCCGCCTTCTGGTTCAGCACGTTCACGACGAGGGCCTTGGCCTTCGCGTCGTAGTACGTGCCCGCGGCGTCCGCGCCGAGGTCCTTACCGAGAGCCGAGGCGAGCTTTCCGGCCTTCGCCACCGAGAGGGTGTCCGGTGTCGGCGTCGGGGAGTTCTCGCTCGCGTTCGCAGTCTGGAAGGTGATTCCCGCGGCCACCAGCGCGGCGATGCCCGCGCCTGCCACGGCGGCACGCCGCTTGGGTATGCGTCGGTGCTTCAAAACTCACGACCTCCTGTGGGGGGAACGACCCGGCGGGCGTGGGGGCCTGACGGGCCGCAAGGTTGCACCGCACGGAGTTGCCACGCTGAAATAGGCGCGTCCATGCCAAAGTTGCCTCGTCCACTATCCCGAGGCCGTCCGGTAGCACACAAGGTCGACTTCAGGACGCGCACACGTGGACGGCAGTGCGCCCCTCGCACATCGAGTGCGCCCGGTCACGCCACGTCGGTTCCCGTTGCAAACACCGCGCGCGAGGAACGATCGTCAGCCTGTGAGGACTAGTCCTGTCCGGTTCTCGATCCTTCCGAGGGGCCCGGCTCTCCGGCTTCCGCCCCTTGCGCTCCGGATTCCGGCAGCTTCGCGGGGGGCGCGGGAGGCGGCTGCTGTTGCTGCGGCAGGGCCGGCTGGGCCCGCTCCAGGAAGCGGAGGAGCTCGACGGGGAAGGGCAGGACGAGGGTGGAGTTCTTCTCGGCGGCGACGGCCACCACGGTCTGCAGGAGCCGGAGCTGGAGGGCGGCGGGCTCCTCGGACATCTCGTGGGCGGCCTCGGCGAGCTTCTTGGAGGCCTGGAGTTCGGCGTCGGCGTTGATGACGCGGGCGCGCCGCTCGCGGTCGGCCTCGGCCTGGCGGGCCATGGAGCGCTTCATGGTCTCCGGCAGCGACACGTCCTTGATCTCGACGCGGTCGATCTGCACGCCCCAGCCGATGGCCGGGGAGTCGATCATCAGCTCCAGGCCCTGGTTGAGCTTCTCGCGGTTGGAGAGCAGGTCGTCCAGGTCGCTCTTGCCGATGATGGAGCGCAGCGACGTCTGCGCCATCTGCGAGACCGCGAAGCGGTAGTCCTCCACCTGCATGACCGCCTCGGCGGCGTCGACCACCTTGAAGTAGATGACCGCGTCCACCCGGACCGTGACGTTGTCGCGCGTGATGCCGTCCTGCGCCGGCACCGGCATCGTCACGATCTGCATGTTGACCTTGCGGAGCCGGTCCACGAACGGCACGACCATGGTGAACCCCGGCCCGCGCACGGACTGCTGCAGCCGTCCGAGGCGCAGCACCACACCTCGCTCGTACTGTTTGACGACGCGCGCCGCCGCCATCACGTAGACCACCCCGACCGACCCGAGGGTCAGCCCCGCCGCCACCAGCTCCTCGACCATGCCGGCCCCCCAGGGTCCGAATTGGGCGTGTTGAGCGTTCCCCTCGAAGGTAGCTCTCCCCGAGGGCTTGAGCGAGCCCCCGCCCGGTGTCCGGACGGGGGCTCGCCCGCTGCTGGCTGCGGGCTCAGGCGCCGTGCGTCCGGATCAGTAGACGCTCACGTTGTACGCGCGCAGTGCCTCGGTGACCGGCTGGAAGAACGTCGTACCGCCGGACGAGCAGTTGCCGCTGCCGCCGGAGGTCAGACCGAGCGCCGTGGTACCCGAGTACAGCGGGCCGCCGCTGTCGCCGGGCTCGGCACAGACCGTGGTCTTGATCATGCCATAGACGACGTCGCCGCCGCCGTAGTTGACCGTCTGGTTCAGCGCGGTGACGCGGCCGCTGTGCGTGCCGGTCGTGGAACCGCGCCGGGTCACGTTCTGTCCGACGGTGGGGTCGGCGGCCCGGGTGATGTCCTGGCTGCCCACGGTGCCCGACTTGGTGATCGAGGTGTTGGTGTACCGCACGATGCCGTAGTCGTTCGTCGGGAAGCTGGAACCCGACGTGGTGCCGAGCACGGTGGTCTTCGCCGAGTTGGCCCACCAGGTGGTCGCGCCGTCGGTGCAGTGACCGGCGGTCAGGAAGTAGTAGGCGCCGGCGCTGTTGCGCACGTTGAAGCCGAGCGAGCAGCGCCAGCTGCTCGCGTAGATGGCGTCGCCGCCGGAGATGTACTTCTGGAACTTGCCCGGCGTGCGCTCGATCTTCAGCGCGTCGGCGCTGGCCCCGGCCGCGTCCTTGAGCTTCGCGATCTCGGCCTTGGAGACCGTGCTGTCGGCGGTCACGACGACCTGCTTGGTCTTCGGGTCGACACCCCAGGCGGTGCCCGCGACATCGGCGTCGAGGACGGCGTCACTGGCCTGTTCCAGCTGTGACGCGCTGAAGGTCGCCATGCCGTCCTGGGCGCTGGCCGCGGGCACGGCGAGAGCGCCCGCAGCGACGAGTCCGGTGGCTATGGCGAGCAGACGGGTGCGTCTCGCCGAACCGTTGTGGGGGATGGTGCGCTTGATCCTCACGTTGTTCCCTCCCGAGGGAAGTCAGTGGGTCCTTGTGGGTTGAGGACCCGTGAGGCGCAGCCAAAGAGCAAGCCCGGATTCCGGTTACGCCGTGCTCCTGACAAGCGCTGCTCGGGAGTATTGGGGGGTGGGCACGAGCCGCACAAGGGCGCCTTTCGGCCGTGATCGATCCTCCGACGTCTCAGCGGCGAAGGTTCCGCTCTCCCGCCGCCACCTCGCTGACCAGCGTGTTGCCGGGCGGCGGGAAAGGGCAGACGAAGTGGTCGGCGAAGGCGCACGGGGGCAGCACGGTCCGGTTGAAGTCGACCGTGGTGCGCCCTTCCGCGTCGGGCGCGGCGGGCCGCAGGAAACGGAAGCGGTAGCTGGACGTCCCACTGGTGGCGTCCGCGAAGACGGCCCACAGCGATCCGTCCGCCTCGACGCTCACCTGGAGGGTGTGCTCGACTCCCCCGAGGCGGAAGGAGAGTTCACCGCCGAGGCCGAGGCCGCGCTCCTTGCCGTCCGCGTTGCCGACGAGGACGGTGCGGTCCTCGTCGTACGGGACGAAGCGCCCGGGCACGGCCCAGCGGGCGTCGTACGCGGTGGCGTCGATGCCCCGGAAGGCGCGGCGCGTGGCGGCGTCCGGGTCGAAGACGCGCACCGCCCACAGGCCTTCGCGCCGGATGACGACGAGGCGGCGGGCACCGTGCGCGACGCGGGCCCCCGCGACCGGCCCGCTGTCGGCGTCCAGCCGGACCTCGCCGGTGCGGGGCCGCCCGTCGACGGTGAGGCCGTCGTCGTCCCCGGCGGCCAGGACGACCGCGTCGGATGTCACGGACTCGGACGTCACGGACTCCGACGTCACGGACCAGTGCCCGGGGATGCCCGGAAGGCGTCCGTCCGGATGGTCGGCGAGCCAGTGCGTGCCGGTGAGGGAGAGCGGCCCGTAGGGGGCCGACACCGTCTGGGTCCGCTGCTCATGCCAGTGCTTCCAGTCCTGCGCGTCGTCGGTCATGTCGTCGGTCATGTCGTCGGTCATGTCGTCGGTCATGGTGATCAACCCTTCCATACGGGCTCGGGCAGCCCGAGGTGGGAGCGCAGCGTCGCGCCCTCGTATTCCGTGCGGTGCACACCGCGTTCCTGGAGCAGCGGCACCACCTTGTCGACGAAGTCGTCGAGCCCGCCGGGGGTGAGGTGCGGCACGAGGATGAAGCCGTCGGCGGCGCCGGTGCGCACGAACTCCGTCAGGTCGGCGGCGACCTGGTCCGGGGTGCCGATGAACGACTGGCGGGCCGTGGTCTCGATGACGGTCTGGCGGATGGAGAGCCCCTTGGCCTCGGAGAGCGCCCGCCACTTCGCGGCGACGGCGAGCGGGTCGCCGATCTTCACCCGGCCCTGGACCAGCTGCGAGTCCGGGTCCGGGTCGATGTCGGGCAGCGGTCCGTCCGGGTCGTACGCGGAGAGGTCGACGCCCCAGACCTGCTCCAGGGCGAGGATCGCGTTCTGCGGGGAGATCTGTTCGCGGCGGATGCCGGTCGCCTTCTCCTGCGCCTCGGCGGCGGTGTCGCCGAGGACGAAGGTGACGCCGGGCATGATCTTCAGGTCGTCGGCGGCCCGCCCGTACTTCGCGAGGCGCCCCTTCACGTCGGCGTAGAACTCACGGCCGGCTTCCAGGGTGCCGTGCCGCGTGAAGATCACGTCGGCGGCGGACGCGGCGAACTCGCGCCCCTCCGGCGAGTCCCCGGCCTGGATGACGACGGGGTGCCCCTGCGGGGAGCGCGGCGCGGTGAACTCGCCCTCGATCGTGAAGTGTTCGCCGTGGTGCGCGAAGGGCCGCGGCCTGCCCTGCGGCGTCCAGGAGTCCCACAGCTCGCGCGCCGTCGCGAGGAACTCGGCGGCGCGGGTGTACCGGTCGGCCCGGTCGAGGTAGCCGCCGCGCCGGAAGTTCTCGCCGGTGAAGGCGTCCGAGGTGGTGACCACGTTCCAGGCGGCACGGCCCGCGCTCAGATGGTCCAGCGAGGCGAATCTGCGGGCCAGCTCGAAGGGCTCGTTGAAGGTCGCGTTGACGGTGCCGGCGAGGCCGAGCCGCTCGGTGACGGCGGCGAGCGCGGTCAGGACGGTGAGCGACTCGGGCCGCCCGACCACGTCCAGGTCGTGGATCCGCCCCTTGTGCTCGCGCAGCCGCAGCCCTTCGGCGAGGAAGAAGAAGTCGAAGAGACCGCGCTCGGCGGTGCGGGCGAGCTCTGCGAAGGACGAGAAGTCGATGTGCGAGCGGGACCTCGGATCGGACCAGACGGTGGTGTTGTTGACCCCGGGGAAGTGGGCGGCCAGGTGGACCTGCTTGGGGCGCTGTGTCATGAGGACTCCCCCGCGAGCGCGGCGTATCGGTTGGCGGGCCGGGCGAGCTCCAGGTGCTCGCGGAGCGTGCTGCCCGGATAGAAGGTGCGGAACAGGCCCCGGTGCTGGAGCAGTGCGACGGTTCCGTTGACGAGCCGCTCCAGGTCACGGCGTGGCTCGGCGGGTGTGAGGTGGAAACCGTCGACGGCGCCCGACCGGTGCCAGTCGGCGATCAGCTCGGCCAGGTCGACGGGGCCGCCCCGGTAGGCGGGCCCCTCTGCGGTGGGCAGCGGCCCGCCTCCGTGGCCGGGCTCCGCGGCGCACTCCCCGCCGCCGAGGTCGACGTGGAGGGCGGCGAACACCAGCAGCGTCCGCGGGTCTCGCCCGCATCGCGCGGCCAGGCCCCGCAGTTCGGCCCGCGCGGCGTCGGCCCGCTCGGCGGACGCGGCCCGCACGAGGGCGACGTCCGCGTACCGGGCGGCGGTCTCGCGGGCCTGCGGCGCGGTCGCGTCGACCACCCGCACCGGGTGGCCCTGCGGCGGCCGCGGCACGATGGAGGGCCCGCGCACCGAGAACGTACGGCCCTGGAAGTCGGTGTGGTGCAGCTTGTCCCGGTCGATGAAGCGGCCCGTCGCCACGTCCCGTATCTCCGCGTCGTCCTCCCAGCTGTCCCACAGCCGGGCGGCGACGTCGGCGACCTCGCCCGCCTCGTGCCACAGCTCCTCGCGGGACGCGGCGCCGCGCCGCCCGAAGAGCCGGGCCTCGGCCTCGGTCGCCGACACGTCGAGCGTCCAGCCGGCCCGCCCGTGGCTGACCCAGTCGAGGGTCGCCACCGCGGCCTGCACGTGGAACGGCTCGGTATGGGTGGTCGTGACGGTCGGCACGAGGCCGATGCGCCCGGTGCCGGGCGCGATCCTGGCGGCCACGGCGAGCGCGTCGGGTCCCGGGCGCGCGAAGGAGTCGCCGAGCGTCACGAAGTCCAGCGCTCCCTGCTCGGCGAGCAGCGCCGACTCGGCGTAGGCGTCGGCTTCGTGGGCGTCGGGGGCGCCGGGCCGGTCGATGGCGACGGCGAGGTGGAGGGAAGGCATGCGTACTCCTAGAGGACCTTGGAGAGGAAGGCGCGCGTGCGTTCGTGCCGCGGCCTGTCGAGTACGTCGGCGGG
Organism: Streptomyces sp. NPDC093510; assembly: GCF_040683555.1. Lineage (NCBI taxonomy): Bacteria > Bacillati > Actinomycetota > Actinomycetes > Kitasatosporales > Streptomycetaceae > Streptomyces > Streptomyces sp. NPDC093510. The sequence goes on from NZ_JBFBEE010000008.1 coordinate 291,512, forward strand.
GGCGCCCTGTTCGACGACGCGGCCGTCGTCCATGAAGACGACGGTGTCGGCCACCTCGCGGGCGAAGCCGATCTCGTGCGTGACGACGATCATCGTGGTGCCCTGCCGGGCGAGGTCCCTGATGACGTCAAGGACCTCGCCGACCAGTTCGGGATCGAGCGCGGAGGTCGGCTCGTCGAAGAGCAGCAGCTTCGGCTCCATGGCGAGGGCGCGGGCGATGGCGACGCGCTGCTGCTGTCCGCCGGAGAGCTGTCGGGGGTAGGTGTCGGCCTTGGCGGCGAGGCCCACGCGCTCCAGGAGTTCCCGTGCGGCCCTCTCCGCTGCGGGGCGCGGCCGTTTGAGCGCGGAGACGGGTGCCTCGACGACGTTCTCCAGGACGGTCAGGTGTGGGAAGAGGTTGAAGTCCTGGAAGACGAAGCCGATCCGGGTGCGCTGCTTGAGCACCTCGCGTTCGCGCAGCTCGTACAGCTTGTCGCCGGAGCGCCGGTAGCCGATGAGCGTGCCGTCGACGCCGACCTGTCCCCCGTCGACCTTCTCCAGGTGGTTGATGGTGCGCAGGAGGGTGGACTTGCCGGAGCCGGACGGGCCGAGGACGACGGCGACCTCGCCCCTGCCGACCCGGAGGTCGACTCCCTTCAGCACCTCCAGCGCCCCGAAGGACTTGCGTACGGAGCGGAGTTCGACCATGGGGGAAGCGGCGGCGGGGTCACTGGGAAGGGGCAGAGGCAGAGGTAGAGACATGGGGTCCTCGGGTCCGAGTGGTCAGCAGGAAGTCGAGTACGGCGCGTGCGGTGGCGTCGTTCTGCCGGAAGGTGGGGCTGTTGGTCCGTGGCCGGGTGAACGCTCCGGCGCCGCGCGCGTCGGTGTGCGGGCCGAGCGCAAAGCGGCGCGGGTGCGCCGCGCCGGCCCGGTCGAGCACCCGTCCGTCGGCCGGGTCGACGGCGAGGAGGCCCGCCTCGGTCGACGCGGCGCCCTCGGCGTACAGGGCGCGCAGCAGCGGATCGCGGGTGCGGGCGAGGGTGGGCTGCGGCAGCCGCGCCTCGACGAGCGCGCGGGCCTCGGTGACCTGTCCGGGCAGGGTGGGGCTCTGGGCGCGGAACACCCCGCCCTCGGCGGTGACCCGGACGTCCGCGCCGAGGAACCGCACGACTCCGGCGCGGGAGAGCGCGAGCAGCTGCCTCAGCCGGGGCCCTGGCGGCCCGGACGCGAGGTGGCTGAAGAAGCCGTGCCACCAGGGCCCCACGTCGCCGAGCCGCACCAGCTGCCCGTAGACGGAGAGCAGTCCGAGGAAGACGGCGAGGTCGGGGCTGTGTCCGGGGTCGTGCCTGCGTGCCAGGTCGGCGGCGATGTGGCCGCGCAGCCCGTCCTGCAGCTGCTCGTAGGAGGTGTGGCGCACCCCGGCGAGGGGATGGTCCAGCGCCGTGAGGTCGAGCCGGTCGGCGGGGTCGGGCACGGCGGAGACGACGAGGGCGTCCAGCTCGGGGCTGCCGGGGTCGCAGGCCCCGTACTTCTCGTCGAAGTCCGTCCATGCGGTCCGGGTGCGTTCGGGGTGTGCGGTGAAGAGGCGGTGGTAGTGGGCGAAGCCGAGCTCCTTCTCGACGAGCGGCCAGACGTCCCGCCGGAAGTCGAACCCGCCGGGTATCCCCAGGAGTCCGTCGATCTCGGCGGGACCCAAGTAGCGCGGCAGGGGCGGCCGTTCGCCTGCCCAGTCGTAGCCGATCTTCGACCGGTAGGGGACGCCGCGCCGCGAGCCGACGTACAGGACGGGTTCGCGGCCCGAGGGGTGGTACGTGTCCCCTTCGTGCCGTCCGCCGCGCCCCTCGGTGAGCAGCACCATCAGGTCGACGAAGGCGAGGCCGAAGCCCCGCACGATGACGGGCGCGCCGGGGGCGAGCCGTGACAGGTCGCTGTCGGCGGTGAAGTCGGGCGGCAGATGCACGAGCCCGTTCCGTTCGGCGTACGCGGCCAACTCGGCCTGTTCCTCGTCCGGTTCGGCGTCCAGGTGGCCCTGGGCGAGGATGACGAGGTCGGCGGCGAGGGGATCGTCGACGCCTTCGAGGGTGACCTCCTGGCAGGTGTCGCGGCCCCCGGTGACGCGCAGCGCCCTGCGCCGGTGGTGGCGGACGACGACGCCCTCGGGCAGGGCGGCGACGGCCTCCTCGTACACCCAGCGCAGGTAGGCGCTCTGCTCGCGGCGGCCGAGGAAGGCCCGTCCGTCGCGCCCGGCCCACTCGTGGAGCGCGGGGCCCGGCAGAACCGGGCCCGCCACCTCCACCGTCTCGTCGGTGAACATGGTGACGTCCCGCGCCTCGGAGTTCATCCAGAGCAGCGGCGACTGGTCGTGCCGCCAGATGCGTCCGCCGCCGGGCGGGTAGGGGTCGACGAAGTGGATGTCGAACCCCGGACCCGCCCCTGAAAGAAGGGTGTTGGCGGCGATGCGCTCCAGGATTCCGGTGCCGCGGGGCCCGGCCCCCACGATCACCAGCGAGCGCCTCATCGGGACCGCTCCGACCCGCGCGCGTAGTGCCGCTCGACGTAGTACTGGCCCACGCTGAGCACCGAGGTGACCACGACGTACCAGATGGTGGCGACCATGAGCAGCGGGATGACCTGGTAGGTGCGGTGGTAGACGAGCTGCACGGAGTAGAGCAGGTCCTGCACGGCGATGACCGAGACGATCGAGGTGCCCTTGAGGGTGCCGATCAGCATGTTCCCCGCGGGCGGCACGATGGACCGCATGGCCTGCGGCAGGACGATCCGCCGCCAGCGGCGCCACCGCCCAAGACCCAGCGAACGGGCGGCCTCGACCTGCCCCCGGTCGACGGAGAGGATTCCGCCGCGCACCACTTCGGCGGCGTAGGCGGCCTCGTGCAGGGTGAGCCCGATGACGGCGATGGTGACGGGACCGAGCAGGTCCACCGTCTTCACGCCGAACACCTGCGGGTACAGCGCCCCGATGTTGAACCAGAAGAGCAGCTGGACCAGGATCGGCATCGACCTGAAGAACCAGACGTAACCCCAACTCACGGCGCGCAGAACGGGGTTGTCGGAGAGCCTGCCCATGGCGAGGAGCGTGCCGAGCGTGAAGCCGAGCGCCATGACGAGGGCGGTCAGCCAGAGCGTGAGCCCGAGGCCGCGCAGCACGGCCGCCGAGGTGAAGTGGCCGGCGACGACGTCCCACTGGAACGCCTCATTGCGTACGACGGAGTCGGCGGCCAGCGCCAGCAGGACCAGGACGACCACGGCCGCCGTCCACTGACCCACGCGGGGACGGGGCACGATGCGCGGCTCGGCGGGGGACGCGTCGGGATCTCGGGGCGAAGGGGCGGTTGCCACTTTGGCGAGGGTGTCGGAAGACATGCGGAAGGCTCCGTGGATACAGAAGATCGAACACGGGTGACGCCTTCACACGGACCGAGCCCCTCAGCACGATCCGCCTCGAGATTACGGGGCACTTCACACGCGCTGTCAAGACTGTCCAGGATGTGAGCCGTACGTCTCACGGCAGTTGACGCGGAAACGGATGCCTGTTCCACTTGGCCCATGCATCCACAGCAGTGGCTGGTCACGCGCTCCCACATCGACTTCGGTCGAGTGTGGTCGGCGTCTTGTTGATGTTCTTCTGAGCCGACCCCCTGCGCGTTTTCCCGCACTTCCTCCTGCGCTTCCCGCAGCCCTGAGCCCGCTCCGCGTCCGCTGAGCCCGCTCCCCCTGCCCGGGTCGGCACCCCGCGCCATCCTCCCGACGTCCGTGCGCCCGCACGCCGTCGCCCCCGCCTTCACACGCGTACGCCGCCGCCCCGTTCTGTCCGGGCGACGGCACCCCCTCCCCTCGCACGTCCGCTTCGCCCTGCCCTGCCCTGCCCTGCCCTGCCCTGTCCTGTCCTGCCCTGCCGAGCTGGAGACCGCCACGCCATGAGCACGCCCCCGCACTCCCGCCGCCTCCCGGCGGCCTTCGCCCTGATCACGGCCGCCACCCTCGCGCTGACCGGCTGCGGCTCCGGTGACGCCGCCGACACCGCGGGCGGAGCGGGACCCGCGGGCGGGACCACCGGGATACCGACCGCGGACGTGGTCTCCTCGGTCGGCAAGAACGAGGCGGCGGCGCGTCTGCTGCCCCGGGACGTGCGCGAACGGGGCACGCTCACCATCGCCTCGTCCGTCGGCGGCTCCCCGCCCGGCGCCCTCTATCTGGAGGACGGCAGGACCGTCGTCGGCCAGGACATCGACTTCGCGGACGCCGTCGCGAAGGTCCTCGGCCTGAAGGCGGAACGGGAGGCCGCGAGCTTCGAGGCGATCCTGCCCGCCCTGGGCAGCGGCAAGTACGACCTGGGTACCGGCAACTTCGGCGTGACCGACGAGCGCAGGAAGACCATCGACTTCGTCACGTACATCAACGACGGCCAGGGCTTCGCCGTCCGCGAGGACAGCAAGCTGAAGAAGGTCACCGACTTCGAGCAGCTGTGCGGCCTGAACGTGGCGACCGGCGCGGGCACCACCTTCGAGGTCACCCTGGAGGACAACCGGCACGTCTGCACGGAGGCGGGCAAGAAGCCGTACGCCGTGAAGACGTACGCCGAGCAGGGCGCGATCTGGGCCGCGCTCCAGCAGGGCCGCACCGACGTGGTGATGTCCACCATCAACGGTCTGCGCTACGCCGTGAAACAACAGGAGGGCCTGAAGTTCCTCGGCGAGTACCGGCGGCTCGACGTCGGCTTCGCCTTCAAGAAGCACACGAAGCTGGCGCCCGCGTTCCGAGCGGCCGTCGACCGGCTCATCGAGGACGGGACGTACGACCGCATCCTGAAGAAGTGGGGCACGCAGGACTCAGCGATCGAGAAATCGCGCATCTCACCGCCCGAGATCAAGGACTGACGGGCCGTCGCACGGGCCGGCTACAGCCCGCAGTCGCAGCAGGAGCAGCACTCGCAGATGCCGCAGCAGCCACAGTCGCAGTCGCCGCAGTTGCTGCAGCAGCCCTCGCGCTTCTTGCGGGACCAGGGGCCCTCGTACGTGTCGGCGCAGCACATCTTGCAGGTGCAGCAGAGCCCGATGGCGACGGCGCACCCCGCCCAGAAGCCGCGCTTGCCGGGCTTCGGGGGCTGCGGCTCGAAGGCGGGCCCGCCACCGAAGCCACCGGGGCCCTCCGGCCCACCCGGCCCGACCGGGCCACCCGGCCCGCCGGGCGCCCCGCCCCCGTACGGATTGCCACCCCCGTACGGATTCCCGCTCCCGTACGGATTGCCGTCCCCGTACGGCCCGCCCTGCGGCGGAGTGCCGTACGCGCCGCCCTGCGGCGGTCCGAAGGAACCGCCCTGATGCGCCGTCACGTCATGCGCGTGGCCGCACGCGGTCGTCCCGAAGGCCCGGTCGACCGACCTGCCCAGCTCGTGCGCGAGCAGCATGTGCGCCAGCTTGCCGTCGGTGAACTCGGCGTCGCGCAGTGCGAGCCGGATGCCGTGCAGCGCGTCGTCGGCCAGGCGCCGCGCCTCGGCCAGGGACGTGCCGGTCGCGGCGAGCGGGTTCCACGCGCCCGCCGCGGCGTCGGCTTCCCTGTCCTCCACGGCGTCGAGCAGGTGCGCGAGCCTGCCGAAGAGCCGGCCCGCCTCGGCGAGCGGCGCCGCGTTGCCGGGCCGCCCGGCGAGGACGGCGGTGTGCGCGAAGGCCGCGGCGGTCGCCGTCTCCGTCGGCTCGGTGACCGTGAGCAGCGAGCTGCCGGGCCCCGCCAATGCCTCGATGCCGGCCTGCCGTTCGACGGCGTCGACCAGGACCGCCGTGTCGAACCCCACGTCGGCGCCGGTCCGCGCGCCCGCCCTGTCCCAGCTCCTGGCCACCCGCCGGGCGGCGACGGCCACCGGCCTGCGAGCCAGGAGCCCGTCACCGTCGACCACATGGTCGCGGACCTTCGCCGAGGCGAGCACCAGCGAGACGGCGGCGGCGAGCCGCGCCCCCTCCCCCTGGGCGACGGAGGCGGTCCGCATCCCCCGCAGCGGGCAGGGCCCCGCGGTGCGCCGCCAGCCGGTCGACCGCTGGGCCTGAGCCTCCGTCAGAACCGAGATGATGAGCCCGTCGTAGTTGGTGACGACGCGGGCGAACTGCCCGTGGTCACCGCGCAGTGCGAGGCAGAGCCCGCACAGGTGCGCCATCCACTGGGCCTTGAGGCCCTCACCGAGGCGGTGGCTGCAGGGCCTGACGATTCCGAACAAGACGACTCCCCCGAGTGGCCCGGATGTGATCAACTCCGGCATCGTAGCGAGGCGCTCGTTCACCCGTACGCACCGGCCGTCACCCGTACGCCGTGAAGAATCATATTTCACTCACAGTCAGCAGCCGTGCACAGGACGACCCTTGGAGCGCACCGCACATCGGCGTGTTGACTCTGCACCAGTACCGTCACGAAAACCCCGCGCGGCGACTATCCACTTGGCGCATCATCCGCATCATGGACGACGATAGGGATGCGGAATTCAGGGAAACCGCTGCGAGAGGAGGCGTCCATGGGATCGGTGCGCAAGGCGAGTGCCTGGCTTGGCCTCGTCGACGACAACAACGACGAGCGTTACTACGACGACGGCTACGAAGACGACCGGGCCGAGGGACCCGACCAGCCGGAGGCCTGGGTCACGGACCCGCGCGCGCGGGTGGCGAGCGAGCCGGCCCAGGACCACGGGCAGCGGATCGGCACCGTGACCCCGGACAGCTTCCGGGACGCGCGCCACATCGGTGAACTCTTCCGGGACGGCGTCCCGGTCATCATGAACCTCACGTCCATGGAGCCCACCGACGCCAAGCGCGTGGTCGACTTCGCGGCCGGCCTCACCTTCGGCCTGCGCGGTTCGATCGAGCGCGTGGCGACGCGGGTCTTCCTGCTCACCCCCGCCGACACGCAGATCGTCAACGGCGAGGCCGTGAGTCGCCCTTCGGACGGCTTCTTCAATCAGAGCTAGGGGCAGGGCCGCTCACCGGAGCCCGGGCCGGCACAGGACCGGTCACCGGAAGGCATCGAGACCGGTGAGCGCCTTGCCCAGTACCAACTGGTGCATCTCGGAGGTGCCCTCGTAGGTGAGCACCGACTCGAGGTTCGTCGCGTGCCGCATGACGGGGTACTCCAGCGAGATGCCGTTGGCGCCCAGGATGGTCCTGGCCGTGCGGCAGATCTCGATCGCTTCCCTGGCGTTGTTGAGCTTGCCGAAGCTGATCTGCTCGGGACGGAGCCGGCCCGCGTCCATGCGCCGTCCCAGGTGATGGGCGAGCAGGACGCCCTTGTGCAGCTCGACCGCCATGTCGGCGAGCTTGGCCTGGGTGAGCTGGAAGCCGCCGATGGCCCGGCCGAACTGCTCACGACTCTTCGCGTACTCCACGGCCGCCTCGAAGGACGAGCGGGCCGCGCCCATCGCACCCCAGACGATGCCGTAACGGGCGTGGGAGAGACAGCTCAGCGGCCCCTTGAGGCCGACGACCTCGGGCAGCACGGCGTCCGCGGGCAGCCGCACCTCGTCGAGGACCAGCTCACTGGTGACGCTCGCGCGCAGGGACCACTTGTGCTTGATCTCGGGCGCCGAGAAGCCCCGCGCGTCGGTCGGGACGACGAATCCCCTGATGCCCTCGTCGGTCTGCGCCCAGACGACGGCGACCCCGGCGACCGACCCGTTGGTGATCCACATCTTGCGGCCGTTGAGCACCCAGTCGGTGCCGTCCTTCTTCGCGTGCGTCCGCATGGACGCCGGGTCGGAGCCGTGGTCCGGCTCGGTCAGCCCGAAGCAGCCGATGATCTCACCGGCGGCCATGCCCGGCAGCCACCGCTGCTTCTGCTCCTCGGAGCCGAACTTCCAGATGGCGTACATGGCGAGGGAGCCCTGCACGGAGACGAGGGAGCGGATGCCGGAGTCGGCGGCCTCCAGTTCCAGGCAGGCGAGCCCGTACTGCACAGCACTGGCCCCCGCGCAGCCGTACCCCTCCAGGGACATCCCGAGGGCCCCGATCGAGCCCAGCTCCCGGGCCAGCTCACGGATGCCGGGCAGCTCGCCCCTCTCGTACCAGTCGGCGATGTGCGGCAGTACCCGATCGGTCGCCCAGGTGCGGACGGTGTCGCGGATCGCGAGGTCCTCCGGGTCGAGGAGGTCGTCGATGCCGAGGGGATCGGTGGGATCGAAGGGCGGCAGAGGGGTGCGGGCGCTTGCGGACATGCGGGCCTCCGGCGACACAAAACTAGCAGCGGTAGTTAACAACGACTCACGCCGACGTTACGACGCAGTCTCCCGCACGTCCAGAGCACACCGACCCCCATCAGGGGCGCGGGGAACAGCGGTGTCCCGGACCCCCCAGGGGCACGGGGAACAGCTATGTCCCGGACCCCCCAGGGGCGCGGGGAACTGCGCGACCAGCCACACCCCACCCGCACGCGAAAAACCCGGACGGCCCCCACCAGGGGCGCGGGGAACTGCGCGACCAGCCACAAACCACCCGCACCCGAAGAACCCGACCCCGAGGGTGGTTCAGACGTCCACGGACGACCGGGCGGCGCCGACCCGCGCGGGGTCCGGGGCCCAGGCACCCCCGGCTCAAGCCGCGCCGCAGGCGCCCCGCACTCCATGCCCCGCGGCAGCCTCAACGCCGCCACCGCCCCGAGCAGCAGCAGCCCCGCACTGACGAGCAGAGTCACATGCAGCCCGTGCACGAAGGCGTCCCGCGCCGCGGCCCGCAGCGCCGCCCCCGAATCCCCGCCGAGCCGCGCCGCGACCTCGTACGCCTCGCCGAGCGAGTGCCCCGCCGCGGCGCCGTCCGCCGCGGAGACCCCCGGCACGGAGGAGAGCCCCGGCGCGTACGCCGCGTTCATGACGCTGCCGAGCAGCGCGATGCCGATGCCCGCGCCGAGCTGGTAGGAGGTCTCGCCGATCGCCGCCGCCCCGCCCGCCTGCGCCGGCGGCGCCTCGCTCAGCATCGACTCGTACGCGCCGAACAGCGTGGTCTCCAGGCCGAAGCCGAGCAGGACGAAGCCGACGAGGAGCAGCGTGTCGTCGGCGTGCGCGCCCATGCCGGTGAGCAGCAGCACGGCGGCCGCGGTCAGGCAGAAGCCGGCGCAGACCATCGTGCGCGGCCCCAGACCGCTGAGCATCTTCGAGCCCGCGAGCCCCGCGGCCATCGCGGCGACGGTGAGGGGCACGAGGCGCAGGCCCGTCTCCAGCGGGGAGAGCCCGAGCACCAGCTGGAGGTACTGCGCGGCGATGAGTTCAAGCCCCACGAGGGCGAGCATGGCGAGGACGATGCAGCCGACCGACGTGCTGAACGCGGGCCGCGCGAACATCGACAGGTCGACGAGTGGATGCTTGCGCCGCCGCTGCCTGCGGACGAAGCCGACGAGGAGGGCACCGCCGACGGCGAGGGAGACCAGCGTCGTGGCGCCGAGCGGCGACTCGCCGCCGCCGAGCCGCTTCACCCCGAGGACGAGGCCGAAGAGCCCGCCCGCGGCCATCAGCGCGCCGACGACATCCCACGGCCCGTTCCTGTCACCGGTCGACTCGGGCAGCAGCCACCGCCCGATGGGCAGGCTGATCAGCATCAGCGGGATGTTTATGAGGAAGACCGAGCCCCACCAGAAGTGCTCGAGGAGGAACCCGCCGAGCAGCGGGCCGACGGCCGCGCCGACCGCGGCCACCGCGCTCCAGATGCCGATGGCGAGGGCCCGCTCGCGGCGGTCGGGGAAGACCTGGCGCAGGATCGAGAGGGTCGCGGGCATGATCATCGCGCCGCCGACGCCGAGCAGCGCGCGGGCGCCGATCAGGACCTGCGCGTTGTCGGAGAGGGCGGCGACCGCGGAGGCGACGCCGAAGAGGGCGTAGCCGAGGAGGAGGACGCGTCTGCGGCCGACGCGGTCGCCGAGTGTGCCGAAGAGGATGAGGAGCGAGGCGCAGACGAGTGGATAGATGTCGACGATCCACAGCAGTTCGATGGCGCCGGGCTTCAGGTCCTCGGTGACCGCGGGAACCGCGACGTGCAGCACGGTGGCGTCGACGGCGACGAGCAGCAGGCTGACGCAGAGGACGACGAGCACGACCCAGCGGTTGGCCCCGGCACCGGCCCCGGATCCCCGCCGGCCCTGCGGTGCTGCGGCCGTGGTCGTCCCGGACATGTGCGTACCTCCCAGTGGTCCCTCGCATCGGTGGCCCGCGGGATGTGAACTCCCTGCTCCGGCGGCACGGACAAAGGCGAGTGAGCCGTCAGAGTACGCGAGTCCTCATCCGGGGCGCGTGGCGGACCTCTCATGGTTGTACGGATGCGATGTGGTGTGCGCCACGCCCCGGCCTCCCGGCCGCGCCCCCCTGGAACGTCCGGTTCCCCCCGCGGCCGATAATCGAGCCCGTGACCGATCCTGATCTACGCCTCGCCCCTCCCCCGGCGGGCCACGCGCTGCGCCGTGCCGCCCCCGCGCTCCTCGTGTACGCGGGGGTGCGCGCGCTGGGCCTCGCCGTCCTCGCGGTGTGGGGCGCGGCGGCCGGCAAGAGCCCGCACACGCTGCTGACCGCCCGCTGGGACTCGCTCTGGTACACGCGGGTCGCCGAGCACGGGTACGGCTGGGAGGTGACGCTCCCGGACGGGAGCGTCCACTCGAACCTCGCGTTCTTCCCGCTGCTGCCCTGGCTGGAACGGCTCGTGTCGGCGATCAGCCCCTTGTCGTACGCGGACGCGGGTCTGGTGGTGAGCTGGGTCGCGTCGCTCTTCGCCGCCGCGGGGATCTTCGCGGTCGCCGACCATGTGTACGGGCGACGGGCGGGGATCTGCGCGGCCGCGCTGTGGGCGGTCCTCCCGGTCGGCGTCGTGCAGTCGATGGCGTACAGCGAGTCCCTGTTCACGGCGCTCGCCGCGTGGTCGCTGTACGCGGTGCTCAGGGGCCGCTGGGTGACGGCGGGTGTGCTCGCCTCCTTCGCGGGGCTGACCCGGCCGGTGGGCGCCGCGGTGGTCGCGGCGATCTGGGCGGCTGCGGCCGTGCGCGTGTACCGGGAGCGGCGGGCGGACCCGCGCATGCTGCTCGGAGTGGTCCTGGCCCCGCTCGGCGCGGCGGCCTATGTGCTGTGGGTCGGGCACCGCACCGGCGGCGGTCTCCTCGGCTATCTCGACGTCCAGGCGGGCTGGGGCAACGGCTTCGACTTCGGCTACGCCTTCGCGCGCTTCGTCGGGGAGAAGTTCACCTCCGTCCCGGGCGCCCTCGCGGGTCTCGGCCTCATCGCCGGTGTCGCCCTGGTCGTCTGGCTGTACGTCCTCGGCGTACGCCGGAAGCAGCCGCTGCCGCTTCTCGTCTACTGCGGGATCGTCGTCGTGCTCGCCCTGTGCGCGGCGGGCTACTTCGGCTCGAAGCCGCGGCTCCTGATGCCCGCCTTCCCGCTCCTGCTGCCGGTCGCGGTGGCGCTGGCCCGGCTGCGTACGTCCAGGTCGGCGCTGGTCCTCGGGGGTGTGGCCGTGGTGAGCGCGGTCTACGGGGCGTTCTGGCTGCACGGCTCGGGCCCGCCCTGATCACGTCATGATCGTTTTCGTGGACCCTCGATGATCGAACGGGAAATTCCACGCCAGGCCCCGGTGAACGAATTCATAAGGGCCATAAAACGGCATCGAAAATGATCAACGAATTGAGTAAGGGACCGGCACAGAATAGAGAAACGCCAGGAATAAACCTCGCCCTGAGATCAATCCCACATCACATCGTCATCACAAAGCCACTGATTCGGCCTAGTGCCGCACTCACTCGCTGTAACGTCGATTGGGTGCGTACCGAACGAAACCTCACCCGTCTTGACCGGGTCTTCGCCCGGCTGGACCGTGAGCCGGAACGACCGACCCACCTCGATGTGCCGAGGATGAGCCGGCACAGGATCGTGCTCTTCAGCGCGACCCTGGCCTTCTACCTGGCCATCGTCGTCGCCGTGCTGACCACCTCGTGGCTGGTGCGGTTCGACTGGCAGGTCATGTTCTTCCGGCCCTACCAGCAGTGGCCGGAGATCCACGCCTTCCTCGACTACTGGGTCGTGCTCGGCCAGCGCGGACCGACGGCCGTCATGGTCGCGGCCTGGCTCGGCTGGCGCTCCTGGCGGCAGCACACCCTGCGGCCGCTCCTGATGTTCGGCGCATCCCTGCTCCTGCTCAACGTCACCGTCGGCGCCGCCAAGATCGGCATGGGCCGCCTCGGCCCGCACTACGCCACCACGATCGGCTCGAACGAGATGTGGCTCGGCGGCGATATATTCCCTTCGGGCCACACCGCCAACGCCGTCGTGACCTGGGGAATCCTGGCCTACCTCGCCTCCACCCCGCGCACCCGCCGCTATCTGTCGGCCCTGTCCGCGGTGGTCTCGCTGAGCGTGGGCCTCACCACCGTCTACCTCGGGACGCACTGGCTGAGCGACGTCTTCCTCGGCTGGGCCGCGGGCCTTCTCATCCTGCTCGCGCTGCCCTGGTTCGAGTCGCTGATCACCCGGGTCGAAGCCGTGATCTTCAGCGTCCGCGAGTCCTGGCGCGCCCGCCGCACCGGCATCATCACGGTGCCCGAGCCGGCTCCCGCGCCGGTCGGCGCCCCCGCGATGGTGCCGCAGCGCCCGGCCGCCGACGACGGCGCGCCCGCGCGCGAGCCGGTCGGTGCCGCCCGCGCCGGCCGCCCTTCGGCCTATCTGGCGCCGGGCCCGCACACGGCCCGCTCCGAGCGCACCCCGGTCACTCCAGCGGGCAGCCGCCGCCCGCCGCACACCGACCGCGTGACCCGCGGCACCACGTCGGCCCGCCCGGTGGCGGGCGGCTGACCCCACAGACGGCGGGGGCCGGTACGCACAGCCCACCCCCCGCACCGCGAAGGCCCCGGCCCCCGTTCAGGGAGCCGGGGCCTTCCGCCTTACGCCTCGGGGCCGGGGTGGTGACACGGGCTCTCAGCCTTTCCAGCAGCGCGTCACGGTGCCTTCCTCGACCTCGAAGTTGAGGCGTCCCGCGAGGTACTCCATCGTGATGATCGTGCCCGGCTGAAGCGACCTGACGGTGGACCAGCCGCGCTCGCGCGCCTGCCGCTCGGCTCCGTCGGCCGCCAGGCCCACGTAACTGTCCGGGCTGTCCTGGGGCTCTGTGGGAGGGGTCGGGATAGGTGCCATGGCCGCCACGTTAGGCGGCCATGGCACCGGCGGGGAAGCCCGGGGAGCGGACACCATGCGTCACCGATACCTCTCCGGTCACGCTTTTGTCACAGGATCACCACGTGCGTTTCGGTCGAACTCCGTCACACGTACGGGCGGTTCCGTCCTTCTGTCGACGTAATTCGGCGGCGTCTTCGCGTCACCCGGAAGGATTCTTCTCCCCTCCCTTATAAGCCACGCCCGAATAAGATCGCGGGCCCTTTACGAGCCCTCCGCATTTCCGAATCCCGGCCGCCGAGCGGGATGTGACGACGCGTGACGAGGCAGGGGGAATTCTCCGTTCCGGCGCCGGTGTCCGCTCACCGGTCACCCTGAGCCCGCGTACGCCCTCTGTCGGAGCCGGGGCGACGCGAGCATCATGGCGTGAGCTTCGACAGCCTGCGGGCTGGTCCCAGGACGCGACGGCGAAGGGGCGAGCGATGGGGACCGAGACGGCGCTGGAGACCGGACGGCCGGTGCGGGACCGGCGTCCCGGCCGGGTGATCGTGGACTGGCTGACCACCACGGACCACAAGAAGATCGGCCACCTCTACCTGATCACGTCGTTCGTCTTCTTCCTCGTCGCCGGCGCGCTGGCCCTGCTGATGCGGGCCGAACTGGCCCGCCCGGGGCTGCAGCTGATGAACAACGAGGAGTTCAACCAGGCCTTCACCATGCACGGCACGATCATGCTGCTGCTCTTCGCGACGCCGACGTTCGCGGGGTTCGCCAACGAGATCATGCCGCTGCAGATCGGCTCGCCCGACGTGGCCTTCCCACGGCTGAACATGCTCTCGTACTGGCTGTTCCTCTTCGGCGGCCTGATGGTGCTCGGCTCGCTGATGGTGCCGAGCGGGCCCGCCTCGTTCGGCTGGTTCGCGTACGCGCCGCTCAACAGCATGGAGCGGTCGCCGGGCATCGGCGCGGATCTGTGGATCATGGGGCTCGCGCTCTCCGGCTTCGGCACGATCCTCGGCGCGGTGAACTTCCTGACCACCATCATCGGGATGCGCGCGCCCGGCATGACCATGTTCCGGATGCCGGTCTTCACCTGGAACGTCCTCTTCACATCGATCCTGGTGCTGATCGCGTTCCCCGTGCTCGCCGCCGCGCTGCTCGTCCTGGAGGCGGACCGCCGCTTCCACTCGCTCGTCTTCGCCTCGGAGAACGGCGGGGCGCTGCTGTGGCAGCACCTGTTCTGGTTCTTCGGGCATCCCGAGGTCTACATCATCGCGCTGCCGTTCTTCGGCATCATCACGGAGATCATCCCTGTCTTCAGCCGGAAGCCGATCTTCGGCTATCTGCCGCTGGTCGGCGCGACGATGGCCATCACCGGGCTCTCCGTGGTCGTGTGGGCGCACCACATGTTCGCCACCGGCGCGGTCCTGCTGCCCTTCTTCTCGTTCATGTCCTTCCTCATCGCGGTGCCGACGGGCGTGAAGTTCTTCAACTGGACGGGCACGATGCTCAGGGGATCGCTGTCCTTCGAGACGCCGATGCTGTGGGCGGTCGGCTTCCTGGTGAGCTTCCTCTTCGGCGGTCTGACCGGCGTCATCCTGGCCTCGCCACCGCTCGACTTCCACGTCACCGACTCGTACTTCGTCGTCGCGCACTTCCACTACGTGGTGTTCGGCACCGTCGTCTTCGCGACCTTCGGCGGCTTCTTCTTCTGGTGGCCGAAGCTGACGGGCAAGATGCTCGACGAGCGGCTCGGGAAGATCCAGTTCTGGACGCTCTTCGTCGGCTTCCACACGACGTTCCTGGTCCAGCACTGGCTGGGCGCCGAGGGCATGCCGCGCCGCTACGCCGACTATCTGGCGGCGGACGGCTTCACGGTGCTCAACACCATCTCGTCCATCGGGGCGTTCCTGCTCGGCATGTCCACGCTGCCGTTCCTCTACAACGTCTGGAAGACCGCCAAGTACGGCAAGAAGGTCGACGTCGACGACCCCTGGGGCTTCGGCCGCTCCCTGGAGTGGGCGACCTCCTGCCCGCCCCCTCGGCACAACTTCGTCACGCTGCCCCGGGTCCGCTCCGAGTCCCCGGCGTTCGATCTGCACCATCCCGAGTACGCGGCGTACGAGGCGCGGGACACGGACCGGCCGCGTCAGGATCCGCAGACCGAGCACCCCGGTCCAGGGCCCGGCTCAGGAGGTCCCTCGCCGACCTGACCCGCTCGGCGAGCTCGGCGGGCTCGACGATCTCAAACTCGAAGCCCATGAACATCACATGGAAGACCATCACGTCCAGGCTCGTCGCCCCCGTGCGCAGCAGGCAGCTCTTCTCGGTCTCGGCCTCCAGGGTGCCGTCGGTGGGCGTGATCCGCTGGGCCGCCTCGGCGAGCGGGACGAGGAGGCGGACCACGGCGTGTGCGGCGTACGCGCGCGTGGAGACGCCCTTCGCGACATAGGCGGCGAGGTCGTCGGCGGGTGGGGTGCGCGGCGCGCAGCGCGGCCCGTGCGGCGGCCGCGGCTCGATGCGGTCCGCGCGGAACGTACGCCAGTCGTCGCGGTCGAGGTCCCGGGCCACGAGGTACCAGCGGCGCTCGGTGCACACCAGGCGGTGCGGCTCGACGGTCCTGCGGGAGGCACTTCCCTCGTGGTCGCGGTAGTCGAAGCGCAGCCGCTCCGAGTCCCGGCAGAGGTCGG
The DNA here is from genome assembly GCF_040683555.1 of Streptomyces sp. NPDC093510. NCBI lineage: Bacteria > Bacillati > Actinomycetota > Actinomycetes > Kitasatosporales > Streptomycetaceae > Streptomyces > Streptomyces sp. NPDC093510. The sequence continues at coordinate 307,304 of NZ_JBFBEE010000008.1, forward strand.
CGAGTTCGGTGAGGACCGCCGGGTCGACGCCCTCGGGCTGCGGGGCCCGCAGCATCGGCACGGTGAACGCGTGCAGGGCGCCGACACGGCGGCGCAGCCGGTTCGGCAGCACCTGTTCGAGCTTGGAGAGCGCGCGGACCGAGGTCTCGCCGATGCCCTCGACGCCCTGCCCGGCGGCGGTGCGCAGGCCGACGGCGACCGCGACCGCCTCGTCGTCGTCCAGGAGCAGCGGCGGCAGTTCGGCCCCGGCGCCGAGCTGGTAGCCGCCGCCGGTGCCGGGGGACGCGTTGACGGGGTAGCCGAGTTCGCGGAGCCGGTCGACGTCGCGCCGGACCGTGCGCGGGGTGACGCCGAGCCGGGCGGCGAGGTCCGCGCCGGACCAGTCGCGGTGGGCCTGCAGGAGGGAGAGCAGGCGGAGCAGTCGTGCCGAGGTCTCCAACATGGACGTGATTGTGCCCGGCGGGTCAGCCCTCCTCGCCGGCCTCCTCCTTCTCGCCGGCCCCTTCCTTCCCGCCGGTCCCCTTCTTCGCTTCCGTCTCGCGGACGCGCACGGACAGGTCGTTGTCGAGCGTGTAGTACGGGCCCGCCTCAAGCGTGCCGTGGTCCGCCGTGGCACACGGCACGACCGGGTACGTGAAGATCGCCTTCTTGTCCGGGACGTCGTCGAGGAGCCGGGCCAGGCGGACCCGCGGGCCGCTCTCGCCGGCCGGCCGCAGCCACAGGTCCCACGGGCCGGCCCCGCGCCCTGCGAGCGGGCCGTACGGCAGCTCGAAGGTGAACTCGGGTCCCTCCGCGGTGGCTTCGGCCCGGTGGACGACGTCGGGCTCGGCGCGCCGGACGGCCTCGACGTACGCGGTGTCGGCGATCGCGGTGCCGTACACCCGGCCCTGCACGGTCATGGCGGTGTCGGTGATCCCGATCTCGCCGGTCTCGGCGTGCGGCGCGCGCAGCCAGCTGCGCACCGAGAGGTTGCCCTGCTTCGTCGCGTAGGGGATGCGCACCGCGACGTGGCCGCGGCTGCCGCTGGGCGCCCGGTCGACCAGCGAGCGCAGATCGTTCAGGCCCGGCATCAGACGGCGCGGCTCACCGCCCGCGACCTGCGCGTACGCGTTCCAGCGGCCTTCGGCGAGCTCGACGCTGCTGGGCAGCGCGGCCCGCAGCCTGCCGTCGGCCGACGGGGAGAGCGGCAGGCGCACGCAGTCCTCGGGCGATTCGGCGTCGCGGCGGCGCAGCAGGAGGTGGGCGGCGTCCTCCGTGCCGGGCACGCCGGGGTCCGTGACGTCGAAGGTGAGTCCCCCGGCGGAGTCGGCGATGCAGTCGGCGCGCGGCGCTCCCGACGCCTCCTGGTCGTCCCCGGCGTGCGACGCCGCCTTCGAGGTGGCCAAGGACGTCATGCGGTCGATCCCTTCGTCTGTGCGCGGCCGAGATCACGCACGGCGTACGCGCCCCCGAGCAGCGCGCCTCGCGTGCGGTGCAGGGAGCCGCGCATCCGGCCCCCCATGGAGCCTCCGCGGGCGAGCATCCCGGAGAACATGGCGTCGTAGCGCTCGGCTATGCGTTCCGGGTCGAAGCGCTCGGAGTCCTGGAGCGCCGCGCCCGCCATCCGCTGCCGGAGCGAGTCGTTGTTGATCAGTTCGAGCAGTCCGCCGGCTATGGCGTCGGCGTTGCCCGTCTCGACGAGCCGCCCGTCGACACCGTTGTCGATGATCTCGCCGGGGCCGTGCGGGCAGTCGGTGGCGACCACGGGGAGCCCGCAGCGCATCGCCTCGACGATCGTCATGCCGAAGGACTCCAGACTGGAGGTGACGGCGGCGATGGAGCCCTTGGCCCACTCGGGCTCGATCGGGTGGGCGGGGCCCATCAGGAAGACGTGGTTGTACAGGCCGAGTTCGTCGATCAGCGCGCGCAGCTTCTCCTTCTGCTTGCCGCCGCCGTAGATCCGCAGCCGCCAGTCGGGGCGCTCGCGCCGCACCTTGTCGAAGGCCCTGATCAGCAGGTCGTACCGCTTGACGGGGGCCAGCCGTCCGGCCGCGACGACCCACTTGTGGGAGCCGTCGGCGGGCTCTATGCCGGGTGCGGGCACCGGGTTCGGCACCGCCTGTATGTGCACGCCGGGCAGGCGCATCGTGCGGGTGTAGGCGCGGGCGTCGGCCTCGGTCGTCGTGGTCAGGATGTCGAGGCGCGGGTAGACGCTGCGCAGCTGGCGGCGGAGTTCCTTGCTGTGGCTGTCGAGCGTGAGGTGTTCCTGGCCTACCCGCAGCGGGCCGCGCGCGGTCTGGCGGGCGATGTGCACATTGAGGCCGGGCCGGGTGCCGACGACGACGTCCGCGTCGAGGCGTGCCAGGTGGTCGGCCACGCGGCGGTCGGTGAGGGCGCTGTACTGGGCGTACCGGCCCTCGGCGCTGGGGAACGTCCGGGCAGGGGTCAGATGCTCCGGGTCCTTCCCCTCGTAGCCCGAGGTGCCCTCACGCAGGTCGACGAGGTGGCTCAGTCGGACGCGCTGGTCAGGCGCGAAGACGGGCGCGTCGCGGTGCCGGAAGACGGATACGACCTCGACGTCATGCTGTTGGGCCAGCGTGTTCGCCAGGTTGTACGTCGTCCGGATCGTCCCTCCGATTCCGTACGCGTTGTGAATAAGGAAAGAGATGTGCATGCGTCCCCGTATTCCGCGCTTCCATGCGGACAGTCCCCCTCGTCCGCCTACCGCAGGGTTAGACGGGGAATCCTGGCCAAAGGTTGGGTTCCCTCACCATCCTGTTTCCGAACAGATGCGTGATCGAAAGCAGAGGATGGGAACCTTTCTGCGGTTTCACGCATCAAGGCTGGTAGGAGAGCTGGGGCACTTCGAAGCAGTTCCGGTTCATGTCGCCGCCCTGCGTGATCCAACCCTTCCCGTCCCGCCAACGGGCCACCGACACACACGTCCTGCGCGTCGCGGGCGGCCGCGTCCGCTGCTCGAACCGCACGGGCACCAGCAGCCCCCGCGCCGAGTACGGCTCGTTCCTGCCCATGAAACGGTCCACGCACGCGCGCGTGACGTCGCCGCCCCCGTCCAGGCAGGACCGCGCGGCGTCGGTGAACCACATGGCGGCGGCCCAGCCCTCCAGCTGCCACTGCGAGAGCGCCCTGCCCTTCATGGCCGCGCGGAACTCCCGCACGGCCGGGTGGCCGGTGTCCTCGTAATTCCTGCTCGACCCGGTGGCCCACAGGGCGTTGCGGCAGCGGGGCGCGTCCTTGTAGTCGTCGCCGACGGTCGAGGTCCAGTTCTGCACGTTGGTGACCTTGGCGGTGACCTTCACACCGACTTTGTCCATCGCCTCGCACAGCTGGGCGTTGCCGTGCGTGTCCATCGCGTCGAAGACGAGGTCGGCGCCCTGCTCCTTCAGATCGGCCGCGGCGGCACGGAAGTTGGGGAGCGCGAAGTCGACCTGTTCGGTGACCACCTTGTAGCCCTCGGCCTCCAGGCCCCGGGTGACGAGCCGCGCGTACGCGGCGGAGGCGGCCTGGTTGTAGGAGACCACGGCTGCGGTCCTCGCGCCCTGCTCCCGTTTGAAGTAGCGGTAGACCTCGGTCCCGCCGTACAGCTTGCCGTCCCAGCCCGGTTTCCCCTCGCGCGGGGCGAGGCTGCCGTAGATCCCGTACAGGTGCGGATACGTCTCGTAGGCGGGCCCGATGGGCTGTCCCCCGACGTCGGGCACGCGCGCGCGGGAGACCCGGGCCGCGCCCGCGTAGTCCAGGGAGGACGTGGCGACGAGCGCGACGACCTGCTGCTCCTCGACGAGCTTGTGCACGCACTCGTTGTTGCCGACGCCGCTGCCGCCGTCGTCACAGGTGCGCACCTCGACCTCGCGTCCCGCGATGCCGCCCCGTGCGTTCAGCCGGTCGAAATAGGCCTTGGCGCCGTCGCGCGGCCCGGTGAACGCGGCGCCGCCGACGGGACTGGTCGCGCTGGTGATGATGCCGACCCTGACCGGAGCTCCCCCGGCGGGGGCGGGCACGGTGCCGCGCCGCTCGAAGTCGCTCTCGGGCAGCCGGCTCCCGCAGGCCGCGCCCGCGATGAGGACCGCGACGGCGAGCAGCGCCTCAGCAGCCCGGACCGGGCGACGCATTGCCGCTCAGCTTCACCAGGGCGCAGAGGGTCTTGACGGACACCTTCCAGGTGCCGTCCTCGTCGACGGCCGTCCCGGAGGCGTCGGGCAGCGCGGTGGCCCCCTTCAGGGTCAGCGCGTACGTCACGTCCGCCTCGTCCGCCGAGGTGAACTCGACCTCGCCGACCTCCGCCGCGACCTGCTCGCCCCGCTCGTCGCCGCCGAAGCTCTTCAGCACGGCGCGCATCTCGGGGCCGTTCTCCAGGACGGTCTCCTTCTCCTTCAGCGACACCTTCGGGTCGAAGAACTTCTCCCAGTTCTCGCGGACTTCCTTCTCCTCGGCGGCCGGATCGGCGGGCGCGGACGCGCTCTCCTCGGGGGCGTCGGCCGTCTTCTCCACGGACGGCTCGGGCGGCTTGCCGCCGTCCCCGCCTCCGCTGTCGTCGCCGCAGGCCACGGCGGCCGGTCCGATCAGCAGGACCGCGGCGGCCGCCAGCGCCGCGCCCCGCACCCTTCCCCGCCCGTGGTACGTCCCCCGCCTTGGGCTGCTCCCGAGAACCATCTGGCTCACCACCGGGTGTCGGTCCGGGCCGTGCGGGCCCGGAGCTTTCAGGGTCGGCTTCCAGAAGGCATAGTGCAATCCATCGGCTGACATGGACAGCCCATCGACGTCACCGATGTGACCGACGACGTGTCCCAGGGGGCTCCGATGCGGGCGGCTCAGACAGTTCGGACGGCCGGTGCGTCAGGCCGGGACCGCTCGCGTGCCGTGCACCCCCTGCTGTGGGCGGCCTTCGCGGCGCTCTCCGCCGGCGCGGTGCTCTGCGTGATCGGCTGGTACGGAGTCTCCGGAGAACGGTTCGCCGAACGGCAGTTGCCCTACCTGGCCTCCTGCACGGTGCCCGGTGCGGCGCTGATCGTCGCGGGCGCCGTGCTGCTCGCCCACGGCAGGAGCGCCCTGGCGGCGGCGCGCGTCGAGGAGTTGTACGGACTCCTGGTGGCGACGGAAACCGCGACCGCCACGGAACGGCCCCGGCCCCCCGTGGCGACCGGGGACGCGCTCCTCATGGTCCCCGGCGGAACCCTCCGGCACCGCGCGGACTGCCCGCTGGTCGCGGGTAAGGCGACGGTCCCGGCGGACACCACGGCCCCGGTGGACGCCACGGCCCCGGCGGCGGACGCCCTGGCCCCCTGCCCGGTCTGCGAACCCGAGCGCCCCCCGGAGCCGGACGGCCCGCCCGCCGCCCCCGAACCGGCCCCGGAGCACTGACCCGGTGTCGTCCCTGAGCTACGACCTCACACTGGCCGGGCTCTCGGTCGGCTCCGCCGCCGCCCTCACCGGCACCGGCCTGATCGTCACCTACCGCGCCACCGGCGTCCTCAACTTCGCGCACGGCGCGATCGCCATGCTCTGCGCCTACGTCCTGCGCCAGCTGACGGCCGAATGGCACTGGCCGCTCCCCCTCGCCGCGGCGCTCACGCTGCTTGTCGTCGCCCCCGGCATCGGCCTGCTCCTCGCCCGCGCGGTCTTCCGCCCGCCGGCTACAGGACCCGCGGACCCGGCACAGACCCTCGTCGCCTCGATCGGCGTCTTCGTGCTGCTCGTCGGCGGAGCGGCCCTTCTGTGGGGGCCCGGCGCCCGCGACGACGCACCCGTGCTCCTCCCCGCCGAGCCCTGGGCCCAGTTGGGCGCGGCCGTCGCGCTCGCCGCGGCCGTGGGCGCGCTCACCCGCTGGACCCGCTTCGGCGGCGAACTGCGCGCGGTCGTCGACAACCGCGGCCTCGCCGTGCTCTCCGGCATCGACGCGGACCGGGTGGCCGCGGCGGGCTGGGCCTTCGGCTCCTTCACGGCGGGCCTCACCGGTGTCCTGCTCGCCCCCTACGTACGTCTCGACCCGTACGGCATGCCGCTGCTCGTCATGGAAGTGGTGGCGGTGGCCGTGGCGGCAGGCATGCGCAGCCTGCCCGTCGCCGTGGCGGTCGCCCTCGGCCTGGGCGTCGCGCAGAGCCAGCTGACCCGCCTGCACCCCGGGGGCCCGCAGGAGCAGCTCCTCCAGACGGCGGGCGCCAACCTCTTCGTGATCGCCCTGCTCGTCGCGGCCCTGATCCTGCCCGGCATCGGCTCCCGGGACGCCCTCCCCCGCACGGCGACGGCCCGCGTGCCCACACCCCCGGGTGCCTGGATCGTGGCGGCGGTCCTCTTCCTCATCCCCCTGGGCTTCGCGGGCAGCGACCTCACGACGTCGGTCCAGGTCCCGGCGCTGGCGGTGATCCTCCTCTCGCTCGTGATCGTCACGGGCAGAGGGGGCCAGATCTCCCTGGGGCAGGCGGCGTACGCGGGCCTGGGCGCCCTCTTCACGGCTCTCCTCGCCGCGGGCCGCTTCCCCGGCCTCCCCGGACTCCCGCACCTGGCCGCCCTGGCCGCGGCGGTACTCCTCGTCGCGCCCCTGGGCCTGCTCACCGGCTGGCCCGCCATCAGCAGACACGGCCTGGCACTGGCCCTCGCGACCTTCGCGGTCGGCGTGGGCGTCAGCCGCTTCGTCTTCAATCAGCCGTACGCGACGTCGGGCCTGACCCTGGACCGCCCCGCGGGCTTCACCGGTGACCGCGCGTACTACGTCCTCGAACTCGGCCTGCTCGCGGGGGCGTTGCTCCTGGTCGTCGCGTTGCGCCGGGGCCGCGCGGGCCGGGCGCTCGCCGCCATGCGGGACCACGAGGCGGGCGCGGCGGCCGCCGGGATACCGGTCCCCGCGCTGAAACTCGCCACGTTCGTCACGGGGGCGGCGCTCGCCGCGCTCGGCGGCGGCATGCTCGCCCTGGGCCACCGGGCGTTCGACGCGGGCGCGTACGACCCGGTCCGCGGACTCCTCTGGTTCGCCGCGGTCATGGTCCTGGGGTCGGACAGCGTCCTCGGGGCCCTGACCGCGGCGGCGCTCCTGGTCGGCCTCGACGCGGGGACGCGGGGCGGTGTCGCGGCCGCGGTGATCGGCCTCCTCGCGGTCCTCATCTGCCGCTGCCCGGGCGGCCCGTACGAGGCGCTGCGCGCCGCCACCCACCGCCTCCGCCGCACCCCGCGCCTCACCCCGGCGGGCGAAAGGGCACGCGAGGCCCTGGCGGGCGCCGGAAGCCCCACCGCCCCACAGCCACAGCCGCCACAGCCGCCACAGCCGCCACAGCAACAGCAACAGCAACAACGAGCCCACGCCGCCAGAGCCGGGGCAGAAGGGCCGGACCACGGGGACGGCGAGCGGGCGGACAAGCCCACGCCCCCGCGCCTCACCCGGACGGCCCGCGCGGGCGCCCACCCCCCGCTCACCGCCCACCACCTGACCCTCGCCTACGACGGCTTCAAGGCCCTGGACGACGTCAGTCTCACCGTCCCCCCGGGCCGCGTCACCGCGATCGTGGGCCCCAACGGCGCGGGCAAGAGCACCCTCTTCCACTGCCTGGCCGGCACCCTGCGCCCCGCGTCGGGCCGCATCACCCTCGGCCCCCGGGACATCACCGCGCTCCCCGCCCACACCCGAACCCGCACCGGCGTGGCCCGCACCTTCCAGCAACTGGCGGTCTTCCCGTCACTGACGATCGCGGAGAACGTCCAGGTGGGCGCCGACCGGACCCCCGGACAGCACCCCCGGGCCACCACCCGGGCCCTGCGCCTCCTGGACCTCACCGCCCTCCGCGCCCACCCGGCGTCCGGCCTCTCCACCGGCACCCTCAGACGCGCCGAACTCGCGAGAGCCCTGGCGGGCGACCCGCACACCCTCCTCCTGGACGAGCCGGCCGCGGGCCTGGACGAGTCCGAGGTGGCGGCGCTCGCCACCCTGCTGCGCGCCCTCGCCGCCGACGGCATGGCACTCCTCGTGGTCGAGCACGACCTCGACCTCGTGGCGGGCCTCGCCGACACCGTGCACGTGATGGCGGCGGGCCGCATCGTGACCACGGGGCCCGCGGGCCAGGCCCTGGAGGAGGGCCGCTGAATGCGCGGCATCGAACTGCGCGACGCCCGCGTCCACTACGGCCCCCTCGAAGCCCTGCACGGCGTCACCCTGGCCGCCCCCGCCGCCGCCCTCACCGTCCTTCTGGGCCGCAACGGCGCCGGCCGCACCACGGCCCTGCGCGCCCTGGCCGGCACGGTCGCCCTCTCCTCGGGCGCGGTCGTCCGCGACGGACGGGACATCACCCGTCGGCCCGCCCACGAACGGGCCGCGAAGGGCGTGTGCTTCGTACCGGACCACCTGGCGGTGTTCGCGTCCCTCACCGTCGCAGAGAACCTCGGCCTCTCGTACCCGGCCGGGGACTTCTCCCGCGCGCTGGACGCCTACCCCGAGCTGCGCCCGCTGCTGCCCCGCCGCGCCGGCACCCTCTCCGGGGGCGAGCAGCGCATGCTGGCCCTGACCCGCGCACTGCTGCCGTCCGCGGAGGTGGTTCTCGTGGACGAGCCGACGCAAGGCATGTCGCCCGCCGTGGCTGCACGGACCTACGCGCTTCTGGACGGCCTGGACGCGTGCGTGGTCCTGGCGGAACAGCGTCTGCCGCCCGCCCTGCGCGACGGCGCGAGGCGGACGGCGGTCGTGCACGAACTGCGCCGGGGCGCGGTCGTGTTCAGCGGGGAGGCGGGAGAGCTCAGGCCCGCCCGGACGCGGCGCGTCCCGGAATGACGAGGCGGGTGCCCACACCGAGCAGGTCGGGATTGCTCCCGACGGCGCCGCGGTTGGCCTCGTACAGGGCCTTCCAGCCCCCTTTCACTTGGTGGAGGCGGGTGATCGAGCTCAGCGTCTCGCCCGCCACCACCAGGTGGACGCGCCGGTCGAACCGCTGGATGCGCAGCTTCTTGGAGCAGGCGGGCCAGGCGTTCCACCCCTGGATGCGCAACACCTTCTCCGCGACCTTGATCTGCTCCTGCTTGGTGGCGAGATCGGCGCGCGGCGCGTACTTGAGGCCGCCGTACTCCTCCCAGGTGGCCTGCCGGAACTGCAGCCCTCCGTAGAAGCCGTTGCCCGTGTTGGTATGCCATCGGCCATTGCTCTCACACTCGGCGAGACAGGCCCAGGCCCCCTTGGTCCCGGAAGTCCCGGAAGTCCCGGAACAGTCGTACGCCGTGGATGCCGCGGCCCGCTGGGACGGAGGAGCCGCGGACGCGGCGGCCGACGGCAGTGTCACCGCCGCCAGAACCGCGCCGACGACCAGGGACACGGACCGGACACGCTTGGTCAGCTTCGGGTGCATCGGGTCACGCTAGGCAGCTCCGCGACGGGCCCATGGCGTGCCGCGCCGCCGCGGAGCCGACCCCACCCGGTCGGACTATCAGGTCAGACGCTCAGCCGCTGACCCGGCACGATCACGTCCGGGTCACCGCCGATGACCTGCCGGTTGGCGGCGTACAGCCGCTGCCAGTCGGTGCCGTGCCGGGCCGCGATGCGGCTGAGGGTGTCGCCCTGCTGGACGGTGTAGTTCCCGGAGGCGCCGCGCGAGGCCCCCCGGTCGGACCGGTCCTGGGCCTTGCCGGGCCGCTGCTGCACGGCCTCGGGCACCGGCTTCGCGGCCTTCGGCACCGGTGCCGCGGCGGACGGCGCGCTGCCGTACGCGCCCGCCCGTGCCGAACAGGTGGGCCACGCGCCCCAACCCTGGGCGCGCTGGACCTTGGTGGCGACGGCGATCTGCTGCGCCTTCGACGCCTTGTCGGCGGTCGGCGCATAGGCCCCGCCACCGTACGCACGCCACGTACCGGCGGAGAACTGCAGCCCGCCGTAGTAGCCGTTGCCCGTGTTGATCTGCCAGTTTCCGCCGCTCTCGCACCGTGCGATGCGGTCCCACACTCCGCTGTCGGCCGCGCCGGCCTCGCCGGTCGCGGCGAGCAGGCCCAGTGGGGCCAGGAGTGCGGCCCCTCCGATCACTGCCCTGGTACGCGTGCGCTTGGGACATGCGGACATGTATTTCCCTCTCGGAGGACCCGGGCTCCCCCTGGCGGTACGGGCCCCTCGCGCATCCGGCGTCCGGGGTCCGGTCGGCCCCGTCCGCCGGTGTCGTGCTCGGACTGGCTGATGCGACCGGCGGACGTACCCGAGCGGTGCTCGCTGCACACGACGGTGGAATCTAGGAGCCCTCCCGCCCCGCCACCAAACAAGTCCTTGTCATTCCAGGCCAGTTGGGCGTTACTCCCGGTATCGTCGAGTTCCGGCCACCCACTTCATTGGCTGATATCAGGATTTGTCGACCACTCGCCATGCCGATCTGTGACTCAGCTCACCGCCCCAACTTCCGTGCCCCCGGCACCTGTTGGCGTGGAGTGACGGATCTCGCCGCCCGCCTCACCCTCCGCTGCGGGTGGTTCGATTCCGTTCGCCTTCGCGCGTGACTTGCGCCACTGATCCACCGTTGTCTTCTTATGAGCCGGACACTCTCCGGCTCACCACACCTTCCCCATGCACCCCAGATGACGATCCCGAGGAGCCACCCGTGCCGCGCATGCTCGACCTCAGCGACGACGTACGCGCCGAGATCGGCGACGAAGAAGCCGACCGGCTGCTCGCCGGAGACAACACCCCGGGCAGTTACGACTGCACGTCCTGCCGCACCCCGGGCGACGCCGAACAGGAGCGCACCAGCACGGTCCTGTTCGTCGGCGAGGAGACGGCCGTACTCGCCTTCGCCCACTCCAGCTGCCTGCCCTCCCAGATCGTCACGGTCTCCGAGGAGCAGCTTCAGGGTGCCGTGCGTTCGATCACCGGCGACGACGGCGAAGCGGCGCCCGACGCGACGGCCGAAGCGGCGCCGAGCCAGGCCGTCCTCGGCGTGACCAGCGGCCTCGTCCTGATCGAGGGCGAGCTGCGCCCCGCGCTCGTGGTGGAGCCGACCGGCCCCATCGCCCGCCCCGGCGCGGCGCCGGGCGGCAGCGACGACTTCCTGCCCCTCCTGATGGAGCAGGGCTTCGCACCGGCCACCTCGCTCGACTCCGTACCGCCGGTGCTGCCCGGCTGGTCGGTGCTGCTCGCCATGGGCCAGCTGCACGCCATCCTGCAGCCCGGCACGGGCGGCGGCTCCCCCGTCGCCTGGTGGCAGGCGCACCATCCGCTCCAGGTCACCGAGGACTGGCGGACCGCGGCCAACAAGACGCAGAGCGTGCTGCTCTTCGCGGGGCCCGTCGGCTCCATCGGCCGACAGCCGCGGGAGGACATGCTGCGGTCGGCCCTGGACAAGGCGGCGACCCACGGCCGGCTCGTCGCGGCCACCATGCCGCTCGCCGGAACCTGATCCTGAGCCTGAGCCCGCAGAAGTCTCCGGAGGGCCGCCCCGATCCCCGAAAGTGCCGGTCACACCGCTGCCGGACCGGGGAAAGCGGCGCGGCCCCCGCATCCGTAGGGCGACGGTTTCGTTGGCACAGACGTGCACCCATACGACCCCTCCCCCCACCGGCCGGCGTACCAGAGCCACATCCCGTCCATGCGCACCGCGCCGGACGCGGCGGGCAGCCACTCGGCCACACCCATCTACGACACGCTGTACTCGGAGTACCTCAGGTCCTTCAGGGCCCTGCCGGGCGACCGGTCCGGCGAGGAGGATCTGGGGTTCACCGCCTTCGGCTCCGGGCCGTACGGCTTCCAGCACCGCGGCGACGGACGGCACGAAGCGCGCCACACCTCCTACGGCCAGTTCCACATGGCCCGCTACGGCCAGCACGAGCACTACGCCACGGCCCACCACCAGTTCCCCGCGGCCCTGCCGCCCGGCCCGCGCCGCGAGCACTGAGCGCCGGCCCGGACAGCCGAATGCCCGGCCTCCCCACGACGGGGAGCCGGGCATTCGGCGTACGTACGGACGGGCCGGCGGGCCGCGTTACTTCTTGCGGCCGCGCTTCTCGCGCACCCGCACCGAGATGTGGATCGGCGTCCCCTCGAAGCCGAACTCCTCGCGCAGGCGGCGCTCCAGGAAGCGGCGGTAGCCCGCCTCGATGAAGCCGGAGGCGAAGAAGACGAACCGCGGCGGCTTGGTGCCCGCCTGCGTGCCGAAGAGGATGCGGGGCTGCTTGCCGCCGCGGACGGGGTGCGGGTGCGAGGCGACGATCTCACCGAGGAACGCGTTCAGACGCCCGGTCGGCACGCGCGTCTCCCAGCCCTCCAGGGCCGCCTCGATCGCGGGGACCAGCTTCTCCATGTGGCGGCCCGTGCGCGCCGACACGTTCACCCGGGGCGCCCAGGCGACCTGGCCGAGCTCGGTCTCGATCTCCCGCTCCAGGTAGTAGCGGCGCTCCTCGTCGAGGGTGTCCCACTTGTTGTAGGCGACGACGATCGCGCGGCCCGCCTCGACGGCCATCGTCACGATGCGCTGGTCCTGGACCGAGATGGTGTCGGCGGCGTCGATGAGGATCACCGCGACCTCCGCCTTCTCGACGGCGGCCGCCGTGCGCAGCGAGGCGTAGTAGTCGGCGCCCTGCTGGAGGTGGACGCGCTTGCGGATGCCCGCCGTGTCGACGAACTTCCAGGTGATGCCGCCGAGTTCGATGAGCTCGTCGACCGGGTCACGGGTGGTGCCCGCCAGCTCGTTGACGACCACGCGGTCCTCGTCCGCCACCTTGTTGAGCAGCGAGGACTTGCCGACGTTCGGACGGCCGATGAGCGCGATGCGGCGCGGGCCGCCGATGGCCGCGCCGAAGGTCTGCTCCGGCGCCTCGGGCAGCGCCTCCAGGACGGCGTCCAGCATGTCGCCGGTGCCGCGGCCGTGCAGCGCGGAGACGGGGTGCGGCTCACCGAGGCCGAGGGCCCACAGGGCGGTGGCGTCGGCCTCGCCGGACGGGCCGTCGACCTTGTTGGCGCAGAGCACGACGGGCTTGCCGGCCTTGCGCAGCAGGCGCACGACCGCCTCGTCGGTGTCGGTGGCGCCGACCGTGGCGTCGACGACGAAGACCACGGCGTCCGCGGCCTCGATCGCGTACTCCGCCTGGGCGGCGACGGACGCGTCGATGCCGAGCACGTCCTGCTCCCAGCCGCCGGTGTCGACGAGCTTGAAGCGGCGGCCCGCCCACTCGGCCTCATAGGTGACGCGGTCGCGGGTCACGCCGGGGCGGTCCTCCACGACGGCCTCACGGCGGCCGATGATGCGGTTCACCAGTGTCGACTTGCCGACATTGGGGCGGCCGATGACGGCGAGGACGGGAAGCGGGCCGTGGCCCGCCTCCTCGATGGCGCCCTCGACGTCCTCGACGTCGAAGCCCTCCTCGGCGGCGAGCTCCATGAACTGTGCGTACTCGGCGTCGCCGAGCGCCCCGTGGTCGTGCTCGGCGAAGCCGTCGCCCTCGGGCTGGATCTGGTCGTTCATGAAGTCCGTACCTCGTCGTTCATCGTGGTGATCGGTGCACCGTCCTGCCTGTCGGGCCGGGGCACTACTGATAAGTCTCGCTCAGCGCCCGGTCAGGCGCCTGGCGTTTTCCAGGTGGGCGGTGAGCCGCTCCTGGATGCGCACGGTCGCCTCGTCCAGCGCCTTGCGCGTGCGCCGCCCGCTTCCGTCGCCCGCGTCGAAGGGGTCGCCGAAGACGACATCGACGCGGCTGCGCAGCGGCGGCAGCTGCTTTATCAACCGTCCCGGCCTCTCGGTGCTTCCCAGCACCGCGACCGGCACGATCGGGGCGCCGGCCCGCACCGCGAAGTACGCGAGGCCCGCCCGCAGCTCCGCGAAGTCGCCGTCGCCCCGGGTGCCCTCGGGGAAGATCCCGAGGACGCCGCCCTGTCCGAGCACGCCCAGGGCGCGGGTGATGGCCGTGCGGTCGGCGACCGAGCGGTCCACCTTCAGCTGGCCGATGCCGTGCAGGAAGGAGCCGAGCGGCCCGATGAACGCTTCCTTCTTGATCAGGAAGTGCGTGGGCCGGGGCGCGACGCCCATGACCATCGGGCCGTCGACGTTGTGCGAGTGGTTGACGGCCAGGATGACGGGGCCGCTCACGGGCACCCGCCAGGCGCCGAGCACGCGCGGCTTCCAGAGGCCGTACATGAGGCCGACGCCGATCCGGCGGCCGACCTCGGCGCCCCGCTCGGAGGCGCCCCGCTCGGAGGCACCCCGCCCGGAAGCCTCCCGCGCGGAGGGAGCCTCGCTCACTTCGCGGCCCGCTTCTCCTCGACAAGGGTGACCACGCACTCGATGACCTGCTGCAGCGTGAGCTCGGTGGTGTCGACCTCGACGGCGTCGTCGGCCTTGGCCAGCGGGGACGTCTTGCGGCTGGAGTCGGCCGCGTCCCGCTTGATCAGGGCCTCCTGGGTCGCCTTGACGTCGGCGCCCTTCAGCTCGCCGGAGCGGCGGGCGGCGCGCGCCTCGGGCGACGCGGTGAGGAAGATCTTCAGGTCGGCGTCGGGCAGCACGGTCGTACCGATGTCACGGCCCTCGACGACGATGCCCTTCTCCGCCAACACCGCGATGGAGCGCTGCAGCTCCGTGATGCGGGTGCGCACCTCGGGGACGGCGCTGACCGCGCTGACCTTGGAGGTGACGTCGGTGGTGCGGATCGGGCCCGCCACGTCCGTGCCGTCGACCGTGATGGTCGGGGCGGCCGGGTCGGTGCCGGAGACGATCTCGGGCTTGCCCGCGACGGCGGCGATCGCCGTCGGGTCGGTGAGATCGATGCCGTGGTGGACCATCCACCATGTGATGGCCCGGTACTGGGCGCCGGTGTCCAGGTAGCTGAGACCGAGCTGGGCGGCGACGGCCTTCGAGGTGCTCGACTTGCCCGTGCCGGACGGTCCGTCGATGGCGACGATCACGGCTGCCGGGGCGGCGGTTTCGGCTGTTTCCACGGGAAGGTGGGCACCTTTCGCTTTACGCGGGCCAGGGAAGCGGGGCGCGAACACGCCCCGCACAAGGTTACTGGCTCGCACACCCTGCCCCGACAGCCCCCGCGGAGATCGCCCGGGGCCCGGCCTTCACTGCCTGATCGACCAGCCCTGCTCCCGCAGCGCCGCGCTCAGCACGGGCGCCGACGCCGGCTCGACCATCAGCTGGATCAGACCCGCCTGCTGCCCGGTCGCGTGCTCGATGCGGACGTCCTCGATGTTGACCCCCGCCCGGCCCGCGTCGGCGAAGATCCGGGCCAGCTGTCCCGCCTTGTCGTCGATGAGCACCGCGACGACCTCGTACGCCGCCGGGGCCGCCCCGTGCTTGCCGGGCACCCGGGTCCGGCCCGCGTTGCCGCGCCGCAGCATGCTCTCCACGCCGGCCGCGCCCTCGGACCGCTTCGCCTCGTCGACGGACTGCAGGGACCGCAGCGCCGTCACCGTCTCCGCCAGGTCGGAGGCGACGTCGGCGAGCAGATCGGCGACCGGGCCCGGGTTGGCGGAGAGGATGTCGATCCACATCCGCGGGTCGGACGCGGCGATCCGCGTGACGTCGCGGATGCCCTGCCCGCACAGCCGGACCGCCGTCTCCTCGGCGTTCTCCAGGCGGGCCGCGACCATGCTGGAGACCAGGTGCGGCATGTGCGAGACGAGGGCGACGGCGCGGTCGTGGGCGTCGGCCTCCATGACGACCGGCACGGCGCGGCAGAGGGCGACGAGCTCCAGGGCGAGGTTGAGCACCTCGGTGTCGGTGTCCCGGGTGGGGGTCAGCACCCAGGGCCGGCCCTCGAAGAGGTCGGCGGTGGCGGCGAGCGGGCCGCTGCGCTCGCGCCCCGACATCGGGTGCGTGCCGATGTACGGGGTCAGGTCGAGGCCGAGGGCCTCCAGCTCGCGGCGCGGGCCGCCCTTGACGCTCGCCACGTCGAGGTAGCCGCGCGCGACGCCGCGCCGCATGACGTCGGCCAAGGTGGCGGCGACGTGCGCGGGCGGCACGGCCACGACGCAGAGGTCGACGGGGCCCTCGGGCGCCTCGTCCGTGCCGGCGCCGAGCGCGACCGCGGTGCGGGCCTGCTCCGGGTCGTGGTCGGCGAGGTGGACGGCGACGCCGCGGGAGGCGAGGGCCAGGGCCGCGGACGTGCCGATCAGGCCGGTGCCGATGACGAGGGCGGTTCTCACTGGGCGATGTCCTTGCGGAGTGCGGCCGCGGCGCCGAGGTACACGTGGGTGATCTCGGAGCGGGGCCGGTCGGTGTCGATGTGTGCGAGGACGCGGACGACGCGGGGCATGGCGCCCTCGACGTCCAGCTCCTGGGCGCAGAGCAGCGGTACGTCGGCGAGGCCGAGGCCGCGGGCGGCGGCAGCGGGGAAGTCGGAGTGCAGATCGGGCGTGGCCGTGAACCAGATGCTGATCAGGTCCTCGGCTGTCAGCCCGTTCCGCTCCAGGACGGCGGTGAGCAGCGCGCCGACCTGCTCGCCCATGTGTCCGGGCTCGTCCCTCTCCAGCTGGACGGCGCCCCGGACCGCTCGTACCGCCACGTCACTGCCCCTTGTCGTACCGCATGCGCAATATGTGGACGGTAAGCCTATCCAGCGCGCCGATGCCGCGTGAATCGCCCCTGTCGCCGCTTGGGCCGATCGGGGGCCGTACGCTCGCCGCATGCACCCCCAGGACCTGGTACGCCACCACACGGTCTACTCCTGCGTGATGGGTTCGCGCGCCTTCGGCCTGGCCACGGACGGCAGCGACACCGACCGCAGGGGCATCTTCCTGGCCCCCACACCGCTGTTCTGGCGCTTCGAGAAGCCCCCGACGCATGTGGACGGTCCCGCCGACGAGCAGTTCAGCTGGGAGCTGGAGCGCTTCTGCGAGCTCGCGCTGCGCGCCAACCCGAACGTCCTGGAGTGCCTGCACTCCCCGCTCGTGGAGCACGTCACCGACACCGGCCGCGAACTGCTCGCGCTGCGCGGCGCGTTCCTCTCCTGCCAGGCCCACGACACGTTCGCGCGCTACGCGCTGGGCCAGCGCAAGAAGCTGGACGCGGACGTCCGCACCCAGGGCGCCCCGCGCTGGAAGCACGCGATGCACCTGCTGAGGCTGCTGATGTCCTGCGGCGACCTGCTGCGCACCGGCGAGCTGACGATCGACGTCGGCGATCAGCGCGAGCGGCTGCTCGCGGTCAAGCGCGGCGAGATGTCCTGGCCGGAGGTCGAGTCCTGGATGAACCGCCTCGCGGCCGAGGCGGAGGCGGCGGCCGAGCACAGCCCGCTCCCGCCGGAGCCCGACCGGGAGCGGATCGCCGACTTCCTGTTCCGTACGCGCCGGGCGTCAGCCCTGAATCCCCTGGAGCCGCACGCGGACGACGAGGTCGTGCAGGACGTCGTACGCCGTGTGGGCCCCCGGCAGGACTGAGTCCGCCTGCGCCTCGTCGAGGAGGACGTGCAGCCGCTCCACGTCGTCGGCCACGCGCGCGTGCTCCACATCGGCGCCGCCGTGCTCGGCCGCGCTCTTGGCGGCGATCAGCTCCGGCAGGTACGCGGGGGCGGCCGGCACCTCGCCCAGCAGTGTGGGCAGATGGGCGACGAGCCGCCCGGAGCGCATCAGGTGGATGCCGGTCAGCAGCACCCTGAACGTGTAGAGCAGCGGCTTGAGCTCGCCGTTCTTCTCGAAGAGCCGCCACTGGGTCCCTGCGAACCCGCGGTAGTGGTGGGCGTGGTGGCTGGTGATGACGGCCGGGGCCAGCGCGACGAGTTCCGCGTGGGCGTCGGTGGTGTGGACGACCAACGGGGAGAGCAACTGCTCCAGGACGTAGCCGTTGTTCCGCAGCATCAGCCGTACGAACTTGCGCAGGTCGTGCGTGACGAGGTCCATCTCGACCCCGTCACGGTCCCACATCCTGGACCGGGTCTCGTCCGGTTCCCTGAGCCCCACCAGGTCGGTCACGGGCAGCAGGTGCACCCCGCGCAGGTCCACGTCCGAGTCCCGGGACGGGAAGCCGTACAGGTGCGCTCCGGAGACCGTCGCGAAGAGCAGCGGGTCGGTCTGCTCGGCGACGACGGAGGTGAGGTCGATGTCCAGGTCGGGGCCCAGGTCCACAGTCATCCCTCAAGCGTCCCAGAGCGCCCCGAACTCCTGGAGCTCGGCCCCGTGTTCGATACGCCCCGCCCACTCCGCCGGCCAGGCGTCCGCGCCGAGGTGTGCCCCCGCGAAGGCGCCCGCGAGGCAGGCGATCGAGTCCGAGTCCCCCGACGTGCAGGCGGCCCTGCGCAGCGCGGTGACCGGCTCGTCGACGAAGAGCAGGAAGCACAGCAGGCCGGTGGTGAGCGCCTCTTCGGCGATCCAGCCCTCGCCGGTGGCGAGGCAGGGGTCGGTCTCCGGCGAGGGCGAGCGCAGGGCGACCCGGAGCCGCTCCAGCGCGTCGAGGCACTCGTCCCAGCCGCGCGCCATGAACGCCCGCGGCGTCGCGTCCCCGCCCCGCCTCCACAGCTCGCCGAGCCAGCGCTCGTGATACGTCTCGCGGTTGTCGTACGCGTACGAGCGCAGCAGTCCGACGAGTCCCGTCGGCTCGGCGCCCTCGGCGAGCAGCCGTACGGCGTGGGCGGTGAGGTCGGAGGCGGCGAGCGCCGTCGGGTGGCCGTGGGTGTAGGCGGACTGCAGCTGGGCGGCGCCCGCCCGCTGTCCGTCGTCCAGGCCGGGGACGAGGCCGAGCGGCGCGACGCGCATGTTGGCGCCGCAGCCCTTGGAGTGCATCTGACTGGCCTCCTCCCACGGCTTGCCGGTCTTCAGGAGGTAGCAGGCCTTCAGGCAGGTGTTGCCTGGCGCGCGGTTGTTCTCCGGCGACTGATACCAGTCCACGAACTCCTCGCGCAGCGGCCGCTCAAGACGCTTGGGGCCGAGCGTGCCGCGGTCCATGGCGGTGCGCAGGGCGCGGCTCAGCGCGAGGGTCATCTGGGTGTCGTCGGTGATGAACGCCGGTTTCGGCAGCTCCATCTCCCGCCAGGGCCCGCACTTGGCGAGGATCGCCGGCACGTCGTTGAACTCGGTCGGGAAGCCGAGCGCGTCCCCGACGGCGAGACCGATGAGGGATCCGGTGGCGGCACGCTTCATGAGGGCTGTCCTTCGGGGGCGGGGCGGAGCAGGGGCGGGTGCAGGGCGGAGGCGGTGCCGGCCCGGAAGAGTGCCGCGGGCTTGCCCCGTCCGCCGGTCAGCCGGGCGGCGCCGGGGATCGCCTCGACGAGCCCGGCCGTGCCGACGACCTTGCGCCGGAAGTTGGCGGGGTCGAGCTCGGCGCCCCACACCGCCTCGTAGACCTGGCGCAGCTCGCCGAGCGTGAACTCGGGCGCGCAGAACGCGGTGGCGAGCCCGGTGTACTCGAGTTTGGCGCCGACCCGGTCGTGGGCGTCGGCGAGGATCCGGTCGTGGTCGAAGGCGAGCGGCCGGTACGTCGCCGGGCTGTACGGCAGCCAGGCGGCACGGGCGGCGTCACCACCACCCCGTACCTCGGGCGGGTCCGGGACGAGCGCCGCGAAGGCGACGGAGACGACCCGCATGCGCGGGTCGCGGTCCGGTTCGCTGTAGGTGCGCACCTGCTCCAGGTGCAGCCCCGTGACGTCCACGATCCCGGTCTCCTCGGCGAGCTCCCGCCCCGCGGCCTGCTCGGCCGACTCCTCGGGGAGCACGAATCCGCCGGGCAGTGCCCAGCGCCCTGCGTACGGCTCCTGGCCGCGCTCGACGAGCAGCACGTGCAGCGCGCCGTCCCGGACAGTGAACACCGCCAGGTCGACGGTGACGGCGAAGGGCTCGAAGGCGTACTTGTCGTATCCCTGCATGCACCACCACCCCCCTCTCTTTATAGTCTCGTTGACTATAAAGAGAGGGGGGTGGTTCGGGCAAGCGATTCCTACAGGTCGACTTCCTGCATCAGCATGCCGACCTCCGTGTTGGACAGCCGCCGCAGCCAGCCCGACTTCTGGTCGCCGAGGGTGATCGGCCCGAAGGCCACCCGCACCAGCTTGTCGACCGGGAACCCGGCCTCGGCGAGCATGCGCCGCACGATGTGCTTGCGGCCCTCGTGGAGGGTGACCTCGACCAGGTAGTTCTTGCCGGTCTGCTCGACGACGCGGAAGTGGTCCGCGCGGGCGTACCCGTCCTCCAGCTGGATGCCGTCCTTGAGCTGCTTGCCCAGGTCACGCGGGATCGGGCCCACGATGTGCGCGAGGTAGACCTTCTTCACGCCGTACTTGGGGTGGGTCAGGCGGTGCGCCAGCTCGCCGTGGTTGGTGAGGAGGATGACGCCCTCGGTCTCGGTGTCGAGCCGGCCCACGTGGAACAGCCGCGTCTCGCGGTTGGTCACGTAGTCGCCCAGGCACTGGCGGCCCTCGGTGTCCTCCATGGTGGAGACCACGCCGGCGGGCTTGTTCAGCGAGAAGAACTGGTACGACTGCGTGGCCACGGTCAGACCGTCGACCTTGATCTCGTCGTTCTCCGGGTCGACGCGCATGCCCTGCTCGACGACGATCTCGCCGTTGACCTCGACGCGCGCCTCCTCGACCAGCTCCTCACAGGCACGCCGCGAGCCGTAGCCCGCGCGCGCGAGCACCTTCTGCAGGCGCTCGCCCTCCTGCTCGGCGCCGGGGAAGGTCTTCGGGAGCTTGACTTCCTTCTTGCCCGCGTACCGCTCGCGGTTGCGCTCCTCGGCCCGCGCGTCGTACTCACGGGAGGTGGCCGGAGCCCAACGCCCCCGTCCGCTGCCCTGGCCCTGCTTGGGGCCGCCCTTGGCGCCACCGCGCGCCGAGGCGCCACGGCCCGACTTCGGACCGTTGTGCGTGCCGTCGGCACCTACGTCGTAGCGCCGCTCCTCCGGACGCGGCTTCTTCGGACGGCCGCTGCCGCCCTGCTTGTCGTCGCGGTTGTTGCCGGCGCCACGGGGATTACCGCGTCCGCCGCCGTTCCCGCCGCGGCCGCCGCTGTTGCCACCACGGCTCCCGCCGTTGTTTCCGCTGCTGTTCCTGCCGCTGCTGCTTCGCATCAAATGTCCGTTAGTCGGCTGTGTCCTGGGTGTGCTCGTACCCCGGCGCATCGGGTGCGTCCGGGTCGAACGACGGAACGCCTTCCTGCGTCTCCCCTTCGATCGCGTCCGCCTCGGGGAGGAAGGGCGCGAGCTCCGGGAGCTCGTCCAGGCCACGCAGGCCCATCCGCTCCAGGAAGTAGTTCGTCGTCCTGTACAGGATCGCACCTGTTTCGGGTTCCGCGCCCGCCTCCTCCACCAGACCCCTCTGGAGGAGGGTGCGCAGCACGCCGTCGCAGTTCACGCCACGCACCGCGGAGACCCGGGAACGGCTGACCGGCTGGCGGTACGCGACGACGGCGAGGGTCTCAAGGGCCGCCTGGGTGAGCCGCGCCTGCTGCCCGTCGAGAACGAAGCCCTCCACGGCTGCCGCGTACTCGGGCCGGGTGTAGAACCGCCACCCGCCCGCGACGAGCCGCAGCTCGAAGCCGCGCCTCTGCACGGTGTACTCGTCCGCGAGCTCCCGCAGCGCGTCGGCGACGGCGCGCCGGGGCCGCTGCAGGATCTTCGCGAGATGCTCCTCGGTGGCCGGCTCGTCGACGACCATCAGAACGGCTTCCAGAGCGGGTCGCAGCTCCAGGTCCGCGACACCGGCCGAGCCCACGGGGTGCTCGCTCACGCCTTCTCCTCCATCGGCTCGGGGGCCCGGTCGAACTCGTCGGTCACGGTCGGCTCCTCTGCGCCGTCCCCGCCCGTCCACCGCACCATCAGCTCGCCCAGGGGGTCCTCCTGGTCCATGGCGACGGCCTTCTCCCGGTACAGCTCCAGCAGGGCGAGGAAACGGGCGACGACCGTCAGGGTGTCCCCCGCGTCCGCCACGAGCACCTGGAAGCTCGTCTCCCCGTGCTCCCTGAGCCGGGCGACGACGAGCCCGGCCTGCTCCTGCACGGAGACCAGCGGAGCGTGGATGTGTTCGACGTAGATCTGCGGCTTCGCGCGGGGCTGCATCGCCTTCACGGCGAGCTTGGCGAATCCTTCCGCCCCGATGCTGATGACGACTTCCGGCAGCAGCTCGGCGTGGTGCGGTTCGAGCCCCACGGTCCGCGGGTAGCGCCGCGCCTCCTCGTCGAGCCGCCCGCTGAAGATGTCCGCGACCTGTTTGTACGCGCGGTACTGCAGGAGCCGCGCGAACAGCAGGTCCCGGGCTTCCAGGAGCGCCAGGTCGGCCTCGTCCTCGACTTCCGCGGTGGGCAGCAGCCGCGCCGCCTTCAGGTCGAGCAGGGTGGCGGCGACGACCAGGAACTCCGTCGTCTGGTCCAGGTCCCAGTCGGCGCCCATCGCCCGGATGTGCGCCATGAACTCGTCGGTCACCTTGGACAGGGCGACCTCGGTGACGTCCAGCTTGTGCTTCGAGATCAGCTGGAGCAGCAGGTCGAAGGGCCCTTCGAAGTTCGCGAGCCGCACCTTGAACCGCCCGTCATCGGGCTGGTCGGGCTCGTCGGCCTGGTCGGGCTCGTCGGGCTGGTCACGCTCAGGCTCCGGAGGCTCCTCGGGAGCCGCCCCGGGCCCGCGCCCCAGGGCGCGGCGCCGGGCGGGCGGGGGCGGTGCGGGTTCACTGTTCGAGGCCATGAGGCCAGAAACGGTACCCCTACCGCCCGCGGAGCCGTCGTACGAGAATGCTCGCGTCCCCGCGGGACTCCAGATCGGCGAGGACGACCGCGACGGCCTCCCGCACGATGCGCCCCCGGTCGACGGCGAGGCCGTGCTCGCCGCGCAGCACGAGCCGGGCGTGCTCGAGGTCCATCAGCTCTTCGGCGGAGACGTACACGGTGATCTTCTCGTCGTGCCGCTCGCGCCCGCTGGGCCGCCGGTTGGCCGCCCGCGCCCGCCGCCGCGCCTGCGCGGTCGAGGAGCCGGACTTGCCGCCGCCCTGGGCGGCCGAACCTTCCTGCGCCCCCGAGGAGCGACGTCCGGAACCCTTCTCGGCGTCGCCCGCGGAACGGCTGCGGGACTCGCCGGAGCCCGACTCCGCGTCGGTGGCCGCGTGTTCGGCGGGGTCACCGCCCTCGCCCTGCGCCGCGGTGTCCTCGGCCGAGGCCGCCGTCTCGTCGCTCTCGCCCGCCGGCGCGGGCACCTTCGCCTCGCCGTTCGCCTGGCGGCGCGGGGACGACGACTGCAGCGCCATTCCCCCGGTCGTACGGAACAGCTCGTCGGCCCCGGGCAGACTCACTCGGCGTGACACCGGGCGAGCACCTCCCTGGCGAGCTGGCGATAGGCGGCCGCGCCGACCGAGTTGGAGGCGTACGTCGTGATCGGCTCACCGGCGACCGTGGTCTCCGGGAAGCGGACCGTGCGTCCGATGACCGTGTGGTAGACGTGGTCGTCGAAGGCCTCGACCACGCGCGCGAGCACCTCACGGCTGTGCACCGTGCGGGAGTCGTACATGGTCGCGAGGATGCCGTCGAGCTCCAGGTCGGGGTTGAGCCGCTCCTGGACCTTCTCGATGGTCTCCGTCAGGAGGGCGACACCGCGCAGCGCGAAGAACTCGCACTCGAGCGGCACTATCACCTTGTGAGCCGCCGTCAGGGCGTTCACGGTGAGCAGGCCGAGCGAGGGCTGACAGTCGATCACGATGTAGTCGTAGTCCTGCATCAGCGGCTTCAGGGCGCGCTGGAGCGTGGACTCGCGCGCGACCTCGCTCACCAGCTGGACCTCGGCCGCGGACAGGTCGATGTTGCTGGGCAGCAGGTCCATGTTCGGGACCGCCGTCTTCAGGAGCACCTCGTCCGCGGACATGCCGCGCTCCATGAGGAGGTTGTAGACCGTCAGGTCCAGCTCCATCGGGTTCACCCCGAGGCCCACGGAGAGGGCGCCCTGCGGGTCGAAGTCGACGAGCAGGACACGGCGTCCGTACTCCGCGAGGGCCGCGCCCAGGTTGATGGTCGACGTCGTCTTGCCGACGCCGCCCTTCTGGTTGCACATCGCGATGATCTTGGCGGGCCCGTGGTCGGTCAGGGGGCCCGGGATCGGGAAGTACGGCAGCGGGCGTCCCGTGGGGCCGATGCGCTCGCGGCGCTGGCGGGCCGCGTCGGGCGCGAGCGTGGCCGCGTACTCCGGATCGGGCTCGTACTCGGCGTCGGGGTCGTAGAAGTGCCCCTGGGGCAGTTCCTCGTAGTCGGCGAGGTGGGTGTGGGTGTTATCGCCACTCCGGTCGCCGGCCATGGCGTTCACGTGATGGCCATCCATGCTCTGGGGTGCTGACTGTGTCGGCTGGGGGCTCTGCCGGGCTTCGAAGGTGCGGACAGCGACCGAGCCGACGGCCTCGAGCCCCACGGGACCCTGGTCCCGTACAGACATTCCTGGTTGACCACCCCCGGGAGCAAATGTCGACTCATTCACAAGTCGTCTTACCTCCTTGGTGACCAGGAAATTTCTCGATAGGTCAGCGTGGCACCATGCCGACGGTTGGCGACTCTATGGCGTGTCACCGGTCCACAGCAACACAATCCGCCGGACCCGGCCCGATGTGTCGGCAATGGAACACCCTTGTGTCAAGGGCGTGCGGCTCGCCATCGCCGCGCTACCGGGGTGGGCGAAACGGTTAAAGGGTTACGTTCAAGGCCAGTTGAGCGTGTCCGCACCGATACGCGTACGGCCGGACCCCTCTCAAGGTCCGGCCGCGGGCGTGAGATTGACGACTTTCGTTGACGAAAGCGGTCAGGTTCAGCCGAGGAGCGACTCCAGCTCGACGTGGTCGAGACCGTGAGCCTCCGCGACCTCCTTGTAAACGACCTTGCCGTCATGGGTGTTGAGACCCAGGGCGAGCGCGTGGTCGCGGCGCAGCGCCTCGACCCAGCCGTTGTTCGCCAGCGACACGATGTACGGCATCGTCGCGTTGGTCAGCGCGTACGTCGAGGTGTTCGGGACCGCGCCGGGCATGTTGGCGACGCAGTAGAAGACCGAGTTGTGGACCGGGAAGGTCGGCTCGGCGTGCGTGGTGGCGTGCGAGTCCTCGAAGCAGCCGCCCTGGTCGATCGCGATGTCGACAAGGACACTTCCCGGCTTCATGCGCGAGACGAGCTCGTTGGTGACCAGCTTCGGGGCCTTGGCGCCCGGGATGAGGACGGCACCGATGACGAGGTCGGCCTCCAGGCAGGCCTTCTCCAGCTCGAAGGCGTTGGAGACGACGGTCTGGATCTTCGTGCCGAAGATCTTGTCGGCTTCCTTGAGCTTGTTGATGTCCTTGTCGAGCAGGGTCACGTGGAAGCCCATGCCGATGGCGATCTGCGCAGCGTTCCAGCCGGAGACGCCGCCGCCGATGACGACGGCCTTGCCCGCGGCGACGCCCGGGACGCCGCCCGGCAGGACACCGCGGCCGCCGTTGGCGGCCATCAGGTGGTAGGCGCCGACCTGCGGAGCCAGGCGGCCCGCGACCTCGGACATCGGGGCGAGCAGCGGGA
The DNA here is from genome assembly GCF_040683555.1 of Streptomyces sp. NPDC093510. Lineage (NCBI taxonomy): Bacteria > Bacillati > Actinomycetota > Actinomycetes > Kitasatosporales > Streptomycetaceae > Streptomyces > Streptomyces sp. NPDC093510. The sequence goes on from NZ_JBFBEE010000008.1 coordinate 332,673, forward strand.
GCGCGCGGTTCGCGGTCTCCACCGTCTCGTACGCGATGGCGGTCGTGCCCGACTCCAGGAGCGCGTCGGTGCACTCCTTGGAGGCGGCCAGGTGGAGGTAGGTGAAGAGCGTCTGGTCCTTGCGGAGGCGGTGGTACTCCTCAGCGATGGGCTCCTTGACCTTCAGGAGCAGGTCCGCGGTGGCCCAGACCTCGTCGGCGGTGTCCAGGATCGTGGCACCGGCCGAGACGTACTCGGCGTCCGTGATCGAGGAGCCGACGCCGGCGTTCCGCTCGATGACGACCTGGTGGCCGTGGCGCACCAGCTCGTGCACACCGGCGGGGGTGATGGCCACCCGGAACTCGTTGTTCTTGACCTCGCGGGGGATGCCGACCTTCATCGTCGATCACGGTCCTTGGCTCAGGGGATATCTCGGGCAATGCAACGCATACCGGTGCGCGTGGGGGCGCAGCGGGAGACACCGCAGAGGTATGCGGCGGAGCCAGTCTAATGAAGGATTTCTCGCTGTCTAGCCTTTCAATACTTCAATCTTCCGCAGATGCACTACGGATTTCGCAGGCGGAAGGCTCCGGTCCGCCATTCGTTTCAAGCCTCGCACCCTGGAGGAGCTCGGTTCCCAGCATGCGCTCGGCCGCGCTGCGGTGCAGCCGGGCGGCCGCCGGGTCGCCGAGCCGCTCCAAGGTGTCCGCGAGACGGAGCTGCAGCGCCGCCTGGAGTCGGACGTCCTCGGCGTGCCGCGCCAGCTCCACGGCTTCCTGGCAGGTACGCAACGACTCCTCGGGCCGTCCCGCGTACTCCTGCACGCGGGCCATCTCGCTCAACGCCCTTGCCTGGGCGGCCACATCGCCGTTCTTGCGGTGCCCGGTGACCGCCGAGCTCCAGTTGCGCAGCGCCTCTCCGTAGCGACCCGCGTAGGTGTGCACCGCGCCGATCCGGCCGTACAAGCGGGCGGCGTCCGCGCGCTCGCCGCGGGCCAGGCGCTGGGCCAGCGCCCTGCCGAACCAGTCGGAGGCCCGCGGCCAGTCCCCCAGCTCCTGATACGCGCCGCCTACGGATTCCATCGCGCGCCCGGTCGCGTACGGATCGTTCGCCGCGCGTCCCGCGTCCAGCGCCGCGCGGTAGCGGGCCAGCGCGTCCCGTGTCCGGCCCGTCCGCGCGTCGAGGTCCGCGAGGTTCAGCAGTGCGGCCGCCTGCTCGCGCGGCAGGTTCCGCCGCTCGGCCACGTCCAGGACAAGACGGTGGATTCCGTACAGCTCGGGAGCCGCGTCCTCGGTGCCGCGGTGCGCGACCAGGGCCCGGACCAGGGCCGCCATCAGGCGCCGCGCGAGGGTGTCGAGCTCGCCGTCGGCCACCGCGAGCCGGGCGGAGGCGAGCAGCGCGGGCTGCCGGACGCGCAGCCACTCGGCGGCGGCGGGCGGGCCGGGGAAGCGCAGGGCGCGCGGCAGCCCGGCGAGCTTCTTGCGGGCGGCCGAGGCGTCCGGCTCCGTGACGGCCCGGCAGGACTGCAGCAGACGCACGGTCCGCTCCAGCATCCGCGCCCTGGCCAGCTGGATCTCCGCCGGACGGTCCTGGCTCCCGGTGCGCGCCCGCAGCAGCGGCACCAGGCAGCCGGGCACCTCGTACTGCGGGAGCGGGGAGGCGACGCTCCGCACCAGCCCTAGCGCCACGAAGTCGTCGAGCGTGGTCCCGGCCGCGGAGACCGAGCAGCCCGCGAGCGCGGAGGCGGTGTGCGGGTCGACGTCACCGGCCGGAGCGAGGGAGAGGAAGCGCAGTATCCGCGCGGCGGCCGCGGGCAGCGAGGCGTAGGTGTGGGCAAAGACACGCGCGAGGGCCGAGCCCTCGTCGGGCAGGTCGTGCACCCGTTTGGCGAGGTCGGCGACGGCCGCCTTGGGCCGCGCCGCGAGCCAGCCGCCGGCGAGGACGAGCGCCGCCGGATGCGCCGCGCACGCCTCGACCAGGGACTCCGCGGAGCCCGGGTCGACGGTGATGCGGACGGGCCCGGCGGCGCGGGCAAGGAGCTCGACGGCGGCCGCCTTGTCCAGGCCCCCGAGCGTGCACGGCCGCACGTCGGGGATGCCGGTGAGCGGGCCCTCGGAGACCGCGACGACCAGGCAGTCGGGAGTGTCCGGGAGCAGCGGGTCGACCTGCTCGGCGTCCGCGGCGTCGTCGAGGAGGAGCAGCGCCCTGCGTCCGGACAGCGCGTCCCTGAGGATCTCGGCGAGGTCGTCCTCGGCGGCTCCCGGTGGTGCGGGCACGTCCAGGGCGCCGAGGAGTTCGCGGGCGGTGCGCTCCGTGGGCACCCGGTTGCCGTCGGGTTCCGTGAGGCGGGCGCGCAGCACCCCGTCGGGGTAGTCGGCGGCGACCTGCCGGGCGAGTTCCTCCGCGAGCGAGGTGCGGCCCGAGCCGGGGCGGCCCGCGATCAGCAGCACGCGCGCGCGGGGGGCCTTGCGGCCCGCGAGGGTGTCGAGGCCCGCCCGGTCGATGTCGGCGCGGAGTTCCTTCAGTTCCCGGCGTCTGCCGACGAACTGAGTCCTCGTCGGCTGCAGGGAGGCACTCGCGGGGGGCGGCACCGCGCCGCCCGCCGCCGCACCGTCCGTGTCGACCGCCTGATCCGTCACGGGCCACGCTCCCGTCCGCTGCGCACGAGCCCGCCGGGACTCCGGGCGGGACGCTTTCAGAGCCTAGTTCAGGCCCTGTGGCGCTTCGGGTCGCGCAGCACGCACAAGTCGCCCGATCGGATCAACAGATCGTCATATCGCCATACCGAACGGCTCCGCGTCCCGAGGGTCCTACGCCTCGAAGGGGCGGGCCGGCCAGGGCGCCTCGGCCGGGCGCAGCGCGTCGAGTCCGTCGCCGTTCAGGGCCGCGTGCAGCGAGAGGGCGCCCACCACCAGGCAGTTGTTGTGCAGCTCACCGGCGAGCACACCGCGGACGAGCTCGTCGAGGGGAATCCGGGCGAGCTCCATGTCGGCCTCCTCCTCGGAGACCTCGAAGCGCTCGCCCTCCGCCTCGGACAGATCGCGGGCGAGGAAGATCCGCACGGCCTCGTCGCAGCCGCCGGGGGTGGTGTAGACGTCGGTCAGGACACGCCAGTCCTCGGCCTTGACGTGCGCCTCTTCGTAGAGCTCGCGCTGGGCGGCGTGCAGCGGGTTCTCGCCGGGGATGTCGAGGAGGCCCGCGGGGATCTCCCAGAGCTTCTCGCGGACCGGGTGGCGGTACTGGCGGATGACCAGGACGCGGCCCTCGCCGTCGAGCGCGAGGACGGCGACGGAGCCGGGGTGGACCTGGTAGTCGCGCCGGACGACGGTTCCGTCGGGCATGACCACGTCGTCGGTGCGTACGGAGGTCTTGTTCCCGACGAACGGGGTCTCCGTGGCCGTGACCTGCCACTCCTCGGCGGTGTCCTTGATCGTCATGTGCCCTGTCCTCCCACACGTGCAAAAAGAAACCGGAGTGCGCGCCTCGGAAGACGCACACCCCGGCAACCGTATCGCTCCGGTGTTACTTGCCCGACTTGCCGCCGGACTTGTGCTGGCCCTGCTGGCGCTCGACGGCGGCCTTCACGAGACCGGCGAAGAGCGGGTGCGGGCGCGTCGGGCGCGAACGCAGCTCCGGGTGCGCCTGGGTGGCGACCAGGTAGGGGTGGACCTCGCGCGGGTACTCGACGTACTCGACGAGCTTGCCGTCCGGGGAGGTGCCGGAGAACTGGATGCCGGCCTTCTTCTCCAGGTCGGCGCGGTAGGAGTTGTTCACCTCGTAGCGGTGGCGGTGACGCTCCTCCACGTACTCCTTGTCCTCGTACACCTCGCGCACGATGGAGCCCTCGGCGAGCTTGGCCGGGTACATGCCAAGGCGCATCGTGCCGCCCATGTCGCCCTCACCGGCGACGATGTCGAGCTGCTCGGCCATGGTGGAGATCACCGGGTGGCCGGTGGCCGCGTCGAACTCGGTCGAGTTCGCGTCGGGGATGTCCGCGAGGTTGCGGGCGGCCTCGATGACGATGCACTGCAGGCCCAGGCAGATGCCGAGCAGCGGCACCTTGTTCTCGCGGGCGTACTGGATCGCGCCGATCTTGCCCTTCACGCCGCGGTCGCCGAAGCCGCCGGGGATCAGGACCGCGTCGACGTCGCCGAGCTGCTTCTTGGCGCCCGCGGGCGTCTTGCAGTCGTCCGAGGTGACCCACTTGACCTTGACGCGGGCCTTGTTCGCGAAGCCGCCGGCGCGCATCGCCTCGGTGATCGAGAGGTACGCGTCGGGCAGGTCGATGTACTTGCCGACGAGCGCGACGGTGACCTCGTGCTTCGGGTTGTGCACCCGGTCGAGGAGGTCGTCCCACTGGGTCCAGTCGACGTCGCGGAAGGGCAGGTCGAGCTTGCGCACGACGTAGGCGTCGAGGCCCTCGGTGTGCAGGACCTTCGGGATGTCGTAGATCGACTTGGCGTCGATGGCGGCGACCACGGCGGCCTCGTCGACGTCGCACATCAGCGAGATCTTGCGCTTGATGGCGGTCGGCACCTCGCGGTCGGCTCGCAGCACGATCGCGTCCGGCTGGATACCGATGTTGCGCAGGGCGGCGACGGAGTGCTGGGTCGGCTTGGTCTTCAGCTCGCCGGAGGGGCCGATGTAGGGCAGCAGCGAGATGTGCACGACGAAGACGTTGTCGCGGCCGACCTCGTGGCGGACCTGGCGGACGGTCTCCAGGAACGGCAGCGACTCGATGTCGCCGACCGTGCCGCCGACCTCGGTGATCACGACGTCGACGTCGTCGGTCGCCATCCGGCGGATGCGGTGCTTGATCTCGTTGGTGATGTGCGGGATGACCTGGACGGTGTCGCCCAGGTACTCGCCGCGCCGCTCCTTGGCGATCACCTGCGAGTAGACCTGGCCGGTGGTCACGTTCGCCGAGCCGTCGAGGTCGACGTCGAGGAAGCGCTCGTAGTGGCCGATGTCCAGGTCGGTCTCGGCGCCGTCGTTGGTGACGAACACCTCACCGTGCTGGAAGGGGTTCATCGTGCCCGGGTCCACGTTCAAGTACGGGTCGAGCTTCTGCATCGTGACGCGCAAGCCCCTAGCCTTGAGCAGCGCGCCCAGACTGGACGCCGTCAGACCCTTGCCGAGAGAGGAGGCGACACCCCCGGTGACGAAGATGTGCTTGGTCGTCGTGGCTGTGCTGTTTCGGAAAGCAGCGGGCTGCATGGCCAAGAGGGGGCTCCCGTGGTCGCGGTCTGGAGGTGCGTACCGGCGTCCTCACCAGGGATTCGGGGAGGTGCCGTCGCTGCGGTTCGGGGGTTCTATGACCACCGGCTCACGGGCTACCAGGGTATCAGCGCCCGAAGGAGCCTGCTTCCGGCCACGCACCGCCACCAGGTGCACACATATCCGTCACCAGACCCGCACGCCCCAGGTTTTTCCCCGGCGCACCCGCTCTCACCTGGCGCTCACCCGTTCGGCGCAGCATCGTTGCCGGGAGGGGCGCGCAGATCACCGGGGTGCGTCGTATCCTGCTCAAACACTCGCTGCCGAGCCCCTCCGGCACACGGCACATCCCGCCTTGCACCCGGAACAAGCGCTCGTCAACGATCACTTGACCGCTGATTTGTAAGCGCCCCGCGGGGCGAACGTGGCCGTTCGACTGGAGATAGACGTGGCCGGGCGCATCGAGGACTACGCACTCATCGGAGACATGCAGACCGCCGCACTGGTCTGCCGGGACGGCACAGTCGACTGGCTGTGCCTGCCCCGCTTCGACTCCCACGCCGTTTTCGCCGGCCTGTTGGGCACCGAGGAGCACGGCTTCTGGCGCCTCGGGCCCGCGTACAGCCCCGACGCGCAGCCCCCCACTGCCGCGCGCCGCACGTACCGCGGCGACTCACTGGTGCTGGAATCCGAGTGGGACACGCCGCGCGGCACGGTCCGCGTGATCGATTTCATGCCGCCGCGCGACGCCGACGCCCCGCAGCTGGTGCGGATCGTCGAGGGCGTCAGCGGCCGGGTGCCGATGCACTCGGCCCTGCGGATGCGGTTCAGTTACGGCCGCGTGGTGCCCTGGGTACACAAGTTCGACGGGCGGACGGTGGCCGTCGCGGGCCCCGACTCGGTCTGGCTGGACACGACCGCCGAGACCTACGGCAAGGACCTCACGACCTACGCCGACTTCACGGTCTCGCCGGGTGAGCGGATCACGTTCACCATCTCGTGGCAGCCCTC